>JAYUGV010000193.1:0-27848 GCA_043767565.1 Anaerolineales bacterium
AGGTTCAAATCCGCGGGGCGAAGCGTGACTTCACCCTGAGCGTCATCGAAAGGCACATCGGGTACAAAGCCTTCCCAATTCTTATAACAAAATGCCAGCACGCGATTCGCAAGGTTGCCCCATGTCGCCACCAGTTCGTTATTATTGCGTGCCACGAACTCAGCCCAATCCCAATCACTATCTTTGGTTTCGGGCATATTCACCGTCAGATAATAACGCAGCGCATCGGGATCATAACGCGTCAGCGCATCGCGTCCCCACACCGCCCAGTTGCGCGACCCGCTGATCTTTTTGCCTTCGAGATTCATGAATTGATTCGCGGGCACGTCATATGGCAGCGTCAACTTCGCTCCCTCGCCTGCGGGAGAGGGCTGGGGTGAGGGCGCAAAGGTTTCCATGAACGCACTGCCCGCGCCCATTAATTCGGCGGGCCACTGCGACGTGTGAAAGAAGATGTTGTCCTTGCCAATGAAATGGTATTGTTTCGCTTCGGGATTCGTCCACCAATCGCGCCACGCTTCCTTCTCACCCGCTAACTGCGCCCACTCAATGGGAGCGGAGAGGTAGCCGATCACGGCCTCAAACCACACGTAGAGTTTTTTCGTTTCCCAACCTTCTTCCTCAACCGGGACGGGAATGCCCCAATCGAGGTCACGTGTAATGGACCGCGATTTGAGCCCTTCGCTTTCGATCTTGCCGAGCGATTCACCCAACACGGTATCGCGCATATGCGGCGCGCGTTCCCGCAAAAAATTTTTGACATCTGGTTCAAGTTTCGAGAGGTCCAAATAAAAATGTTCGGTCTCGCGTAATTCGAGCGCACCATCGCCGGTCTTGGCGCGCGGATTGATTAGCTTCTCCGGCTCGAGCACATTGCCGCAGTTATCGCATTGATCGGAACGCGCGCCTTCGAAACCGCAGATATAACAAGTCCCTTCGACGTAGCGGTCAGGCAGGAATTTTTTCGCAGAGGGGGAGTACCACTGCTTGCTGAATTGCTTGAACATAAAGCCGTTCTTCAGCAGAGCCAGGAAAATGGCTTGCGAGACCTTGAAGTGTGTCTCAGTATGGGTCGATGTGAAGAGGTCATAAGTGATGCCAAAGCCTTTGAACAGTTCAAGGAAGCCATCGTGGTAGCGCTTGTATACTTCTTCAACGGGCTTGCCTTCTTTATCCGCGGCAATGACGACCGGCGTACCGTGCGAGTCCGTGCCGCTGACCATTAGCACTTTATTCCCTTTGAGGCGGTGATAGCGTGCAGCAATGTCACCGGGTAAATGCGAACCAGTAATATTCCCGACATGGATTTCGGCATTGGCGTAGGGCCAGGCGATGGCGATTAAAATATTTTCAGGCATTCGTGCCTCCGTAATTCTTTTACCACGAAGGGCACTAAGGGCACGAAGGCATTAAGAAAAACCTTTGTGTACTTTGTGTCCTTTGTGTTTAATGGTTTTGGTTTTACAAACAAAAAGGCTGTCCGCAAAATGGACAGCCCGTTATTGTAGGTACAAAAAAACCTAACGTGCGATCCAGACGCGGCTTGAGGTCTCCATTCGCATGGGGGACATCAACATGGTAATTGTCACCATTGGGAAGTCAGGTCTGGATTGCATAGCGCCTATTTTACTACAATAATTTTTTCAAAGCCGCAAACGGCGAATCGTCCACATCCTGGCTGTGACCGCAGTCCTTGAGGTTCAAATCCTGTCCGCATTCGATGCATAAGCCTTTGCATTCAGGGTCGTGGAGCGGTTTGATCGGCACCTCGAGCAGGGCGTATTCACGCAGGATGGGCGCCAGGTCAATTTGATTGCCCTCCGGCAGGATCAGACCCATTTCATCGACCGGTTTGTTGTGAAAGGCGAATAGCTCGGTCATTTCCCAGGTCAGGTGATGCGAGAAATCTTTCAGGCAACGAACACACTCGATCGAGGTGTCACCTTCGAAGCCACCTTGTACGACGAGTCCCTGCTGCGTACGACCAACATGCACGGCGCCCACAACGTTTCTCAGTTCAAGGTCGTCGATAACGATCTTACTGACCTCAAAAGGAAATTCGTGATCATATCCAATTTCCTCATGGACAATAAAACCGACGTTAATACGGAATGGTTTACGGGGATTAGGCATAAGATAACTCATAGACTTCGGAAGCCTTCAAGACTTCCGAAGTCTGGATTTAGACTTTTCTATCAACAATGAACTTCGCCAATTCTTCCAACGCGTCTCGCTCAACGGAAACTGGTGCGTCTTCCAATGCGCTGATTGCGCGGCTGACAGCTTGTCGCGCCTCGTTCATCGCCTTCTCGATCGCAGCGTTCTTGCGGATGTTATCCACGATGCGTTGGACGCGCTCGGTATCTTTCCAGCCGCCGCCGGGCAGGGACAGTATGTCTTCATCATCAGGATGTTCTTCAGCATAGTAAATGGCTGGCAATGTGACGAGTCCGTTCAGCAGGTCTGAGCCAATCGGCTTGCCCACTGTGGATTGATCGCCGGTGAAGTCGAGGATATCATCCACGATCTGGAATGCCATACCGACTTCATAGCCGAAGGCTTTCATTGAATCGCGGACATCTTGATTCTCAGTGGCGACCATGGTTGCCGCAAGCGATGACATTTCAAATAAGGATGCGGTCTTGGCATAAATGCGGTTGTAGTAGTTATTGCGTTCGATCACACCGCGCGCCGAGAACATCTGAGTCAATTCGCCGTTGACGATGGTGGCGAGCGTTTCAGAAAATAATTTCATGAGGGGCAGGTAATCGGTCTCTGCAGCCAGTTTGGCAGCGCGGGCGAAGAGGAAGTCTCCGGTGAGGACTGTTGCAGCGGGGGACCAGCGTGCGTTGAGCGTGGGCATGCCGCGGCGCAGGAGCGCGCCGTCAATTAAGTCATCGTGAACCAGGGTTGCAGTATGGAGCAGTTCCACGGATGCCCCAAGGGTGATGAGTTTATCGTTATCGGGCGCACCCAGCATATTTCCAACGAGCAAGCCGAGGGTTGGTCTGATGCGTTTGCCACCTGCCGCCAGTAAATGTTCAAGCGCAGAACGCAAGTCGGGATGCTGTTCATCCCCAGCCTGTTCCCGTATCCGCTGTTCGATTGCTTGAAGTTGATCTTGTACCGAGGTAAAAAATGTGGTCGTGCTCAAACGTTAGCCTCCCCAACCGAATAGACGATTGGCATTTGCCGAGGTGCGCTCGGCGATCTGTTCGCGGGTTGTCATGTAAATTTCTGCAATTTTATCAGCAATATGTGCTACGAATGCAGGTTCGTTGCGTTTGCCGCGCTGCGGGACGGGGGCGAGGAAGGGCGAATCGGTTTCGATGAGCAGCCGATCGAGCGGCAATTGGCGGATGATTTGACGCTTCTCTTCCGCGTTTTTATACGTGACCGGACCGGTGACGCCGATATAGAAATTTAGGTCGATTGCCTTTTGCGCGGTTTCAAAATTGCCATTGTAGGAATGTAGTACGCCGGGTTTATCTTTCAGCGTATGATGCTGTGCGCGGAGTTCTTGATGCCATTCGCTGAGGATATTCAGCAGGTCAATGGATGCCTGCCCGAACCACGCGTCATTCTCTTCGCGCATGTGGATGATGACAGGTTTGTTCACGTCCTGCGCGAGTTTGAGTTGTTGCTTGAGTATCTCGCGTTGGAGAGCTTGTTTATCCGCTTCTTTGACCCAGTAGTAATCGAGTCCGATCTCGCCGATGGCGACGATCTTGCCCTCACCCCTAACCCCTCTCCCGGTGGGAGAGGGGGACTCTCCATCGTGAATCCCCTCTCCCCTCGGGAGAGGGCTAGGGAGAATTAACTTCCGCAGATTCTCAAGCGACGACTCATCCCACTTATCCAAACCCGTCGGGTGGAAGCCAACCGCTGCGTAAATATTGGGATGCGACTCTGCCAGCTTGATCGCCGCGCGACTTGATTCGTAATCCAGCGCGGGAATCAAAATCCGCATTACGCCTATATTGAGTGCGCGTTGAAGGACCGCGTCGCGGTCTTCGTCGAATTTGTCTAAATCCAAATGGCAGTGGGTGTCTGTAAGCATATTCGGACAATGATTGTGAAAATTATAACAGATAAAACAAATTACGCCATATGACCATATGCATAGGAAAAAGGTATGGTTTGTCCTGAATAAAAAATCCCTGCCAGGTGACAGGGATTTTTTTGTCCGACTTGGATGCTTATTTGATCCCAGCAACTTTCAAGCCATCATCCAGTATTGCCTTCACTTTATCCTGATGCATCGTCTCGCAATATACGCGCATGATCGGTTCTGTGCCGCTGAAGCGGATGAGTAACCAGCCGCCATCTTCGAGCTTGAACTGGAAGCCGGCCACGGTTACAAGTTAGGTATTTACGCAGGAGTATTACCAACAACTATTTGCTAGCGGCAATTTTTCTTGTAACTTTCTTGTCTGCTTTGTATTTCGCTTTCTTTTCACCAATTTGCTGGTTGGGAATAAGCGCAATTAACGATCGCAATGCCTTGTTGACGCTTTCAGAATCAGGAAAGTAGATACCTACTTCCGGGTCAAGCGTTATTGTGGGACTGAATTGTTGTTCGGTCACTGTGCCATCCTCGTTATGAATACGGACGGTGTATCCCTGTTGTCTTGCGCGATAATATTTTCCGCGCACATCTTTTTTGCCCGTGAAATCATATTCAGGTAACATGCCGTCGTCGTAGTCTTGAGGTATTTTATTCGCCTTCTTCATATCTTTTTCTTTTGATCAGCGTGAATCAGCGTTTTTCTGCGTCCCAAATTAAATACGGGGTTAATAATGAATATTGGTGTAAACGCTTATTTGATCCCGGCTACTTTCAAACCATCTTCCAGCATTGCCTTCACTTTGTCCTGATGCATGGTCTCGCAATACACGCGCATGATCGGTTCCGTGCCGCTGAAACGGATCAACAGCCAACCGCCATCTTCGAGCTTAAACTGGAAGCCATCCACAGTGATGAGTTCGGTCACTTTCAAACCGCCGAGGGTTTGAGGCTTGGCATTGAGAATTAGTTCTTCACGGGTCTTGCGGTCGCCGCTGAAAGGTGTGTCCACGCGGTCATAGAAATATTCACCGCCAAGTTTATCGAACAACATCGTGAGCAGTTCAGTCGGTTTCTTGCCGGTGCGCATCATGAAATCAAGGAAGTATAAGCCTGCAAGGATACCATCGCGTTCAGGGACGTTACCCCGGAACGCATATCCACCGCTTTCTTCGCCGCCGATCAGCGCGTCCGTTTCCATCATCTTCGGCGCCACGTATTTAAATCCCACACCGGTCTCGTACACTGGAACGTCATAGAGCTTGCCGAGTTTGTTCAACATGCCGGTGGTTGAAAGCGTCTTCACGATCGGTCCGCGTTCACCGCGCACTTCCAGCAGATAAAAAGCCAGCAGCGCGTACACGCGCAGTTGATTAATGAACTCGCCGTTCTCATCGCCGATGCCGCAACGGTCCGCATCGCCGTCAGTGATGAGCAACACATCCGCTTTGTTGGTGACCGTGGCTTTGAGGCCCACGTCAATGTTCGGGCGGATCGGTTCCGGTCGCTTCATCTCAGGGAACGATGGATTTCGTTCATTATGAATTTCAATGATCTTCGTTTTGCCGCCGCCAAGCAAGCGTGTGAACCAGCCCGCGCCGTTGCCCCACATCGCATCCACCATCACAGTGAAACCCGCGTCCTTGATCTTTTGAATATCCACAAATTTTTGGACGTGGATAAAATACGCTTCGGATGCATCGAACTTGACAATCTTCCCATCCTTGATTCCGGATTTGATATCGATCCGCTTCACTTCTTCAACCGAATCTGGAATCAGCGCTTCGATCCTTTTCAGACCCTCGGGGTCTATCGCTCCGCCATTCGGGTCACGGACTTTGAATCCATTATCCGTGGGCGGATTGTGTGACGCTGTAATGTTGACCGCGCCGCACGCCTTTTTGTTGACCACTTCAAATGCGATGACAGGTGTCGGCGTCGCGCCATCGGTGAGGTAAACATTTAGTCCGTTACCTGCTAACACTTCAGAAACCGCCGCAGCGAAGTTCTCCGAGTGAAAGCGTTTGTCATGTCCCACCACGACCGATCTGCCAGCGTAGTCCTTTTCGAGAAGATAAGACGCGAAGCCTTGCGTCGCCCGTCGAACATTGTCAAACGTATAATCTTCCGCGATGACTCCGCGCCAGCCGTCCGTGCCGAATTTGATTTTGAATGCCATGGAAATTCTCCTGATGTATGATGACTTACGAAATTATACCCTTGCGAGCATTGTATATCAGCCAAAAAAGAACCCCGAGCTTATCCTCGGGGTTCTTTGATATTATGGAGTTGCAGTTGCAGTTGCGGTTGGTATAGTTCCCGCAGTGGGCTCAGGTAGGGGAGTGCCCGTTGTCGCTGATGCTGGCTCAGGTGTAGAAGTGGCAATTGCTTCACCGGTTATCAGAATTTGCCAGGCGATCTCCAGATCTCCGGATGCAACCACCGGGAAGGCAGGCAGGTTGCCCAATGCCAGATCCAACCGCGCAATCGCCTGAGTCAAAACTTCATCCTTTGCCTCGGCATTTAACTTGCCCAACAAATCCCGCGCGGATTGGACGTCCTCTTTCGCAAGACCAAAATTGCTTTGGGCAAGATACAGTCTTGCGCGGGCAAGCGTGTCCAATGTGCGGGTCAGCATGACTTCATGTTTCAACGCCAGCAACGTCTTATCATTGCTTTCTTTGATCTGCGTTTCTATCGTGGTTTGCATAGTCTTGAGTTCTTTAAGCGAAGCCGTATGCGCTTCCACTGATTGCTCGATCCCATCAATGCGGGTATTTGTTTGAGCCAATTGGTTATTGGTTTCAGTTAATTGGTTGTTGATCTCGGTCAATTGGGTCTGCAGACCTGAGATTTCATTTTCAAGTTCGTTGACACGTACGGTGTTTTGCTCCACCGGCGCGATAAATTTTTCTCGCAAGTATGGGGCTCCATAGTAGATCCCTGCGCCGATGCCACCGATCAAGATGACCAGCAAGAGCAACCGCACCAATGCCCGGAAAACATTCAAGAGCACTTGTCCCGTACGTTTACCGAAAGATGGTTTGTCCTCCCACGCTGGTTCGGGTATTGATTGACTCTTTTCGATTTGCATGGGTTCTTTTTCTTCAACAGGGATCATGGCGGTTTCCTTTGTTTCCGATATTTCCGGCTCGACTGCCTCAAAAGCGGACTGTGCGCGGGTAAGCAGATTCTTTCCCATGCCGCGCACCTTCAAGCAATCCTCCACCACCGCGAAGGGGCGGGCAGCAATCAAGTTCTCTGCCAGCGCTTGTGAAATACCAGAAATACTCGTCAATGAGTCCATGCTGGCTGTATTCAGAAAATGGAGAAAGTCACTCATATCTGCCTATTCGATTGATCGATTGTTTGTATGGCGATATTGAGATTATATCAAAATAAAAACTCCGGGCTGTTCGTGTCCCGGAGTTTCGTGTTCTTATTCTTCATCTTCTTCTATCAGCCAATTATTGGCTGATTCGATATCGTCAAAATAGGGCTCTACCGTTTTTAACGGGAATCTCTTTCTCAACCACAAAGGAGACAAAGGGTCACGAAGGAAAAAGAAAAAAACATCCTTTGTGTACCATTGTGACCCTTTGTGGTAAGGGGTTTTCCCGCCAGAAACGGGAGAGCCCAAAATATTTGAGCGGTTGCCCTGTGAGCGCGGTCAGCAGGTCAGCTAATTTGCGCTTCATGCCAATTACGCCCAGCACGGCTGTTTTGTGAATATGATCTTTGGTGGCGGTAGAGGCGGCATTCATGGCGGGGATGAGGTCGCCTCCGACATTTGTATCGCGCATATCAGTGAGCACCAGCACAGAGTCTTTTGGCTCGGCCGTGACAATCTTTATTATTTCGTTCAGTTCCGCTTTTACCGCGGCGGAGTTATAGAATAATTTTGAAAAATCCTGAAAGAGGATTTTTTTGCCTTTGTATTCGATCCAGTTTGAGCGCATGACGAAGTCTCCTACTTTTTGTTTTCAGAATAAAGGGCGATGCCGGTGGCAATGGCGCCGGTCAATTCCCAGGCTCCCACAGCGAGGAAGCGGGTGGGGGCTAAACCAGTTAGGGCAACGGTTGTAAAAACAATGAATGTGAGGCAGCGATAGGGAACGGTCCATTTATAGAAGGGTCGTAGATCGTTCAGAGAAGCAAGAATATAATAAACGCCGATGTTGAACGATGCCATTGATGATCCAATCATAAATACCAGTGTGTAATCGCCAGCGGCTCGGGCTGAGCGGTCCAACACGACGAAGCCGAGGCTAGATAAAAGCAATTCGGGGCGGAGCAGCCCCAAAAGTCCGGCAAGAAGCGCAAGCACTCCAAAAACGAACATGGTCCAGCCGGAGGCATCCTTTATTTTAAGCATGGGGGTGATGAATCGCCTTAGTTTCAAAATTATATTTAGTCCAGTTTCATAGACTCTCGACAAAATTGTTTGTTGCCTCTATACTGCAATCATCTTTTCATGTGAGGCTTTTATGACCAAGCATCTAATTGTAGTCGCTGGAAACATTGGTGTGGGAAAAACCTCGCTCACCGAGCGGATCGGTGCACGGCTCGGCTGGCGGACGGGCTACGAGTCGGTCGCAGATAACCCGTATCTGGCAGATTTTTACGGTGATATGCGCGCGTGGTCTTTCCATCTACAGATCTTTTTTCTGGGGCACCGCGCTGAGCAGTATTTGGAAGCTGCACGCGATGCGCGTTCGGCGATCTTGGACCGAAGCATATATGAGGATTTCCATATTTTTGCGCGTGCCTTGCAGCACATGGGCGATCTGGGCGAGCGTGACTATCTCGCGTATCGCCGCTTGTATGAATTGACGGTGAACAGCATCCCGCGCCCGAATCTGTTGATCTACCTCAAGGCACCGGTGAATGTGTTGATGAATCGGATTCGCCGCCGTGCCCGAAATATGGAAACTGGCATCACACCTGACTATTTGACCCTGCTCGATTCTTTCTACGACGAGTGGCTGGGCGCGTTCGACCTGTGCCCGGTGCTCACCTTGAGATCAGATGACCTTGATTTTGTGCATCAGCCCAAGCATTTGGATACCGTGGTCGAAAGAATCCAGGATAAATTAGCGGGTAAAGAGGTTGTGGAATTTTAGGAGAAAAGAATGGAAGCTATGGAACAAAATGGGGGCGCTGTGAAAAATAAATTCGCGCGAGGCACTCGTCTACACCAAGAAGCCCGTATTGGATTATTGTTTCTTTCGCCCTGGTTGATCGGATTTGTTTTGCTCAAAGCGCTGCCCATTCTGGCGGCGCTGATATTCTCGTTGACCGATTTCAAGATGTTGACGCCCGGCGCGACGAAGTTTATTGGGCTGGAGAATTACGCCCACTTCTTCCGGGATAATATCGCAGGCGCAAGTTTGTTCGGTTCACTGGAATATTTTTTGTTGACCGTGCCTCTTGAAATGATCGTGGCGCTCATGCTTGCCGCGATATTTACAAGCGCCAGACTCAAGAATAAGCGCACGTCGCGGACCCTGATCTTCATGACCAGTATCATTCCTGCAACGTCCATTTTCTTTATCTTTCTTGGCTCGTTACAATATGCTGATCGTTTGATCATACAACGATTCAGCCTGCCGCCTATTGATGGCTTCGGTTTTCTATTGCCGTTCATGGCATTGTGGAGTATTGGACCGGGCTTCTTGATCATTTTAGGCGCGATGGAAAGTGTGCCAAATGAGATCTACGAAGCTGCCCGCGTGGATGGAGCTGGTCCGCTGGCGCGGTTTGTCTTTATTACGCTGCCCATGATCTCACCCGCCATATTTTTTACCCTGGTCGTAAACCTGACCGGCGCCTTCGGTGGGGCGGTGTTATTGGACCGCGGCTACATTCTGAATTTCAGTCTCTCGCCCATGGAAAGCTATATCAACGAGACGATGTTCAGAGAAACCAATCTCGGTTATGCCAGCGCGTTGGCTTGGGTAACCTTTGCGGTGATGATGACGCTTACGATCTTATTATTCCGTTCGGCGAGCCGCTGGGTGTATTTCCCAGAGGAAGATGAGGTCGCGAATGTTTAAGCGGAAGTCTGCGCGTAACTCAGGTGTATCCACCCTCACATTCCGGCTGTGGGATTTTACCGGTACAGCCATGCTGAACTTGTTTATGTTCCTGTTCCTCATTGCTTATCTTTCACCTCTGCCTTTTATGGTGATCGCCTCGTTGACTCCCAGCGATCAATTTCTCGATGCGAATGCGCCCATCCTGCCGTCGGCGCGGGTGCGCTTCAACTATAAAGGCAAGGACTTGATCGTCTATCAAGTGCCGTTCGAGAATGGCGAGAGACAATTGGCTTTATATAAACCTTCCAGACAATCGAGCGAATTTGTTGATCCTGACAACCCCGGCGCCGGGACGATCATCTGGCAGGGAAATTGGCGCGCCTTAAAGGCGGTTTACGAGCCCAAGCCGACCCTCGATAACTTCAAGGATTTTCTTGACATAACCCAACTGCCATTACTGTTCAAGAACACGATTATTGTTGCGATCATTAGCGAGATCGGCGTGTTATTCTCGTCCATTGCGGTGGCTTATGGGTTCTCGCGTTTCCGTATTCCGGGCGGGAAATATTTGTTCTTTCTGTTGATCGCCACGATCATGATCCCCAGCAATATTACACTTGTGCCAACCTATTACCTGTACAGCGGACATATACTTAATTGGATCGGCACCTGGCTGCCTCTGATCGTCCCGCACTTTTTCGGGAGCGCGATCCTGATCTTTCTCCTGCGCCAGAACTTCAAGAGCATCCCGCGCGAATTGGATGAAGCCGCCATGCTCGATGGCGCCGGTCTGCTGCGGATCTTGGTCTCGGTCATTTTGCCGCAATCTATTCCGGTGGTTACCACAGTCGCACTGCTGCATTTCTTTTATATTTGGAATGAGACGCGCCTCTCCAGCTTATACCTCGGCATCTCACCGAAACTTCAAATGGTCTCCTTTGGTGTTCAACGCAGCCAGAGCTTTTTCTTCACACCCGAAGCACTGATGGTCGGTGCTCTGGTCGTGATGGTGGTGCCGGTCGTGGTGCTGTTCATCGCCCAGCGCTTTTTCATGCAGGATATGGTCGTTACTCAGATCGAGAAATAAACTATGAAACCAACCCGTGTCATTGTATTACTCTGGTTAGCTTGGGCGGTCATTGTGATCGCTTTTCAGGCGCTCGCAACTGCGCGCCTCGTGCCGCAATTCCCTGATCGCGCGCAGAACTGGATTCCGAGTGAAGATTATCAGGCTGGTCGTCCATTTTTACTTGAGCCCTTCATGAACGATCAAGTAGCGTTTGATTCGGAATATTATCTTGCCATTGCAGTGGGTGGGTACGAGGAACCGCGTGCGCCGTACTATACACCTTGCGGACTTTCAACCTATGTTCAAGACCACGTTGTCACGCAATCTGGTACAAGTTTTAGTGATAGTATCCCATTGAGCTATGCGTTCTTCCCGTTCTATCCATTGCTGATCCGTGTCTTTTCCTATCCATTGAGTATCTTTGGATTGAATGTGATTGCCACCGCAACCCTGGCTGGTGTGATTGTCTCTGCTTTGGGGACTTTGCTCGGGATGCTGGCATTGTTCGATCTGACACGCGACAGCCTCGGGGAAGAAGGAGCGCTTCGTTCTTCCTTTTATCTGATCATATTTCCAACGAGCTTTTTCCTCATCCAGGTCTATACCGAAGGTCTGTTCGTCGGGTTAGTGTTTGCGTGTCTCGCCATGCTTAAACGGAAAAACTGGGTTGTCGCAGCAATTCTGGGGGTCTGCGCCACGATGACCAGAGCGGTTGGGGTAGCTTTGATCATACCGATGCTGATCTCGTGGATCCGATTGGGCGAGTGGGTGGACCTCGACCTTGAGTGGCGGCAGATCTTTCATGCAGGTATCCCTCTGCGCCCGCTGATTCGTTTCCTGCTCGCAATCTCGCCACTGATCATATTTTTGATCTGGAAGTTCTCTTACTATGGATTGGCTTTTGATTATATCGAGTCTAACTTTTTTGGGCGGGGATTCTTATCCCTCAGTTCATCTTTTTCTGCAAACGCGAAGGCACTTCATTCCATTTTGACGGGTCTTAACCCTCAGCAAGCAGCTTACTACATCACTGAATATCTCGGGTTAATAATTGGAGTCGTTGCTTGTGTCGTTACTTTAAAAACTCATCCTGAAATTGCCTGGTTTAGCATAGTGGTCATCTTGATCTCATGGGGAAGCGGCTATCCTAAGGGTATCCATCGCTATGTACTCGGTGCTCCGTCCGTATTTATTGCTCTCGCGCGCTGGGGCAAAAACCCCGTCTTTGACCAGGCATGGACGATCTTGAGCATTCTTTTGATGGGGCTATTGTCAATGCTGTACGCCTTCAATATGTGGGTTGCATAAAAACATCATTCATCGTGTAAAATATAGGTGAGCTACATCGAAAATAGGAAATGACCCCCAAACCCATGTCTGTAAACTTGCTTGCGAATATCCCGTTTTTTACTGATCTCCCCAATGTCGAGTTGGATCGTTTGTTATCCGAATTGGCGGTGGTAAATTTAAGGTCAAGTGAAATATTATTCCGTGAGGGAGATGCGGGCGAGCATTTATACATCGTTGTGTCCGGTGAACTTGAAATGCTTATGGGTCCTGATACCCATGACGAGTTGGTTTTAAATATTGTGCATGAAGGGGAGTATATTGGTGAAATGAGTCTCATTCAACCGGGAGGACAGCGTACGGTGAGCGCCCGCGCCCGCGGTGAGGTTGTCTTGCTCAGCATGAGTCGTACCCAATTCAAGGACTTGTTGATGCGGCATCCCGAATTGGCAAAGACTATGGTTAGTGTATTGAGCCAGCGGTTGGTCAATACAAATGTATCCACATTTCGTGGGCTGACAGAAAAAAACCGGCAATTGCAGGCAGCCTATGATGAACTCAAAGCCGCGCAGGCACAACTGATCGAAAAGGAACGCCTTGAACGCGAATTGAAAGTTGCCGCAGAAATTCAATTGTCCATCCTGCCAGATGTGCTTCCTTCGCATCCTGAATTTGATTTTGGCGGGCGAATTCTCCCAGCCCGACAGGTGGGCGGTGATTTTTATGATGTCTTTGACCTTGGTAACAATATGATGGGTATATTGATCGGTGATGTTGCTGATAAAGGCGTCCCCTCAGCGATCTTTATGGCGCGGGCACATGCCTTGATCATCGCAGAGGCTGATCGTGCCTCTTCGCCTGGCGAAGTATTACGCATGGTGAATAAACACATTACACGCCTCGAGAAATCGACTCAATTTGTGACCGCGCTGTACGGCGTGTTGGATACAACCACCCGAGAATTTTCCTATGCCCGCGCCGGGCATGAGCCTCCGCTTTTGTTGGATGCAGATGGCACAGTTCAGCGTTTGCCGCATCAACCGGGTATGGCGCTGGGTCTATGGGAAAATATTGCCTTGGATGAATACAGCCTGGTCTTGCCTAAAGGATCTTTGCTGATGATGTTCACCGACGGCATGACAGATTGCCGCAACCCCAAAGGTGAACCGTTTGGATTAGATCGAATCAAAAACACGATGACCGAATTGAAGGTTATCAATGCTCAATCTGGTTGTGATCAGTTGTTCGATACTTTGATGGCATATCAGAATGGTTCCAAGCAAGATGATGATGTGACACTGGTTGCGGTTCACGCAAAATAACAAGAGACCGAGTTTCAAAAACTTGGTCTCTTGTTTTATGAAGGGTTGCGCTTGGGTGATGGGTTGTGTGATGAATGAATTTTCAGTGCTTCAAAACTTGCGGGTAGCCACTTGAGTGAGTTATTCTTTGGTCATTGACTTTTTCTTTTACTGATCACGCTTTATCCAAAGCCTGCTTTACATCTTCTAGTAAGTCTTCTTTATTTTCAATACCAACGGATAATCGCACCAACGCCGGGTCAACATCCAACTGTGAACCTGCCACGGAAAGATGGGTCATCGCGGCGGGGACTTCGATCAGCGACTCGACGCCGCCGAGAGATTCAGCGAGAGTGAAGATCTTGGTCGCCTCTACCATGCGGATGGCGGCTTCTTTGCCGCCTTTGACGGTGAAGGAGATCATGCCGCCACCGTTCTTCATTTGCTGTTTTGCCACTTTATATTGTGGATGACTCTCGTGGAATGGGTAGATCAGTTTATCAACCTTGGGATGTTTGGATAGAAACTCGACTATGGCAGTTGCATTTTCATAGTGACGATCCATGCGGAGGGGGAGCGTCTTGATGCCGCGCAGCACAAGAAAAGAATCCATCGGTCCGATCACGGCGCCGACGGCGTTTTGCAGGAAGTAAAGTTTATCGGCGAGTTCTTTATCTTTCACGATCACTGCACCGCCGACCACATCGGAATGACCACCGAGATATTTAGTCATCGAATGGACAACGATATCCGCGCCCAGTTCAAGCGGACGCTGTAGATAAGGTGTCGCAAAAGTATTATCAACAACTAATATAGGATTGTTCGGATGGGCATGCACGATCTCAGCGACCGCACGAATATCGGTGATGCGCAGCATTGGATTCGTGGGAGTTTCAAGCCACACGAGGCGGGTGGCCGGAGTCAATGCCTCAGCCACCGATTCAGGATCGGTCGTGTCGGCAAACGTAAAGTCGAGAGAGAAGCGGCGCAGCACTTTGTCAAAGAGACGGAACGTGCCGCCGTAGACGTCATTGCCAGCCAGTACATGTGAATCCGCATTTAATAAACGCAGAACTGTATCGGTGGCGGCGAGTCCAGAACCGAATGCCAGCCCGTAGTTGCCGCCTTCGAGCGCGGCGAGACAATCTTGTAAAGCTTTGCGCGTGGGATTCATGGTGCGCGAATATTCATAGCCCTGGCGCGGCTTGCCAACGCCATCCTGCATGTAAGTGGATGTAAAGTAAACAGGTGTCATCACTGCGCCGTTGTTCGGGTCGGGTTCCTGCCCGGCATGTATTGCAAGCGTTTCAAATTTCATGTGTGCTCCTTGTATATTTTTCGGGTAAGATGTTGTCTGGTAAACGAATGTAAATTTGATTATACGAGGAAACATGACAAAAACGATTTTAGCCGTGCTGGCTCATCCTGATGACGAGACCTTTGGTTTGGGTGGAACACTGGCGCTGTATGCGCAAAAGGGATTTGACACGTATTACGTCTGCGCCACGCGCGGTGAAGTGGGCTCAGCTGATCCAGAGTTTATGACGGGCTACAAAGACACCGCTGAGATGCGGACTGCCGAGTTGATGCGCGCTGCAAAAATATTGGGGCTCAAAGAAGTTTTCTTTTTGGGCTATCGTGATTCCGGTATGTCCGGGTCCGAAGATAACAAACATCCTGATGCGCAAGTTGCACATTCGATCGATGAGGTGGCGGGACGTGTCGTCAAATATATTCGTGAACTCAAGCCCGACATTGTGTTGACCTTCGACCCCATCGGCGGATATCGACATCCGGACCACATTCACATTCAACAGGTGACAACGATCGCCTTCGAAAAAGCAGACGACGCCTCTTTCCACCCCGAAGCTGGTGCGCCTTTCAAGCCGCTGGCTCTGTACTATCAGGTTTTCCCGCATGGCCTTCTCAAGTGGGCGGTGCGCCTGATGCCTTTGATCGGCAGGGACCCGAAAAAATTTGGACGCAACGAGGACATTGACCTGACCACCCTGCTGGTGGAATTCCCGATTCACGTCCGCTTGGATCTGCGTTCTGTGAGCGAGATCAAAAGTCATGCCAGCGCTCAACATGCCTCACAGGGCGGGGGACAAATGCGGCGCGGTTTGATGGGCTTCGTCACCAAGCTCGTTGGCGAGAGGGAAGATTACATGCGCGCCTATCCGCCTGTCAATGGAAGTTTCCGACGCAAGCGCGATCTGTTTGACGGAATATAAAAATGTAAGGGCGGAGCGTTGCTCCACCTGAGGGCATGGAAATATGATTGCATCCCCTGAATCTCCCGCCACCACTCTATGCAAAGCCTGTGGACTCTGCTGCAGTGGACATTTATTCGCATGGGTACGGCTCAATGCCAATGAATTGGATCGCACTGAAGCCTTGGGTTTGACCGTGATCCGCTCTGACCCACGTCAGCGGGGATTTGAGCAACCCTGTCCGCTATGGAATGGGATCTGCACAGTTTACACATCCCCGGATTATCCGCACAGCTGCGGCACCTATAAATGTACAACCCTCAGGCGGCTCCTGGATGACGACATTCAACTGCCCAATGCCCTGATTGTCATTCAAGAGACATTGCAAATGATTCGCGAGTTGGAATCATTATTGCCTACTTCAACGACAACGAGCTTTCGCGAGCGTTTGATCGCGCACAAGGAATATTTGGAAGAATCTACAGAACGAAGACTGGTGACCGAGGCGCAAAAGTTTTTACTTAAAGCCGATGCGCTGCTGCGCCGTTATGAGGATCAGTTTGGGGTGGATGATTTCATTGATTACGATTTATAATATTTACTGAATAAACCTCTTGCATAAGTGAGAGCAAGATAGCCACAGAGCACATCGAGACCTATGAGAAAAGCTTTTAAAAATTCTTTTTCTCTGTGATCTCTGTGGCAAAAAAGGCTTTCGCAAAAGGTCTAATACAAGAGTAACTTATTTGCTATTATTGTTATGGGCGGCAGTGATAGGATTGGGGAGTAAATCTGTAGAACAGGAGACTCTATATGCCTGAACGAAGGGATACTTCTCGCAAGAAGTTTAATTTTTATATGCGTGTTTTGGATGATGACACGCAAGCGATCCTTGGTCACATGGTGGAAGTCAGCGCGACTGGCTTGCGGTTGGAAACCGTTGGGCCGCTCCCGTTGAATATGGAATATTACCTGCGCGTTGAATTAACTGCGGACCTTGGGAATGTGCCCTATATCGTTTTCATTGCGCGAACCCGCTGGTGCAACATTGATAATATTCAACCGAATTTATATCATGTCGGGTTTGCTATTGTCGAGATCATGCCTGAAGACCAGGAGATTTTCATGCGGATTTTGGAGAAATTCGGCTCGTAAAGTTGATTATATGAATTTTATAGTGGCTGGGAACAATCCCAGCCACTTGTTCGTTAAAAATAGGTACCTCAAACCATGTTAGAATCTTAATAGGTTTGAGCCAGGATACAGTCATCAATGATTTCAGTGGAAACTTATAAGGTGAATTTCTTTTATGACAGAAACAATTTCCAATAAACAGCCCGCTTACCGATTTGATTTTCAGCGCGTGTTCGGCACTTTCCTCCGTCCGCGGCAAGCCTTTGCGGCGACCCTTGCTGACGCACGCTCTACCTGGCTAACGCCCATGCTGATCTTGAGCGTTACCGCGTTATTGCTTGTGCTGGTCAGCGGTTATCTCAAGACCCGCGCCGCAATGGTGGGTGAGGTCGCCTTGCCGCCCGATTGGCAATATTGGACACCAGATATGCAGAACAATTACATGCAAGCGCAGCAGCTTACGCAGGGTAAAGTGTTCATGTATGTCATTCCCCTCGTCAGCGCGTGGACAGGCTTATGGCTCGGCTGGGTCGTGCTGGGTGGTCTATTGCATCTCGGCTCAACGCTCCTCGGCGGGCGCGGTTCCATGCAAGGCGCGTTGAACATCGTGGCATGGGCGAGTCTGCCGTTCGCTTTGCGGGATATTTTACGGGTCGTTTATATGTTATCCGCGAGTCATGCCATTACCAGTCCGGGACTTTCCGGTTTTGCAACCAGTGCGTTCCTTGTACAGATCTTGGCACGTACGGATATTTTCCTGATCTGGAATATTGTTCTGTTAGTCATCGGTTTTTCCATTGTAGATGGTTTGCCGCGCGGCAAGGCTGTGATTGGTATTCTTGTGGTTGTGGCTGTCATGCTGGCTGCGCAAGCAGGTCTGGGTACGCTCATATCCAACTTTAGCAGCACGGCGATCCAGCGTCCCTTCTAACTCATGACGAATCCTTTCATTCGTATCGTGGCATTAAAGAAGCACTATGAGATGGGCGGACAGATCGTCCGCGCATTGGATGGGGTAGATCTCGAGATCGAGGCGCATACTTTCACTGTCGTGATGGGTCCCTCTGGTTCCGGCAAAAGCACGTTGCTTTATTTGTTGGGCGGCTTAGACCGCGCCACCTCTGGCGAGATCTCGATCGCGGGCGAGCGATTGACCGATATGGACGAAAATGCCCTGGCGCTTTTTCGCCGTCGCATGATGGGTTTTGTCTTTCAATCGTTCAACCTGATCTCAAGCATGTCCGCGATGGAGAATGTGGCTTTCCCGATGCAATTCAATGGCACTGCCTCTGCGCAACGGGTTGACCGCGCGACACAACTTCTGGGACAAGTGGGTCTGGCTGACCGCGGACTCCATAAGCCCGGCGAGCTTTCTGGCGGACAACAACAACGCGTCGCAATTGCCCGGGCGCTGGTCAATGACCCAAGCCTGATCCTCGCTGACGAACCAACCGGCAACCTCGATACCTCCAGCGGTGTGGTAGTCATGCAATTACTTTCGGACTTGCATCGTGCGGGCCGGACAGTATTGGTCGTAACCCACGACCCGCGTATGATGCGCTTCGCCACGCACAAAATATTTTTGCTGGACGGCAGACAAGTCACCGAAGCGGAGTACCAATCCGCTGCGCTGGAAGCGCAGTTATAACTCTGGAGTCCTAATTCTGGAGTCGGGCAGCTTGCTGCCTGACTGATCCATCAGCAAGCTGATGGACTCCAGAGTCGTTTGATATGGAGAACTATGAAATTCAATTATTCACGTTTGATTCCCCTTGCTGTTATTCTTGCCAT
The DNA here is from genome assembly GCA_043767565.1 of Anaerolineales bacterium. Lineage (GTDB taxonomy): Bacteria > Chloroflexota > Anaerolineae > Anaerolineales > Villigracilaceae > Defluviilinea. Next base: position 18,900 of record JAYUGV010000193.1, read on the forward strand.
GCTGATAGCGCTTATTCCTTTTGCAGCGGTGTATGCGGCAGATTTGCTTTCAATAACGCCATCCACAATTGTGAACAATACAGCAAACACGATTACTGTGATTGGGACAGGCTTTGATGCCACAGCTGTGGTTTTGTTAGGTGGATCTGCGTTAAGCACAACAATTGTAGATGCTCAAACATTAACAGCGATTGTACCTGCCGGGGTCTCTGCGGGTCCGTATACAATAACAGTTTCTATGGCAGGCGGAAATGCCAATGGTTTTGCTGTATTAACTGTCAATGCTCCTCCCACTTCCACGCCTGTGCCTGCGCCCTTTGCTCGCCCTCAATTCGTAGTTCGAGTGACCAAAGCTCTCGGCAAAGTGCAGACAGGAAAAGAATTTACTTTAAAAGTGGTTGTTGAAAACATAGGCCAAGCAACTGCATATAACAGTCAGGCTGTGTTTACATCTACTGATCTTGTACCAACAAAAACTGGAGGCGTCGCCTCGTTAGGTATAGTTCCTTTTGATGATGAAGTGGACGCCAGCCAGACTTTTTATGTTTCTGCACAGATCACAGGGCAGTCGATTATTGTGACTGATCTAACGATTACTTACTACGATGAAAAAGGCATCACCTATTCTGATAAGTTTACGCTGTCGGTTCCGGTCAATGGCACGACAGTATCGAGTGGCGGTGGTTCTGCCGCTGCAACAGCCACGCCCACCGCTGTGAAAAGTTCGCAGTTGGTGATCTCGAGCTATTCAGCAGATGTGGACCCGTTACAGCCGGGTCAACAATTCGCCTTGAAGATGACAGTTCAAAATGTGGGCAATGCCAAAGCGCAACGCATCACGATGATCGTAGGTGGTGGTTCCAGTGGGACGAGTGGCGGCACGCCTCAGCCGGGCGGGGTATCTGGCGGCAGCGGCGATTTTGCGAACTTCGCGCCGGTTGGCGCTTCGAATGTGCAGTCCGTTGGGGATCTTGGAGTGGGGGATAAAGCTCAAGTGAGTCAGAACTTGATCGTGAATGTGTCTACGAATCCGGGCGCATACCCGATGAAGGTTACATTTTCTTATTTGAATGATAAAGGCGAAGTGATCAATGATGAACAGGTGATCACATTGCTCGTGTACGGTCTGCCAAGTGTGGATATCAGTTTCTACCGTCCGCCCGATCCGTTCTTTGTTGGGCAATCTGGCGCATTACCGATCCAGGTTGTGAATCTTGGCAAGCGCACAGCCGTGTTGGGAAATATCAAGTTATCAGCGAGCAGTGGGCAGATCGATAACGGGACCAGCCTGGTCGGGTCGCTTGACCCGGGTGGTTATTTCACATTGGACTCGATGTTCACGGCGGAACAGTCCGGTCCGCAAAGTCTGGATGTCGTCATCGAATATGTGGATGATTTCAATCAGTCGCGGACGATCACGAAAAAATTAGATATCGAAGTGCAGGAAGGTTTCGTTGAGCCGACACCTGACCCATCCATGAATGGCGGTGGCGGTGGAGAAATTGTTACTGAAGATGAGACAACCCTACATAAGATCTTTCGCTTCATCAAAGGTCTGTTTGGCTTGGATAGTGCCTGGCCCGTTTGGCAGGCGCCGGGTGGTGGAGCGCCGATCGAACAGCCCATTCAATCACCTTCTGGTGGCGGCAAAGGCTGATAGATCAACGCATTATGAAACCCTTTGACCTGCTCCGTTTGATCTTTGGAAATTTGAGCCGCCGCAAAGCGCGCGTGGCATTGACCGCTATTGGTGTGGTCATTGGCACGGCGGCTGTGGTGATCCTGGTTTCGCTGGCGATCGGTTTGCAGAAAAGCGCGAATGAACAGCTCTACGGCATCGGCGATCTGACTCAAATTCAGGTTAATCCATCGTATGGCGGTGAAATGGTAATGGGTCCATCAGGTGGCGGCGGGGGTGGCGGAAAGGTTGGAGGTGATGGTTCTGCCAATCAACCCAAATTATTAACGAACGCTGCGCTGGATGAATTGCGCGACATACCCGGCGTTGAGTCGGTCATCCCGCGTGAGTATTTGATGACGGGCGCGATGGTCAAATATCAAAAGCTGGAGGCAGGTATAAATATCATCGGCATCGGCACGGATGATCTGGCGGACCTGGGCATCGAAGCAAGCCAGGGCGGGACTGTTCTAGGGCGTGGAGCTGTTGTGATCGGCGTGATGGTGCCGCAGAATTTTTATGATCCGCGTATACGCCCTGGTCAGGACCCGCCTCCGCCTCCTGAGCTAATGGACCAGCAAATTCAAATAGTGGTATCGAAATACGACGCCAATGGAGTTGAGACTCGCAAGAACCTGAGTCTGCGTGTTACTGGCGTTCTCAAAGAAACCCGCAGCGAACCTGATTACACAGTGTATATGCCGCTCGAACAAATCAAACTGCTCAACGAGTGGTCACAGAACCGCCGCATCAATTACAACAAAGAGAGCTATAGCCAGGTCGTTGTCAAAGTCAGCGATGTCGAGCAGGTGTTGGATATTTCCAAGCAGATCACCGATATGGGCTTTCAGGCTTTCACGCCGCAATCTTTTGTGCAGGGCATTAATAATTTTTACCAGATCCTGCAAATTATCTTCGGCGGTGTCGGTGCCATCGCTTTGTTAGTTGCCGCGATCGGTATCGCCAACACGATGGCAATGTCCATCCTTGAACGCACGCGTGAGATCGGTTTGATGAAAGCCGTCGGCGCGACCAACCGCGATGTGCTGGCGATCTTTTTAGGAGAAGCCGCGGGTATCGGTTTTCTCGGCGGGTTGGGCGGCGTCATTATAGGCTGGCTCGCGGGTCAAGCCATCAACGTGATCGCGATCGTATATCTGGCTGGTCAAGCTGGTTCACAGGGTGGCATACCGCCCAGCGTGGCAGTTTATACCCCGGTCTGGCTGCCAGTCTTCGCCTTGATCTTTTCTACTTTTATCGGGATGCTTTCCGGACTTTACCCCGCCCTGCGCGCCGCGACAATGATTCCCGTGCTGGCGCTCAAATACGAATAGACGCTTCACTCGCCCCCATATCTGCTTCCTCTTTCATCAGCCTCTCCACATCTGACGCTTGACTCTTTAGAACGCGCGTTCTATAATTCTGTTAGTGTTATCCATATTCAAAAAGGAGCAGATTATGTCTAAACGTAATATTGTCCATGTTGAGATCCCCGCTGTAAATGTAGAAGGAGCGGGCAAGTTCTATCAGGATCTATTTGGCTGGAAGATGCAGCACATGCCTGAAATGAATTACACCATGTGGGAAGCGGGTGACGGGGATGAGTACGGTGGCTTCCCGCAGGTTTCAGAAGAAAACCCTGCTGGTCAAGTGTTGGTTTATATCGCCAGCGATGATATTGAAGCTGACCTGAAAAATGTGGTGCAGCTTGGCGGAAAGGTGCTTCACCCGAAGGCTGAAATTCCAGGTATGGGCTGGTACGGCGTATTCCAAGACCCAACTGGCAATGTGCTTGCCGTGTATACCAGCATGAATCCTGCCAACAACTAACTAGATGGCAATTCCAGAACTCCGAGTTTTCAAAGAACTCGGAGTTCTCCGTTAAAATGGATACATGTCTCTGCCGCATGAATTCCTTTACGAACTACACAAACATTTCACCGGGGATATCCGCACCGATCTTGCTTCACGAATTTTATACAGCACCGATGCCAGCATTTATCAGATCGAGCCAACTGGAGTCGTCAGCCCGCGCACGCAGGAGGATTTGATCGCTGCGGTTGAACTTGCCGCAAAATATAAGATCCCGATTCTGCCGCGCGGTGCAGGGACATCCCTTGCTGGGCAAGCGGTCGGTCATGCTTTGATTTTGGATTGCTCACGCTATTTGAATCAAATCGTGGATATCAACCTCGAATCACATACTGCCATCGTGGAGCCGGGCGTCGTGCTTGCCACGCTCAATCAGGCGGCCGCGAAGCACGGCTTGATGTTTGGTCCTGACCCGGCGTCCGCTGAACGCGCTACTATGGGCGGAGTCATTGGGAATAATGCAACCGGTGCACACTCCATTCTATACGGCATGAGTGCGGACCATTTGATCTCGTCCGATGTAATTCTCGCAGGTGGTTCGCTTGAAATATGGGGAGAGGTCAACTATCAGTTATCAGTCAGCAGTCATCAGTCTAAAATTATTTCAACCGCAATGCTGATACGTGAGAAATATGCTGAAGCAATTCGGCAGAATTACCCCAGGTCATGGCGCAACTCGGCAGGGTATCGGATCAATTATCTTTTGCCTTGGAGTCCATCCACGCCACCGCGTTGGATCGGAGATGCTTATCCTGCCAACTTGAAACCTGGCACCTGGAACTTGGCACACTTGCTGGCTGGCAGTGAAGGGACGCTGGCTGTCATCCGTAAATTGAAAGTCAATCTTGTTCCCAAACCAAAGCATGCGATCCTCGGCATCCTTGCTTATGACTCCATCGCTGAAGCTTGCGACGATGTGCCGCGTTTATTGAGTCATCATCCCTCGGCGGTGGAGTTGATTCCGCAAATGATCTTGCGGTTGGCGCGTAGTGTGCCTGCCTACGCTCGTCAAATGGATTGGCTGAGCGGCGACCCCGAGGCAGTGTTGGTTGTTGAATTTAGCAGCGATACGCCCAATATGCTGCCAGAGAAGATCAAGGCTGTGCGCGATGACCTATTCATTGCTGAAACCAAAGAGCAGCACACTCAAGTATGGAACATTCGTAAAGTGGGGCTGGGCATTTTGGATTCGCGTCCGCAGGGCGCCCGCCCGATCGCATTCATTGAAGATTGTGCAATTCCGATTGACCAGTTGGGAAATTTCGTCCGTGAGATCGAAAAGATCCTTTCTGCCCATGGAACCTATGGTGGTATTTACGCTCACGCTTCCGGAGGTTGTTTGCACATCCGCCCCGTGTTGGATTTGAAAACAGGCGAAGGTGTGCGCTCCATGCGTTCGATTGCTGAGGCTGCCCTTAAACTCACGTTGAGCTTGGGTGGTTCGATGAGCAGCGAGCATGGCGATGGCATCGCGCGTGGTGAGTGGCTCAAGTCGACGTATGGGGAAGAGGTTGTGCAGGCGATGAACATGCTCAAGCAAGCTGCCGATCCCGATTGTATTTTGAACCCGAATAAAATGTTCGATGCTCCTAAAATGGATTCGAATTTACGCTACAAAGAAAACCCGCCAGTGCAAACCTGGGTCCCTGTGTTGGATTTTTCGCGCAACGGAAGTCTCGTCACTGCGATTGAGCAGTGCAATGGACAAGGCGTGTGTAGAAAAGATACCGGCGTGATGTGTCCGTCGTTCCAAGCCACACGCGAAGAACAGAACTCGACCAGGGGCAGGGCGAATTTATTACGGGCGTTAATTACTTCTTCAGCGACAATCGAAGATCCAAAATCGGAAATCGTAAATTCTGTTTACTCTGCTCTCGATCTCTGCCTCGCCTGTAAAGGTTGTAAAGCTGAATGCCCAAGTGGCGTGGATATGGCGAAGTTGAAATATGAATTCGAGAATCAATATTACAAAACCCATCGTCGTCCTTTGCGCGATTATGTGTTCGGGTATTTTGATATTGCTGCGAAACTTGCTGCTATGGTTGCGCCATTGTCAAATGTGGTGATGCAGAATCCGCTCATTAAAAATGTCATTGCCAGAGTGTTAGGGGTCACATCTCAACGTCCGTTCCCGAAGTTTGCGAGTCAAAGAGCAAAAGTTTTAGCCACAGAGCCACAGAGACGCGGAGAGAAAATAATTTTTATATCTGATCCATTCTCGCGCTATATCGAACCGCAGGTGGAACAGGCGGCGTTCGATGTGCTGTCCGCGTGTGGATATGATGTACAGGTGGTGCCGGTCATTGGTGCGGGTGCGTCGCTGCTCTCGAAGGGTTTTCTCGCGGCGGCAAAACGTCACGCTGGTAAAATGCTGGATGGGCTGGATCAGCTTGACCCGCAGAATGAAGCGGCGATCGTCGGCGTCGAGCCTCCTGAAATTTATACACTTAAGCATGACTATCTGGATTTGATCCCCGAGCGCAGGGATGAGATCGCTTCGCGCGCCGCTCGAACCTGGCTGCTAGACGAATATCTTTTGCGCTCCGAAAAGTTTTCTGTTCTGCGTGCGGAGATTGCTTCAGGCAACGAGCACCCTCGTAATGACGGGATGAAGATAAAATTTCAGCCGCACTGTCATCAACGCGCAGAGGGACCCATGCCCGACGGCTTGCCAAGTGGAACAAGTGCCACGCTGGAGTTATTGCGTGTGTGCGGCTATGACGTTGAGTTGATCGAGGCCGGTTGCTGCGGCATGGCTGGGACTTTCGGTTACGAAGCAGAGCACTATGACCTTTCGATGAAAGTGGGGGAGTTGAAGTTGTTTCCGCAGATCAGGGCATGGGGAAAAGAGAATAACAAATTGGAGATCACTTCCACCGGCGCGGCGTGTCGAATGCAGATTCGGCAGGGCACGAATGTGGAGGCTAGCCATCCGATTTTACTGGTTCAGGAGGCGTTGCTGCGAGGTTGACAGGTAAGTAGTTGGAGAATTTTTAACAGTGACTGGGGCGAATTTACAATCCATTTGTTCTATTTCTTTATTGAGATTTCATGCGATTTGGTGTAAGATTCCAGTGAAGCGTTCGATAGTCAAGAATTTTGAACTTTTGTTTGGAGATGCTAAGTGAAAGTTTCAGGAAAATTTTGCCCCGTTTGCAAGAATAAAAATCCATATACTGCCTCGATTTGTGAGTACTGCGGCGCAGTGTTGGATGAAATCGTTACAAATGTTGTTGCAACAACCCAAAACACTGGAGAGCAAATCAAAGTTCCCACGGAGGGTGTTGTACCTTTTGTTGATGCTGCGTTAATTCCTGAAGGGGGGATAGGCGTCTATGCCGCGGGTTCGTTCAAGCCCCAATATTTCAAAGTTGATAAAGAACTGGTTATCGGACGCAATGCCGGAAAAAGTTCAGAACCATTCCTAGACCTCTCTGACCTAGACGCATTCAACCTGGGATTATCGAGGCGGCACGCACTGATTCGCCAAAGCGAATCTGGGTTTGAGGTCATTGACCTTTCCAGCACAAACGGCACCTGGCTAAACGCCGAACGACTTGTTCCCAACAAGCCTTACCCGTTTGCAAGCGGAGCGCAATTACGCGTCGGACGGATGCGGCTTTTTGTCATCTATCGTTCTAATTTCAAAGGCACGCAAAAAAATAAACTAACTGGATGAGATACTATTTAAGTTATGAATAACCTCAATAATTCTCTAGTCACTCTGCTTCGTACAGCTGCCGAGCATCTTAAAGCCGGGCGGAAGCAGGAAGCGCGGGACGTTTTGCGCGAAGCACTCGCCATAGATCGTAACAATCTGGCAACCTGGGAACTTCTTTGGCGCGCGGCTTATAATCTGGAAGAGGAAGTTTTTAGCTTGAAGCGTATTCTGGCTATTAGCCCGAAACATGCGGCTGCCAAAAAACGTTTTGCAGAACTTCAACCAATGGGTGCCGGAGCAAAAAAGGGTGATAGTCAGCCGCTTACCCGCAAATCAACGAAACGACCGGCCTCGCGGGAAAATAGTCGGCAGGCGACGATCCTATTGGTGCTGTTGGGTGGGTTGCTCTCCATTGTATGCCTGAGTGTTGCGGGACTTGCTCTTTTTCGGGGTGGTTATATGCCTTTTGCTTTTTCATCCAATCAAACAGCAACCGCTGTGGCAATGAAGAATGCCAGTTGTCAGGCATTGATTGAAAAGGCGATTCAAGCTTCGGGTAGTTATTGCGGCTCCACAAATTCAAATACTGCTTGTTATGGTAACAACGCACTAAGCGCGGAGCTTGCGCCCAATGCTGTTCAGCGTTTCTCTGAACGCGGTGATATCGTCGCCGTGAATGAATTGCGCCGTCTTTCCGCATCTCCGTTGAACTTGAATAACAACCAGTGGGGCATCGCGGTTTTCAAAGTTATTGCCAACCTGCCCCGTTCTTTGCCAGGCGAAACAATCTCTATGGTGGTGTTTGGCAATGCCACCCTGGATAATCAAAGCGTGGGCAGCAATAGCCTGGAATCGTTTTATTTTTCCAGCGAACTTGGACAGATCGTCTGTGAGAAAATTCCATTTGACGGGATGATGATCACATCGCCGGATGGAAGCGGGGTCCGCTTTTCTGTCAACGGAGCTGAATTGACATTGCTGGGTAACGCCAGCATCAAAGCAGTTAAAAACGGGGAGATGGAAGTAAGCGTTTACCAAGGGTCAGCCAGGCTCGTTGCAAATGGGCAGGAACAATATTTTGGCGCAGGTCAGAAGACCAGCGTGAAGTTGGGAGGCGCGAATGGCTCCGAGTCTATTAGTGTGCCTTCAGAGCCTGAACCGCTTACCGGAGAAGAACTCACGACAGCTTGCACGATGACAGGACAGTATTGTTCGCTGAGCGAAATTGTTCCCGTTTCTGAGGAGCAGGCGCAGGGACAAATCCAAAGCCAGATCACACCCACGCCAACTGCGATTCCCACTTCGACGATCACCCTTACGCCATCACCAACTGCTCCTGCAACATACACGCTCGTCGTACTTCCCAGCATAACCCCTTCGAAGAAGCCTACTCTTACGCCCACACTAACGAAGCCTCCTACACGGACGCCTGCTCCAACCAAGACAGTTACAAATACGCCTACTCGAACGAACACACCAACTCGAACAAACACACCGATATTTACATCCACAAACACGCCTCTGCCAACCCTCACGCCGACACTAATACCGATATTTCCATCAGAACCAATTTGTAGCTCTGTATCGCTGAGTGCATTGTCGGTTCCAAACACCAATGAGCTTGGCATGGATATTGCTAACAACAGTGGTGCGACTATCACAATTAACAGGTTTTTTGCTACTTGGGTTAAATCGCCGACCTCGCAAAAAATTGACAAGCTATTTCTCGATGGGATCG
>JAYUGV010000194.1:0-4185 GCA_043767565.1 Anaerolineales bacterium
AATCGTTTTAAGTACCCATAATCCGAAGGAGCTGGAACAAGCACCGCCTCTAAATATACAATTGGATGTTCCCGAGACTTTAACATCGTTATTTACGAAGCAGCACCCCATTCGGATTGCGGATGTATGGGGTGCTAATCCAGCCGCAGAGTTCCTTCGGTCATTCCTTATCAATGAAGCGGCAGCAATGTTAAAAGACGCTCAATCCTGGATGTGGGTACCTCTGGCGGTTAAGGGTCGGATTATTGCAGTCATAGGCCTGGCGCACTCAGAACAGGATTACTTCAAAGCACATCATGCGGATATGGCCATGACTCTCGCGAACCAGGCTGCCATTACGCTGGTCAACGCAGAATTATTTGAAGACGCGCAATCGCTTGCCATATTACAAGAGCGTCAGCGCCTCGCACGAAATCTACATGATGCGGTGAACCAGTCACTGTTTTCGGCTGGGTTGATCGCTGAAGTGCTTCCGGCTTTATGGGAACAGGATCAAGATGACGCGCGACGTTCGCTGGAAGACCTGCGTAACCTCACACGCGGTGCGATCGCAGAAATGCGCATGTTGGTATCAGAATTAAGACCGTTGGCGCTCATCGACAATAATCTAAGTGATCTCTTGCATCAATTAGCCGACGCATTCACTGGTCGCACAAATATTCATGTGACTATAATGATCACAGGTGAAGATATTCTGAGCAGTAATGTGCAGGTGGCGGTCTATCGGATTTGTCAGGAGGGATTAAATAATATTGCCAAACATGCGGCTGCCAGCCGCGTAAAGATCAAATTACAATACTCTGCAGGCAGAGTGGATCTGCATATTCAAGACAATGGACATGGTTTTGACCAGGGTCTTTCAGTGCCTGGTCACTATGGACTCAGTATGATGAACGAACGTGCCGAAGCGGTTGGTGCGAAGCTGGAGATCATGAGTCGGCCAGGCAAAGGCACAGCGATCATCTTTCGTTGGCAGGAAATCTCAGAACAGGAGAGCGCATCATGAAGAAGAACTCGTCTGACCCTATTCGTGTCGTGATCGTTGATGATCATTTGATGGTGCGCCGCGGCTTGGCGACATTCCTGAAGGTTTCTGAAAACCTTGAACTGGTGGGTGAAGCAGATAGCGGTGAATCTGCCATCCCGCTTTGTGTAAAGCTCCAACCCGATGTAGTGCTTATGGATATGGTGATGCAGGGTATGGATGGCGCAGCAGCCATGCGCCTGATTCGCAAGCAATGCCCATCAGTACAGATCATTGCATTAACAAGTTTTAAAGATGACATCCTTGTTAAAAGCGCCCTCCAGGCTGGGGCGATCAGCTACCTGCTCAAAGGTGTATCAGCTAGTGAACTTGCCCAGTCCATCCGGGCGGCACACGCCGGGCGCTCAACGATTTCGCCTGAAGTTACCCAGGCTTTGATCCAGGCTGCCAAACAGGATGTAGTGCCGGGGCATGACCTGACCGAACGTGAACGTGAAGTGCTTTTATTAATGGTCGAAGGATTGAACAATACTCAGATCGCTGGAAGGCTGACTGTAAGCCCATCAACGATCAAATCGCATGTCAGCAGTATTCTTGCCAAGCTGGGAGTCGCAAGCCGGACTGAAGCAGTGGCACTGGCTGTACGCCACAAACTGGACTCTCCCCGCTCAGACTAAACTTCCCCCAAGTGGTGGAGAAAAATATTCCCCAGCCGTAGGATACGGCTGGGGAATATTCATTATAAGATTCAAAGCATGATGCGCGTTTTCATTGCCAACGCAAAAGCAGAGGAACGATCAGCTTTACGGTTTATGTTGTTGAGTCTCAAACTGGAGGTTGTTGGTGACGCCTCGGATTGGCAGATTGCTTTAGCCAAGGCTCCCGCAACAAACTTTAACGTATTGCTTGTGGATTGGGATTTGTTGTCCGCCAATGCTGTTGCCAGTCTTTCTGCAATGCGCGAGGCATGTTCAAATGCGATCATCGTTGTACTCACCAGTTACCTGGAAGCTCATGAGCAAGCCGCACAATCAGCCGGGGCGGACGCTTTTATAAGCAAAGGTGAAATACCCAATCGCCTGGCAGATCATATGCTTGCCATATCTAGGAACTCGAATTCGAACGAGACAACGTCTAGTAAAAACAAATCTTAAAAGTTTTCCAAGGAGTAGCTCATGAACAAACACATTCTCGAAGGTAAATGGAAGCAAGTGCGCGGCGAGGCAAAGGCTTGGTGGGGCAAACTCACCGAAAACGACTTTGATCGGGTTGCCGGTAAGTTTGAAGTCCTTGTCGGCTTGTTGCAGGAAAAGTACGGTTATACCCGTGAGCAGGCTGCTGATGAGATTGACCGGCGTGTGACCGATTTCGAAGCCAGACTCAAGGAAGATATGGAGATGGCTCCAAGATCCAAATAGCTGATTGATGAAGCAGGGGTTGAAAACCCCTGCTTCACTTTATTTGGGCTCAACTATTTTCTGGAGGACGAAATGACATACGAAAACAGAGTAACAGAAGTAAGGTCAGTACAGGATGAGCCGGAACGTGGATTGCGTATCTTCACTTTCAAAGCTACTCAACTGGTTTGGCTGTTTTTCGGAACACTTGAGACTTTGATCGCGTTGCGGATCCTGCTTAAGTTAATTGCCGCCAACCCGGCCAGCCCGATTGCGGCTTTGATCTATGGATTTACAGATTTATTCCTGTTTCCCTTTGCTGGCCTGACCGCCACCCCCGCAGTCGGCGGTATGGTGTTGGAACTCTCATCCTTCTTTGCCATGGTGATCTACGCCTTAATCGCCTGGGCGATCGAAAGAACGATCTGGGTCATCTTCTACCGTCCGCGTGGACCGGTTGTTGAAGTCACGCGAACGAGAAGTGAATATCATACGCATTGATGATCACTATAAAAATTAAAAAGAAAGCGAGATAAACATGGACAAATATACTCACGAACAAGAATCCAGTACAAAACACCCGACGAACTTTTTAACTGGAGTGCTGCTGGGCGGCGTGGCTGGCGCAGTAACGGCGCTGCTATTCGCCCCACAGTCGGGTCAGGAAACTCGTCAGCAGATCCAGCAGAAGGCTGCGGAACTGCGCGATCAAACAACCTCGACTGTTGAGAACACGGTTGCCCAAGTTCAGAGCAAGGCCAGCCAGCTCAAATCTGACCTTGGTGAAAAGGCAACGAATCTAAAACAACAGGGGCAGGATGTGCTGGTTGAACAGCTTTCTGCCGCTACCAAAAAAATTCAGGGCAAATAGTTAGTTGACCAGCCCTGTTACAAAAACAGGCGACTAAGTCGCCTGTTTTTGTTGTTCTCGTTTAGAATCAAAGCGAAGTGGTGTTGGGCTCGCTCCGCGACGAGAACAAGGATTTTTCCTACGCCGAAGCGCAGAGGGATTTTGGGTTCAGTCCGCTATCGTTTGAGGAGGGGATCGGGTTGGAGTTGAATTAAATAAAAACTCGGAGATGAAAGCCTCCGAGTTTTCGTTATTAAGCGAATGCTGGCTCGTAGTGCAAGACCAGTAGCTTGTCTGCTTTTACAGCAAACTCTGCGTACGTATGGCCTTCGTTATCGGTAAATTCCACTTCGTAGACATCAGGTGCAAGAACTTCAACGACAGTTCCAACCTGCCCGCGCTGCAAATCGCGTTCAGACAAATCATCGGTCAATGCGACAACATCCAATAATTTAACTTTGTTTTTCATTTCTAACTCCTACAAAACATAACAACTTGTAAGTCGCGGATAATCTTCTCTAGTACGGACAATCCACGTTGTACGGACATCAGCCTGTCTACTTTGCCTTTTCATCGTAAAGTCAACTACATACCGTTGACCATATTCATCGCCCTCGCTTGGCGTTGCCTCTTCCGAAAGAACAGCAGACAGAATTGCATCGCGAAGTTCTTCAGCATCCTCTGCGGTAATTCCGAGCGTTGTAGTGAAAACCCGGGCTTTATGCCTCCCGCGTGGATGACTGCCGCTCAGACAATAATCACGTAATTTCTCAATTTCAACGACAGCGCGGTCAGCGTTTGGCAGTTTCATCTCTGAAAATTATACCGCCACTTTCCATCCTTCTCCATTGCTTTTCAGCAATTCCAAATCTGGAACCAACGAACTCAACGCAAAGTCGCCCAGACGCCAAGTTTTGGACTTTTTCTCGCCAAAATCGGCAGGAAGACCGCTT
>JAYUGV010000195.1:0-4179 GCA_043767565.1 Anaerolineales bacterium
TTGACCTGCGGTTAGTCTTTTTCTTTTGGGCATGATTTTCTCCAGAAAATGTAGCTTAATTATGCCCGTTTTTGTGTCTAGATTCCCTTATCCACTATAAAAAGACCCCATCTCAACTTGTTTTTGAAATCGCGAATGGAGATCTTGAACTTTATTATCTCGTTCAATCGTAGCTTGGCGCAATTCTTCCATCTTTTTTTCAAACTCTTGCTTTTGAATATCTTTTTCATTTTCCATAGTAATTTCCCTTTGAGAGTTTTATATTCATTAACAGAGAAGATTATGATATGAGATATCTGTTTCGATAAATGCTTAGCATTAAATTATATACGCAAACAATATAGAAGGACGATTTTTCAACCATCTTTCTACTTGCTTGATAATCCTAAAACCCCTCCGCCACACGCTTCTCGTCGCCCCACACACCTCTCAATGTATTGCAAATCTCGCCGAGCGTGATGTCGTTTATATCTGATTTCTTTGTGCGAAGTTTTCTTTTCATAAAATTCTCTTCCCCACCATATTCGATCTATTAATCCAAATCCATCACCAAACACAAACCGTTTTCCACTTGCTCAAGAAGATGATTGGGCAGGTCACCGATCTTTTCTGTTAAAAACACTTTGTCTATTGTAAAAATTTGAGATACATTCGCCACAGAATCTTTTATCAGTCCTGTTGCTTTTTTAGGCAACAATACGTTCCCCGGCATTTGGGCAAGATTGAGATTTGACGTTACGGCAACAACCACTGTTGTTGAAATGCGACTGCGATTAAAGTCATCAGACTGAACTACTACAACAGGGCGATGATAGCCGGGTTCAGAACCTGCGGGTTCGGGCAAATCTGCCCACCAAATTTCCCCGCGTTGAATCACCATTCTTCTCCGCCTATGGACAAAACCAACATCTTGACCATTTCCGGTTCTACCGTAGAAGGTTCGGTTTCAAGAACGCGATTCAGCACATCAGTGATGTTTTCCTTTTGGTGTTCCATGACGTATGTAGTTAGAGCCGTAAGATATAGCTCGCTGAGTGAAATGCCCATTTTTTTGGCAAGGTCTTCCGCCGCTCGAAAAATGGGATTAGGAATGGAAATGTCGGTTTTCATTTTTCACCTTTTAAGATCGCTCAATACAAAATCACCATATATATTTTACACCCAATCTAAAATCCCTCCGCCACACGCTTCGCGTCGCCCCACACACCTCTCAATGTATTGCAAATCTCGCCGAGCGTGATGTCGTTTTTGACACATTCAATAAACAGCGACATCAAATTCTCTGATAAAAAAGGTGACAGTCACTTTCGCGAAGCGGGTGACTGTCACCTGAATTACCAAATTTATTCAGCGCGCAGGTTCTGCTGATATTTGACCGCATCAATCTTGCGATTCTTCCATGAACCGAAGGCGGCATGCTTTTTGAGCGAGCGGCGTTTGACAGGCTGCAAAGCATTTGCGCGCTGCTGCAGGAACGCGATGAAATCCAATACTTCACTCTGTTTTTCGGGAGGCAAAGCGCTCAGTTGTTTTTCGATTTGTTCTAAAAGGGTCATGGCAACCTCCAAGTATCTGCTAATTATAAATCCATTTCCTAAAACCCCTCCGCCACATACTCACCCCACACACCTCTCAGCGTATTGCAAATCTCACCCAGCGTGATGTCGTTTTCGACACATTCAATGAATAGTGGCATCAAATTCGCCGAAGGCGTGCCTTTCGCCGCATCTACCAACTTCGTCAGCAGCTCCGTCACCCGTCCCCCGTCACGTGTCTCGCGCAACGCCTTCAACTTCGCTTTCTGCGCCGCCTCGATGGCAGGGTCAACGCTCAGGCGTTCGAGAGTCATTTCTTCCTGCACCTGAAACTGATTGACGCCAACGACAATATCTTCCTTCCGCTCGATGGCTTGCTGTGCAACGTAGGCGGCGTTTTGAATCTCGTTCTGCATAAAACCTTTTTCGATGGACTGTAACGCGCCGCCCATCTCGTCAATTTTTGAAATATATTCAGCAGCGCCTTTTTCGATCTCGTCGGTGAGATATTCGATCAGATACGAACCCGCCAGCGGATCAACCGAATCCGCGACGCCGGATTCGTAGGCGATGATCTGCTGTGTGCGCAGCGCCACGCGCACCGATTTTTCCGTAGGCAGCCAGAGCGCTTCGTCCATGCTGTTGGTGTGCAGAGACTGCGTTCCGCCGAGGACAGCGGAAAGAGCCTGGAGAGTCACACGCACCACGTTGTTCTCTGGCTGTTGCGCCGTGAGCGTTGACCCAGCCGTTTGGGTATGAAAGCGTAACTGCCACGAAGCTGGCTTTTGCGCTTTGAAACGTTCGCGCATGATCCTTGCCCACATGCGGCGCGCGGCGCGGAACTTGGCGACTTCTTCGAGCAGGTTGTTGTGCGCGTTGAAGAAAAACGAAAGCTGACCCGCGAAGGCATCCACATCCAGCCCAGCCTTGAGCGCGGCTTCTACATACGCAATGCCATTGGCGAGCGTAAAGCCAACTTCCTGCACGGCGGTCGAGCCCGCTTCACGGATGTGATAGCCCGAGATCGAGATCGTGTTCCAATACGGAACTTCCTGCGCGCAAAAAGAAAAGATATCGGTGATGAGCCGCATCGACGGCGCAGGCGGGAAGATATACGTGCCCCGCGCCACGTACTCTTTGAGAATGTCGTTCTGGATCGTGCCGCGCAATTGGCACATGTCCGCGCCCTGACGCTTCGCCACCGCAATATACATCGCCAGCAAAACACCCGCGGGCGCGTTGATGGTCATCGAAGTCGAAACCTTATCAAGCGGGATCTGATCGTACAACTGCATCATGTCGTGAATGGATGAGATCGACACGCCCACCTTCCCGACTTCGCCCTGCGCGATCGGATCATCCGCATCATACCCAATTTGAGTTGGGAGGTCGAAAGCGACACTCAGCCCCGTTTGACCTTGCTGCAACAAAAAACGATAACGCTTATTGGATTCCTCCGCCGTCGAGAACCCCGCGTACTGCCGCATCGTCCAAAACCGCGAACGATACATCGTCGGCTGGACTCCGCGCGTATAGGGATACTCGCCTGGGAAACCGATTTTTTCTAAATAGGATTCCTCGCTGAGCGGAGGGACAGCGCTCTCCTGTCCCGTAGACGAAGCGCCGCCATCAGGCAACGCCACTCGCGGCACCTCCACGCCTGCCGAGGTCTCGAAGCGCTCTTTCCGCTCCTTGAACTTCTCCAAAGACTTCTTGAGCGTGGATTCTCTCCATTTGCTGTATTGATCGTTAATCGTCATTTTCACTCACCTATTTTTTGCCACAGAGTCACGGAGTCTCGGAGAAAATCTTTAAAAATCTCTGTGACTCTGCGGCTCCGTGGCTAATTCTTCCTCAAGTATAAAGCCAACCCTTAATAACCTGTAGGACAAGTAGCATGTTTTCTTTATGACCCAATGTTATCTTTTCTCACTCGCATAATAGCAATACAAAAACAAACCTGACACCGCGCCCAGAATGTGCCACACGGCGTGTCCTTGCAGGAGGCTGGACTCAAAGCACACGAGGCGGGTGTTATCCAGGATCCAAATGATGTATGCAAGTGCGAGTAAGCCGATCCCGATCCAAAGCCATTTCGCTTCGATATTCGGTTTGGCTTTCATGCGATAAGCATATTCAAAAATCAGCCCAACGATCAAAACGATGGCAAAGGCATAGCGGCGTGTATCGGGGATGGCGGTCTGCAGCCAGCTGAGAAAAAGATTGAGGGCGAGATACAGGCTGAGGGTCGTCGTGCGGCGCAGAGTCCATATCCGCTCCCAGGCGTAGACGAGGGCAAACGCCGCCAGCAGGAACATCCCGAACACGTCAAAGAATTGACCGATGAACGTCAGCGAGGCATGATAGAACGCGCTCCCCACTCCGATGATGATGGATGCGATGCCCATGATCGCTGTATAAATATCCGGAAGCCGTTTCGCCGTTTTGTTCTGATGCATTTGCGATAGAACAATCATCCCGCTGAATACAAACGCCAGCGATGAAACTGTGTTCGCTGGCTGTCGAATGGGACTGTGCGCATTGGCAGATTCACAAAAGCAACCTGATCTCAAACACGTGGCGGGACTCCAGGTGTTCCAAATATTGGGAGATAGGTTCAGCATGCTCACGATCGTCAGCAGAG
>JAYUGV010000196.1:0-10394 GCA_043767565.1 Anaerolineales bacterium
TGCAAGAGGGCGGCGCCATGATCTTCAGCGAACGTGACCCGGTAGTGTGGGGCGCAGCGGCTGGCTTCGCCAGCTATCACATTCCCGCGCCGTTTGGTATGAATGATCGGATCGTGACCATCGCGCGCGGCTTTGTAAAGAACATGGATGAGGGGCGCAAACTTCACAATGCATCAATTGCCAAGACCATCAGCAAGGCGCGCAAGGCGGGCAACCTGTCACATCAAGCGTACTTCCGTATGGCGGCTCCCAATTCACCCGAAGCATTGGAATATCTGGGTGTAGATATATGGATGCGCGGTGATGAAATGATGGGCTATTACGAAGACCCTGAATTTCTCGAGGGCTTCGACCACATGTTCACTGCCGAGGTCGTTACCGGAGTTTGGACTCACCCGAAGGGTGACTGGGTGGAATGGTAGATCGAACGTAATGCAAGTTTGGGCGGACGTTAAGTCCGCCCTTTTTGTTTAACAGAAAAATATTGTATATGTGATATATATGTGGTTAAATTCAAAAAAACTTCAGGAGGCTTCTCATGCAAGTTCTGGGCATTGACATAGGCGGGTCGGGCATCAAAGGCGCGCCGGTGGATACAAAGACCGGCAAATTGCTGGCGGAACGCATCCGCATCAAGACTCCCAAGAAAGCTGAACCTCAACCCGTAGCGGACGTGGTGGCTGAGATCGCCAAATCCTTCGATTGGAAGGGACCCATCGGCATTGGCTTCCCCGCCCCGATCAAAAGCGGCGTCGCTTTGATGGCGGCAAATGTTTCGAGCAAATGGGTCGGGCTCAACGCTGATGAGTTGTTCACTAAAACCACCGGCTGTGACTGCACCATGATCAACGACGCCGATGCGGCGGGTCTTGCTGAGATGAAGTTCGGCGCAGGCAAGGGACAACCCGGCACGGTCATTCTGCTCACATTGGGAACGGGTATCGGTTCGGCGATCTTTTATCGCGGCAGCCTGTTACCCAACACTGAATTCGGTCATCTCGAAATGAACGGCATGGATGCGGAACACCGCGCCTCAGCTGTGGTACGTGAACGTGAGAAACTTTCCTGGAAGAAATATGCCAAGCGTTTAAACAAATATCTGATTGCGATGAATAAATTATTCTGGCCCGATCTCTTCATCATCGGCGGCGGCATCAGCAAAGAGACTGAAAAATATATTCCTCTGCTCAAGATCGAGACGCCCATCGTCCCGGCGCAATTCCAGAACGAAGCGGGGATCGTCGGCGCGGCACTGGCTGCCAGATCAGGATCATGATCAAAGGTCGAAGAGAGGCGGATCTCCATCCGCCTTTTTATTTTCACAAGATCTATGGTTTATAATTTCTGTTCGACGAATGCAATTCGATTTCAAGCTCTGCACATGTAAAATTATTTATTGGCGGTTGTTTTCAAGCTCAAGGAGCGTGGCATGGATAATCTTCAACCCGGTCAGATGCTGGGCGCGTATCGCATTATCAATCAAGTTGGTCAGGGCGGCATGGCAACTGTCTACAAAGCATATCAGCCGTCCATGGATCGGAACGTGGCGGTCAAAGTCCTGCCGCGCCAACTGGCGGAGAGCAAGGAATTCGTCGCGCGCTTTCAACAGGAAGCCCGCACCATTGCCAGGCTTGAGCATCCGCACATCCTGCCGGTATTTGATTATGGGGAAAGCGATGGCACCACTTACTTTGTGATGCGCTACCTCGAAGCTGGCACACTCAAGGAAAAAATGCAGGCGGGTCCGCTTTCATTCAACGAGATCGACATTCTCTTCACCCAATTAGCCGGAGCATTGGGTTATGCTCACAGTCACGGTGTCATCCATCGTGATCTAAAACCCGCCAATGCCCTGGTTGATGAACAGGGCAATTTATTCCTCACCGATTTCGGCATCGCCAAACTTTTAGAAAGCGCCTCCCCGCGCCTGACCCAAACCGACGCCATCATGGGCACGCCCGCCTATATCAGCCCCGAACAGGCGAAGGCGCAAAACGTTGACCAGCGTTCTGATATTTACTCACTGGGCATCATCCTTTACGAAATGGTCACAGGGCGCGTACCTTTTTCAGCAGATACGCCTCTGGCTGTGATCCTGAAACATGTCAGCGACCCGTTGCCATTGCCTTCCATGCTCAAACCGGATATTCCAGAGTCCATCGAAAAAGTCATCCTCAAAGCTCTCGCCAAGGAACCCGATGACCGTTATGCTAACACTACAGAATTCCTAGCAGCCTGGAAGCGCGCCCTGCAGGATAAGGATACAATCCGCCGCGCACCCGAAAGAACGATGATGTCGACTCCTATATCGACGCCCGCTTCTCGCCCAGTTACGCCTGTCTCTGCTCCGAAAGCCGTTTCCAAAGCTGGCGGAACGTCCACCGGCTGGATCATCGGATGCGCCATCGGTGCATGTCTCTTGTTGTCGGTCGCAGGCATCGTACTATTTGCTTCCGGCTCGCAGTTCCTTTCCTTCCTGAGTCCTGCCACAGCTACCGCCCTGCCAACCCAAACATCAACACCCATTCCACCCACCGAAACTCCCATCCCCACAGATGTCCCCGTCAGTTCTGGTGAGATTCTGCTGGAAGATGATTTCTCCTCACAAGATTGGGGCACACTCACCGATTCAGATAACTCCGTCCAATACGATGGCGAAGCCCTGCAGATGAAAATATACAAAAAGAACTGGTTCGTGTGGAGCACGCCTAACGGTGAAACTTACAACAACATCCACATGGAGATCACTGTCAACAATAATGACGGCGAATCTACCACAGCCTTTGGGTTGATGTGCCATCAACAGGAAACAACCTCAAATTATTATTACCTCGCCATGACGCCGGCTGGGGAATATACAATCGCCTTGGCTGCTGATGGAGCCAGCGATGTATTTCTCACCAACAACGATGCTTGGGCATCTTCAGACTTGATCAAAAAGAAGCAGACTTCTTATCGCGTCGGCGCGGACTGTGGCAACGGCACATTGACGCTATACGTGGACGGTCAATTGATTGACTCAGTTTCTGACAGCACCTATACTGATGGCGGTGTGGGCATCTTCACCTGGAGCGGCGAGAACGTCAGCAATGCCGATGCGACCTTTGATGACTTCATCATAAAATCTCTACAATAAGCGGCACAAAATTAATCTTTCAAGCTTTAGCCACAGATTTCACTGATTTACACGAAAAGAGGCAACCTGGTTCAGAGGGTTGCCTCTTTGGTTTAGCTCATTTTGGACAATTAATTTAAAAATCCGTGCGCGAAGCGTCCGTGTCACATCTGCACTTGCGTGCTGGTGCAAGTGTCCGTGGCTAGATTCTTAAGTTTGGGGTTAATCATGTTTCTTTTCCCCTCTGGTTTATAATTCCCCTCGCAATGGATACCAAGACTCTGCACGTCCTTGAATATGACAAGATCCTCGAGCGGCTGAAATCGTTCTGCGATTTCTCCGCATCGATGGATTTGGCGCGGGCATTAAAACCCACCGCCAACATTGAAGAAGCCCAGCGCCTGCTCAGCGAGACCACCGAAGCGCGCAGTCTATTCACTACCACGGATATCGGCATCGGCGGCGCACATGACATCCGCCCGGCCGTGGATCTGGCGGCGCGCGGCGGCGTGCTTGACCCGCAGCAGCTACTGGATATAAAGTCTACGTTGATCTCGTGCCGCGAGATAAAAAAATCACTTGAAAGAAAAACGGATGAAGCTCCGCGTCTCGCGCAGATCGCGGCGGGGCTTCCCGAATCGCATGGCATTGTAGATGCGATCACGCGCATCCTCTCTGACCGCGGCGAAGTATTGGATTCCGCTTCACCGAAACTTGGCACACTGCGGCGTGAGATCAAAGTTGCGCACGGACGCTTGATGACCCGCCTGCAGCGCTATCTAACCGAGTCAGCGAACAAGTTACAGGAACCGATCATCACCCAACGCGATGGACGTTATGTCATCCCTTTGCGCGCGGAGTTCAAAGGACAGATCAAAGCCATCGTCCATGACCAATCCTCCAGCGGTGCGACGTTGTTCGTGGAACCCCTGCCCATCGTCGAGTTGAATAACACCATGCGTGAACTGCAATTGCAGGAACGCGATGAAGAACGCCGAATACTGCACGAACTCTCTGTCCAAGTCGGTGAGCATCGTGAAGAATTTACCTATGGTGTTGAAAACCTCGCCGCGCTTGACCTGATCTTTGCGAAAGCGAAGTATGCGGAGGAACTCAAGGCATCAGAGCCAGTGCTACATTCGATGAAAGATGAAAGAGGAAAGAAGAAAGTTATCAGTAATCAGTTATCAGCGAACAGCGAACAATCGGAAATCGGAAATCAAAAATCGTCAATCAACATCATTCACGCCCGCCATCCCCTGCTCGATCCTGCCACCGTTGTCCCGATTGATGTTGACCCTAAGCCCGGCACACGCGCCATTGTCATCACCGGTCCGAACACGGGCGGTAAAACTGTCTCGCTGAAAACGGTCGGTCTGCTGGTGCTCATGGCGCAGAGCGGACTGCACATCCCCACGCAAAGCGGCTCGGAACTGCCATTCTTTCACGCAGTCTATGCCGATATCGGTGATGAGCAATCCATCGAACAATCGCTCAGCACGTTCAGCGGTCACATCACGAACATCATCCGCATTCTCAAGAAGATCGATTCGCATTCGCTGGTCATCTTCGATGAACTTGGTTCCGGCACCGATCCGCAGGAGGGCGCGGCATTGGCGCGCGCAATCCTCGTTCACCTGCTCGAAAGTGGATGCACGACGCTCGTCGCCACGCATTATCCCGAACTCAAAACATTCGCGCATTCGACTGAAGCTGTGGTCAACGCCTCTTTGGAATTCGACATCAAGACTCTGCGCCCGACCTACAAATTAACGATCGGACTCCCCGGACGTTCCAATGCCCTAGCCATCGCCACCCGCCTCGGACTCGACCCGAAAATTGTTGAGGCAGCAAGAAGCGAAGTCAACCCTGAGAGCTTGCGCGCCGACAAACTGCTCGATGACATCCGTAAGGAACGCAACCGCACCTCGCGTGAACGTGAGAAGCTGGAAAAAGCGCGCGCCAAACTGGAAACGCAAACCAAAGCGATCGATCAGCGCCTGGAAAAGATCGAAGACGAACGTCGCGAAGTGTTAGCCCAAGCCCGCGCCGAAGGTGAATTGGAAGTGGCTGTTCTAAGACGCAACATCGACTCGTTGAAGTCACAGCTTAGAAAAGCAAAACAACCGCTGGATGCTTTGAAGAACATCGAAGAAAAAATGGAAGCGATCGAAGAGAAAATAGAAGCGCCCGTCGAACGTCGAATGTCAAACGTCGAAGTTCAATCGCAAATCGTAAATCGTAAATCGGCAATCCAATTGGGTGAACGAGTCATTGTCAGCACGTTGAATGCTGAAGGTGTAGTGACAGCTTTGGGTGAGTCGGATGCGGAAGTCCAGATCGGGAGTCTGCGTGTGCGGGCGAGGCTGTCTGAGTTGGTGAGGAAATCCAGTGAACAGTCACCAGTGATCAGTGAGCAGGCGAGCGTCACGCGTCAGACGGCGCATACTTCTTCGTCACCCGGGCTGGAGTTGAACCTGCGCGGCAAACTGGTAGACGAGGGACTCGATGAGTTGGAGAAATATTTGGAGCGCGCATATTCGGCGGGCTTGCTGTTCGTGCGCATCGTGCACGGCAAAGGGACCGGCAGGATGCGCGACGCGGTGCGCAAGGCGTTGAAGGAAAGTTCGTACGTGGTGTCGTTCGAGGAGCCGAAGGACGGCGAAGGTGGCGCAGGCGTGACCGTTGCGACGATGGCAAAATAATTGGTTATAATTTTGTTGACCAAAGGAGCCGCCCATGTCATTAGATGATGCCATCAATCAAATGAGCGATAAGATCAAAAGCGCCTGTGGGAGCGCGGAGATAAAATTTGTAAAGATGTCTGATGAGGAGGCGCGATTGAGTGTGTATGCGCCAGCGGGAGATATGCAGAAGATCCAGGATGCGACGTTCATGCCTGCCATCGAACTCTTGAACAGTGACGGGTTGGATATTCAAGTGTTTGTATACGATAAAGATACGCCACATTAATAAGGATCGAGTCAGAAGGATGAAGACTCTCGATGAGGGAGTCTTTTTTGTTTGTGATGATTGATAGCAGAATTTTTTAATCGCGAAGACGCCAAGGCGCGAAGTTTATTTACTAACTGCGACTCTCCAAACCTCATTCAATGCTTCAAGTCCTGTCATGCGGTGACGCGCGCTGGCTTCTTCGTTGAGATAGATCGCGCCTTGCAGTTCGCGTCCTTTCATCACGTACAATCCGCGGTTGGGGAGATCAGATAATGTTGCCCAAAAATTCCAGAGGGGCAGGTCATATTCGGAGGCGAGCATTGCCATGTCGCGGTTGATGCGGTCATCCAGTTCGCGGTTATCCGCTTTGGTGGCAAGGATCGGCACCACGCCCGCATCCATCAGTTGCAAAATAATCTTACGCAAATATTCGGTATTGCGCGATTCGAAGTGCGTGCCAATCTGGATCAACACAAACGATGGACGATGAATCCGCAGTTCACATTGCATCGGCGTTTCATCGAAGGTGCAGCCATACTCGCCGCGATGCCATTGATCCCACAACAAGGCTCCGGGTGTGGTGCCATCTTGCGATGTGGGGCTCTCGCGATCGAACGAGCCGTGAAAGTTCGCAACGGTCTCACGCAATTCGGGTGCAAGGTTTTTTACAACATCCGGATCTGTTTCAAAGACTCCAAAAAACGCATCTGGGCGCGACTGGCAATCACCGAAAATCGAAAACACATGCGGATCATTGCCGAGCGTTTGTCCGTATTCATAAATGGCGCGGAGGCTTGGGTCAACAACTGGAATAACGGGAAGCTCTTTCCAATCGGCGCGGGCAAGACTGGTTGTTTGAATCGGTGGGGCAGCGGATCGGGTAACGGATGGTGAAGCGGAAAAACGGATGATGAGAGTACTGGTTGGTGCAGGAGCTGAAGTGGGAGCTTGATCAGTAATAATTGGAAATGGCGTCAGCGTGGGAACTGCCTGGGTTGATCGAACAGGCAGCGGCGTTGGGTTTGAAGCGCAGGCTGTCATCCACATACAGATCAATATCAAAACGCGTTTCATCCCGCTGAGTATACCTTGCGGCACTGGGTATCCAAAATTATGCTAAACTTGCGCGCATGACATATCAGGGACTCCTCCACAAATACGGACAATATCTTGACCTCCCGCCTCACACGCGGACCGTGAGCTTGCTCGAGGGCAATACACCTTTGATCAAGGCTGACAATTTAGCCAGCCAACTCGGCGGCGGCCCTTCGACAGGCTCAGGACAACGCTTTGAACTCTTCATCAAGTATGAAGGACTCAACCCGACCGGCTCTTTCAAAGACCGCGGCATGACCGCCGCCGTCAGCGAAGCACTGGGACGCGGCGCGGCAACAGTCATCTGCGCATCGACGGGTAACACCGCCGCATCGGCCGCGGCATATGCGGCGCGCGCGGGTTTGAAATCGATTGTGTTGATTCCGCAAGGGAAAGTTGCAGCCGGGAAACTTGCAGGCTCCGTTGCTTATGGCGCACAAGTGATTCAAATTGACGGTTCGTTCGATGATGCGTTGACGATGGTTGTTGAGATCACGAATAAACATCCCATCTGTTTGGTGAACTCGATCAATCCTTATCGCATTGAGGGACAGAAAACTGCGGCGTTTGAAATTTGTGATGTATTAGATTCTGCGCCGGATTTGTTATGTTTGCCGGTGGGCAACGCGGGTAATATCACGTCGTATTGGGCAGGCTTCAAACAATATAATGAGTTGAAGTCAACTGGCTTGCCGCAGATATTGGGAGTCCAAGCCGCGGGTGCAGCACCCTTGGTGCTAGGACATCCAGTTGAGAATCCTGAAACGATTGCAACTGCGATCCGAATCGGGAAGCCAGCACGCGGCGAACAAGCCATCCAAGCCGCGGAAGAATCAAATGGGCGCATCATCGCGGTGACCGATGCACAGATCCTTGATATGCAGAAGATACTGGCAAAGCTCGAAGGGATTTGGGTCGAACCCGCCTCCGCAACAGGACTCGCGGGTCTCGCGTATGAAATTGCAAATGGAACATTGAATGTAAAAGGCAAGCGCATTGTCGCCGTCTGTACGGGTCATGGTATGAAAGACCCGGATATAATCACGAAGGATATGCCGAAGCCGCAGATCGTCCCGCCGCGGTTGGATGCGTTGGAAGAAATAATTTTAGGATAACACGCTCTGAGCGGAGTAAGCCGACAGGCGAACGCAGACGAAGAGCAGGTAGCTTTGGAACATGCGCTTCGCCTACGGGTCTCTAAAACCATTCGACCCTCCGCTCAGCGCGAAGAGTATTTATGAATTTCAAAATCAAAGTCCCCGCCACCTCTGCCAATCTTGGACCTGGGTTCGATGCCCTCGGTCTGGCGTTGAATCTTTGGAATGAGACGACGTTCACGCTGGCAATCGAATTTTCGATGCAGGTCAGAGGCGAAGGCGCGGATAAACTTTCAAACGACAAAAATAATTTGATCTTCCACGCAGCACAGAGACTTGCAGATTTTGCGGGACGGTCACTACCAACGTTCCACGCAGATTGTGCCAATCAGATCCCGCTGTCATCGGGCTTGGGTTCGTCGGCGGCGGCAACATTGACGGGATTGCTGGCGGCGAATACGATGTTGGGGAATCCGCTTATAAAAGATGAGATATTGGATATTGCGGCCGAGATGGAGGGACATTCTGATAACGTCGCGCCAGCATTGCTGGGCGGATTGGTCGTTTCGACCATGGACGAGGGCAAGGTCATCGCGCATAAAATCGTGGTCGTGGAAAATGCTGTGCCTTTGCACATTACAGTTGTTTTGCCTGATTATCACCTCCCCACCAGAGAAGCGCGCGCGGTATTGCCAGATCAAGTTCCGATGAAAGATGCGGTATATAACATCAGCCGCGCAGTCTTGACGGCCGAGGCATTTCGTAACGGAGATTTGAATCTGCTTGGCAAAGCGATGCGCGATAGCTTGCATCAACCCTATCGTTTGAAATTAATTCCCGGAGCGCAATCGGCAATGGATGCGGCGAAAGAGGCGGGTGCAGCGGCGGTGGCGTTATCGGGAGCAGGTCCCAGCTTGATCGCGTTCTCCTCGAAAGCTGAAGCAGGGATCCCACAAGGGGACGCTGTCGGTGAGTCGATGAAGCGCGCGTTCGAGGCGGCAGGGCTCCTCAATGTCAGGGTATTTAATTTGGGGGTATCAAGTCGCGGGGCTGAAATTCAAATCTGATGGTTTGACCACTCATTTGCAAATTTTATAATACGCGGGCGGATGTAATATGCGAACGGATCGGCAACGAAGCGGCGCGCGGCGATCAATTCCATTGCGGCTTGTGGATCGAATCCCTGCGCGATGAGGATGCACGCGCCCATTGCCACGCCGCGGTGACGTCCGTAGGCGCAATGAGCGTAGATTTTGCCGCCGTCACGGATCGTTTCGAGGGCGGCTTGCGCGCCACGCGTTAATTTTCGAATCGAGATCGGGAAGAAGGGACTATCAATCGAGCGCAGCCACAAGGTGCGGATGGGTAGCTCATGCGAATCAGGATGGGGCGCGAGCGTGAAGCGCATGTTGATGATGAGCCGCACGCCGAGTCCGCGCAGCTGGTCGTAGTGATGTACCAATGGCATACTGCCAATGAAGAGGTCATCGGTGATCTGAGAGAAGTTCATGCGGGGAATCGTATCACAAAGATTTTCGTAAATGAACCCTACTCGAGCACCATGATTTTTCCTTGCGTACCATCGACGCGAATCTTCTGACCATCTTTCAATCTGATCGTTGCTTGATGGACACCCACCACAGCCGGGATGCCATATTCGCGTGCGACAACGGAGCCATGTGTCATCATGCCGCCCACTTCGGTGACGAGTCCTCCGGCTGCCATGAAGAGCGGAGTCCAGGCTGGGTCGGTGCCTGGGCAGACGAGAATCTCACCGGGCACAAGATGCACGCCACGTGGATCAAGCACTACATGGACTATGCCTTCCACAACACCCGCCGAGACCGGACTGCCCGTAATGAGATCGCCAGTATCAGTTTCCGAGCCAATACCTTCGTAAAAGGCGCGTCCATCGGAAGCCAATACACGCGGGACTTGTCGACGGCGCAGTTCGCGTTCGTAGGTGGCGCGGCGTTCTGCGATGAGAGTCTTCCAATCAAAATCATCTTTTGAACCGCTAAGGGCGCTAAGATTTAAATCTTCTTGGCGTTCTTCGCGCGCTTCGCGGTTCGATTGTTTCGCCAGCGCATCCAACTCATCCAATTTCAAGAAGACCAAATCTTCGGCGCGGT
>JAYUGV010000197.1:0-10384 GCA_043767565.1 Anaerolineales bacterium
GTGGCAGTCATGAACTTGGAATGGACCAGGATCTTCCCGCCAAATTTTCTCACGATGTATTCTGCGAACTCGGCGCTATGCCCCTCCACCACTAGATCAAGATCATTGACCGCCCGCCCCAACAAAACATCCCGTACCACCCCGCCCACCAGATACAGCGGCATCCGCAGCATCGCAGACTGATACGCCAGCAGATGCAACAACTCCAGCCGCGAACCCTCCAGTGACTTCCCAAGCAGGTCAGAAACATTTCGTCCCATGCCGATATTGTAGCAGAGAAAACCTTGTCTATTTCTGTTGAAAAGATTTCAAACACAAAGGTCACAAAGATCACGAAGGATAAAAGCTGTCAGTCAAAATTCTTTCCCTTGGTGTCCTTCGTGTCCTTTGTGGTAAAAAAAAGAAAATCGTGCCCAGAAGAGCATCGGGATTATAGTATAATCAGCGCATGATGTTGAACCCGTTGCCGCAACCCGCATTGCAAAAAATCACCTGGTCTGGATAAGGTTCAGTTCACTACGTCAACGAACGGCTCCCAGACTTGGAGAGCCGTTTTTTATTGGATTTTTTCGCGCTGAGCGGAGTGAGGACAGTACTATCGTCCGAACGAAGTCGAAGCGTGGACAAGCACCGCTTCATTCCTACCCGGAAACTGGTACAGCGTTATGGATATCAAACAACTCACCGAAGAAATGAATCGCTTCGTCCGCTCGAAAGGCTGGTACGGCGAAAACAGCAAACGCCCACAGACCCCGCGCAATCTGTCTATTTCACTGGCTTTAGAAGCAGCTGAGATTCTGGAACACTTTCAATGGCGCGATGAGGTAAAGGATAAGGAAGAACTGGCAAGCGAACTTGCCGATGTGGCACTCTATTTATTCGAGCTGGCATCGGTTACAGGCATTGATCTTGAACAAGCGATGTTGAAGAAACTGGAAATCAATAAGACGAGAGAATGGGACGCTGACGGGTCAAACGTTGAAAGTCAAAAGTCACGCGACATGCGACCTTAGACTTTTGACCTTCAACGAGAATTTAAAATGAACATATCTGTATTCGGCGGCTCACAACCCAAAGAAGGCGATACGGCTTACGCTGAGGCACAGGAACTTGGCAGGCTGTTAGCCCAACGCGGACATACCGTCCTCACCGGCGGCTACATCGGCACGATGGAAGCTGTCTCACGCGGCGCGTCTGAAGCGGGCGGACATGTCATCGGTGTGACGTGTGAAGATATCGAAGCGTGGCGAGCTGTCGCACCGAATCGTTGGGTGAAAGAGGAACGGCGGAAGAAAACGCTGATCGGACGGTTGCAAGCCTTGATCGAAGGCAGCGACGCGGCGCTCGCCCTCCCCGGCGGTCCCGGCACGCTGACCGAAATCGCATTGATGTGGAACCTGATGATCGTGGAATCCCTGCACCGGAGGCCGCTCATCCTGATCGGAGATGGCTGGCAGTCCGTCTTTGCTCAGGTCTTCACGCAGTTGGATCAATACACCTCCGCACAGCAGCGCGGGCTATTATCCTTTGCGAAAGATATTCATACTGCTGTGAAGTTTTTAGAATAAATTCCGTCATTGCGAGGGCGCTGCTTTTTCGCCCGAAGCAATCCCTAACACATTATCGGGGATTGCTTCGTCGAGCTAAAGCTCTCCTCGCAATGACAAATAAAATGGAGTATAAAATGGCTGAAGAAAAATTAACACCCCGCGCAGAAGATTTTTCGGAATGGTACAACCAACTTGTACTGCGTTCCGATCTCGCCGATTATGCACCCGTAAAAGGCTGTATGGTCGTGAAACCCTACGGCTGGACGCTGTGGGAGAACATGACCGCTGCGCTTGATAAGGAATTCAAAGCGACCGGTCATACCAATGCCGCGTTCCCCATGCTGATCCCCATGTCGTTCTTTGAAAAAGAAAAAGAACATGTGGAGGGCTTCGCGCCTGAACTGGCGGTGGTCACACATGGCGGCGGCGAAAAGTTGGAAGAACCTTATGTGGTGCGCCCCACTTCCGAAACCATTATCGGTTATATGTACGCCAAGTGGATCAAGTCCTGGCGCGATCTGCCTGTGTTGATCAACCAATGGGGTTCAGTACTGCGCTGGGAATTGCGCACAAAACTTTTCCTGCGGACTGCTGAGTTCTACTGGCAGGAAGGTCACACCGCGCACGCCACCGCTGAAGAAGCCAGGGAAGAGATGTTCCGCATCCTCGATATTTACGCGGACTTTGCCATCAACGAAGCGGCTGTGCCTGTATTAAAAGGCACGAAGAGCGAAAGCGAACGTTTTGCTGGCGCACAGATCACCACCTCCATTGAAGGCATGATGCAGGATAAAAAAGCGCTGCAATCTGCAACCTCGCATTACTTCGGCACGAACTTTGCGAAGGCATTCGAGATCCAATTCGTGGACCAGAACAACACACTCCAATTCTGCGAAACCACATCGTGGGGACTCTCCACCCGCATGATCGGCGCGATCATCATGACGCATGGCGACGATCAGGGACTCGTCCTGCCTCCGCGCCTGGCGCCTATTCAAGCGGTCATTGTGCCCATCTTCAAAAAGGAAGATGAAAAAGCAAAGGTGATGGAAGTAGCCGACCGCATCTTCAAGGAACTCAAAGCCGCCGGTATCCGTGTCAAAATGGATGACCGCGACAACGTCAGTTCGGGATTCAAATTCAACGATTGGGAGATGCGCGGCGTCCCTGTCCGCGTGGAGATCGGTCCCAAGGATGTGGAAAAGAACTCGGTTGCATTAGCGCGTCGCGATAGACCCGGCAGAGAAGGCAAAACCTTCGTGCAGCAGGAAGGACTCGCTTCAACGATAAGCAATTTGCTGGTTGAGATCCAAGCCGCGCTGCTCCAACGCGCCACTGAATTCCGTGACGCCAATATCCATGAACCCAAGGATTACGATGATCTCAAGAAGATCGTCACGGACGGTTGGGCTTTCTCTTATTGGTGCGAATCGCGCGAATGTGAAGCCAAGGTCAAGGAAGATACCAAAGCCACCACGCGCAACATCCCTCTCAACCAACCTGAAGGTGAAGGCACTTGTATCGTCTGCGGTAAACCCTCCAAACGCAAAGTGTATTTCGCTAGAGCGTACTAAAACCAGTAAACAGTGAACAGCAACTGATCACTGTTCACTGTTACACTGATTACTGAATCCATGCCCGCCATCGATCTCGCCCGCCTCAAAAAACAGACTGCCCACCTGGCTGATTTATTCGACCAGCCTTCTGACTTTCTGCGTGAGCATCGCGAGATCCTGGATCACTATGTCAACCGCACATTGCGTAGTCAGGGCGTGGCTCCATCCTCTGTGCTTCCCACCTATCGAACCCCGGTCGTTGTATTAAGACAGATCGAAACCGAACTCGGTCCCGTTGCCGAAAAGCAACCCATTCTCGCGCTTGGGTTGGCGGATGCACTCTGGGATGAAGGCTGGCTCGAAACACGTCTGCTCGCCGCCTTCCTGCTCGGACGTATTCCCCCTCAAGAAGAACGCCTGCTTGCCCGCCTCACCGCGTGGACCCAAGCCGTGCGCGACCCCAACGTCCGCGCCGCGCTGCTTACTACGAGTCTCACCCGTCTGCGCAAAGAAACTCCCGATCTATTTTTAATTCTCGTCAAAGAGTGGCTGCATCCGGCCCGCAAAAAGATGTGGTCTAATGGCATTCAAGCTTTGGTACCCCTGATCGCCTCGCCTGAGT
Source organism: Anaerolineales bacterium (assembly GCA_043767565.1). Classification (GTDB taxonomy): domain Bacteria; phylum Chloroflexota; class Anaerolineae; order Anaerolineales; family Villigracilaceae; genus Defluviilinea. The sequence goes on from JAYUGV010000197.1 coordinate 3,729, forward strand.
TTGATAACCTCCCGCCGATCTTTGAGATCACAAGTCCCATTCTCAAAGCATCCCCTGCCGCGTTACAATTCGACATCCAGGAATTGCTGACCGCCCTGTACAAAAAATCAGACGATGAAACCATTTACTTCATTCAACAAACTCTAAAAAGCACCAAAAGCGAATTGCCCGCGATATCCTTAAGACGGATGCTGCCGGACCTGCCGCCGGACCTCCAAACGAATCTCCGTGAGATACTGCGTCAGGGAATATAAAACAAAAACGTTTCTCCCGTAATTGACGGGAAAGAGCCTTACCACGAAGGGCACAAAGTACACAAAAGGGGGGAAAAGGGGTAACTTTACGAGTGTTCTTTCTTCGTGATCTTCGTGGACTTTGTGTTTAAAATGGTTTTCCAGTTTAAAACGGTAGAGCCACAAAAATAAACGCATCACACGAAAGGAGCAGACCATGATTCTTGTAAGAGGTGCCATCGGAGGAATTCTCATATTCCTCGGACGCGAACTGAATTTTCTATTTGCAGGCGGCTTTGCTGCCATGCTCGCCTTGCGCGTTGTGCCATTACTGCCCTCCAGTTGGCCCGCGTGGGGCGATATTGCTTTCGTTGTGGTCATAGCCGGGATCGCCGCAGCTATCCCCATGCTCAACGAACGCGCCGGATATGTCGTTTCGGGCTTCCTCGCGGGCGGCTTCTTCCTCGCTGATTATTTCGTGCCCGGGTTTACAGCCATTCCCATATTGCCATTCCTGGTCGGAGGCGTTGTCGGCGGAATTGTCATGGGCGTACTCACCGAATGGGCATTGATGATCGTTTCGAGTTTGATCGGCTCCATTTATGTAATGGATCTTTTCTCTCTTCCCCAGCAACTTGAAATAATGATCACTGGCGGGCTGTTCTTTGCCGGGGCATTTACGCAGATCATCATGCGCCGTATGCAGCAAAATGCAAAATAACCGGCTGATCTATTTGCACGGTTCCGACAGCAACAGCAACAGCGGCAAAGCACGTCTCTTCCGTGAATGGTTCCCCGGCATGCTCACGCCCGATTTCACCGGCTCCTTCGAAGAGCGCATGACGCAGCTCCACACAATTCTTTCAGATAAAACAGATTGGACGCTCATCGGCTCATCCTATGGCGGACTCATGGGGACGATCTTTACTTTGGACCATGCGACTCAAGTACGCAAATTGATCCTGCTTGCCCCAGCATTGACTTTGGACCCGCTCGCTTCTTTATCTGACCCCCAACCTGTTTCTGTTCCAACGGTCCTTATCCACGGGACGTTAGATACGATCGTGCCGCTGGAACCCGTGCGCACGATCGCACAAAAACTATTCACGAACCTCACATACATCACCGTCGCAGATGACCATCGCCTGCAGCGATCCGTCGGCGAGTTGGATTGGGATAGTATATTGCTCTGAACGCCGGGGACGGCGTTCAGGTCTTAACATCGCCGCCGGGGACGGCGGCTGGAGCAAAATATATGGAACAACAGATCTACTGGCACACCACTGTCCAAATGCCCGACGACTCGAATCTGACGCCCCTCCCCGAAAAAGTGGATGTGGCAGTTATCGGCGGCGGGTATACCGGTCTCTCCGCGGCACGGACGCTCGCCAAGCGCGGCGTTAAGGTTGTCGTGCTCGAAGCAGAGACGATCGGTTGGGGTGCAAGTTCACGCAATGGCGGCATGACCTTGACCGGACTCAAGCCCGGCATGCAAACGGTCATCAAACGTTATGGGCGGGAGACTGCCAGACAACTATTCCTATGCTCACTCGATTCAGTGGATACCGTTGAACAGATCGTCAAAGAAGAAAACATCGATTGCGGCTTTGCCCGTTATGGTCACTTGTTGACCGCCAGCAAACCCGCGCACTATGAAGGCTTCAAAGGCGAAGTGGATTTCATGGCGAAGGAATTCAACCACCCTGTGAGATTGATCCCACAAAATGAATTGGGGAACGAGATCGGCTCAGCGGCTTATTACGGTGCCCTGGTGGATGATGCCAGCGGCGGGTTGAACCCGGCGCAGTATGTGACGGGGCTGGCACGCGCGGCACAAAAAGCCGGGGCTACGCTCCATGCGCGGGCACGCGTCAACAAGCTCGAGCGTAGAGGGACGCGGTTCTTCATCCAAACAGAAAGAGGGATTGTTCAGGCAGACTCTGTTTTGGTGGGCACGTCAGGTTATACGGGGAATGCCACCAAGAAATTGCAGAAGAAAATCATCCCGATCGGGTCGTTCATTATCGCAACGGAAAGATTATCAGATGAGCTTGCAAATGAACTCAGCCCGAAGAACCGTATGATCTTTGACTCAATGCATTACCTGAATTATTTCCGGTTGTGGGATAACCGCATGATCTTCGGCGGGCGCGCGGCGTTCTTCCCTGAAAACAAAAACACCATCGCGCGCAGTGCTGAGATATTGCGGCGCGAGATGCTTGAGATATATCCACAGTTGAAAGATGTAAAAGTTGATTATGTGTGGGGCGGCACACTGGACTTTGCATTTGACATAATGACGCATGTCGGCGAGCAGGACGGGATCTATTATTCGCTTGGGTATGCGGGGCACGGCGTTGCGATGGCGACATATCTCGGCAAGACAGTTGCGGATGCGATGATGAACGGGAACATCAAGGAGCATCCGTTCGCACAATTCGATTTCCCCGGCGCACCGCTGGGACTTTATAACGGCTATCCCTGGTTCCTGCCGTTCGCGGGCGCATGGCATAAAATTTTGGATCGGGTTGAATAGAGTTATTCGCCCAGAGCGGAGTGACGAGCGATAGCGAGGAACGTAGTCGAAGGGCGCTGTTGCATGAAACCTGCCCTTCGACTACGAGACTTCGACTTGCACTCAGTCTCTCCGCTCAGGGCGAAATACTTTTATTGTTTTATATAAACTGATAAAATTGCATTCATCTCACCAAAGGAGACTTGGAGGCGCATGGATATCAATACATTCTATGCAGTAACTGCGGCAACCTGCTTTACGCTGGTCGGCTTGTGGTGGTCGGTGGTTAAGGATCATCGAGAGTGGTTAGAGGACGAAGCAACAAAACGCCTGGCAGGCGGCGTGTACGCTTCGTTTTTGATTCCAGCGCTGATGAGCATGGGCGCACAAGTGGGCAGCGAAGGGCAAATCATTTGGCGCCTCGTCTTTATCATCGCCGGTGTGGCAGGGATACGGTCCACGATGCAGTTGGTGCAAAAGACGAAAGCGGCGGAGGCGAACGGTCCGTTCAGTAAGAACCGCTGGGCATTACCGCTTTTATATGGCATCGTGATCTTCTTCGCCATCTTCCCCGGTATCGCAGGGGTTGTTGGCTTGAAAGCGTTACAGGTGGAAGGTCTGCTGTTGTGCATCCTGATCCTGATCGCGCACATGCTAGCGTGGGAATTCATGAGTAATCCGTAAAACCTTCGCGCTGAGCGGAGCGAGCGCTGGTTGAGTAGGCAGTGTTTTTCTGCCGTATCGAAACCAGGCGAGCGAAGTCGAAGCGTGTGATGATGGCGAATCTGTCCTTCGACTACGCGGCGCGAACAGCACGCTCCGCTCCGCTCAGGACGATAATAATATTAGGAGACATACCAATGGCTACAAAAAAACAAATGGACGGTGAAGTTTTTTATCCTTCTGAAGAGGTCGTGGCGCAGGCGCGGCTCAAGGATTGGGATGCGCTGGCTGAGAAAGCCGGTAAAGATCTGGAAGGTTTCTGGGCTGATGAAGCCAACGAGCTTGAATGGTTCAAGAAGTGGGATAAGGTGTTGGACGATTCAAATAAGCCGTTCTTCAAATGGTTCGTAGGCGCGAAGACCAACATTGTCCATAACGCCATTGACCGCCATCTCAAGACGCATCGCAAGAACCAACTGGCTTTGATCTGGGAAAGCGAAGACGGCAAAACAGACCGCACCTTCTCTTATTTCGCCATGAACCGTGAAGTCTCGCGCTTTGCAAACATCATCAAATCGATGGGCATCACCAAAGGCGAACGCGTCACCATCTACATGGGACGCATCCCGGAGATCGTCTTCGCGATGTTGGCGTGCGCCAAGATCGGCGCAATCCATTCAGTCGTGTTCGGCGGCTTCAGCGTGGACTCGCTTCAAGGTCGCATTGACGATAGCCAATCGAAACTCGTCATCACCTGTGATGGTTCGTATCAGAACGGCAAGATCGTTGAACTCAAGAACATAGTAGACGAGGCAGTTAAAAAGTGTCCCAGCGTGGAAAATATGATCGTCGTCAAGCGGACAGGTCAACCCGTCAATATGGAGGCGGGCCGCGATCATTGGTATCACGATATGTGTGCGCTGCCCATCGCCAACGGCAAATGCGTCACCGAAGTCATGGATGCGGAAGATCCGCTTTTCATTTTGTACACGTCGGGTTCCACTGGTAAGCCAAAAGCCATTCTGCACACGCACGGCGGCTACATGGTCGGGACGTATGCCACGCTCAAGTATGTGTTTGATGTGCGCGATGATGACCGCTGGTGGTGCACGGCTGACCCCGGTTGGATCACGGGTCATTCGTATCTCGTGTATGGTCCGATGATCAACGGCACGACCTCCTTCATGTTCGAAGGCGGACCATCATTCCCGTATCCGAATCGCTGGTGGCAGTGCATCGAGCGTTACGGCATCACGATCTTTTACACTGCGCCCACCGCCATCCGCGGCTTGATGCGCTTCGGCGAAGCCTGGCCCAACAAACATGATCTTTCTTCATTACGTCTATTAGGTTCCGTTGGTGAACCGATCAACCCGGAAGCCTGGCGCTGGTATTACCGCGTGATCGGCAAAGAAAAATGCCCGATCATGGATACCTGGTGGCAGACCGAGACCGGCGCCTTTATGATCACGCCGACTCCGACGGTGCCACTTAAACCCGGATCGGGCACGCGTCCTTTCTTTGGACAAGAGGCTGAGATCGTGGACGAGCAGGGGAATCCTGTCCCTGACGACACCGAAGGCTATCTCACGTTGAAGAATCCGTGGCCCGCGATGTTGCGGACGATCTACGGCGACCCCGATCGTTATGTGAGTCAATATTGGAGCAAGTATCCCGGCAAATACACCACCGGCGACTCCGCCAAACGCGACAAGGACGGTTACTACTGGATCATCGGCCGTGTGGACGATGTGATCAAAGTGAGTGGTCACCGCCTAGGCACGGCAGAAGTTGAATCGGCGTTGGTGAGTCATCCCGCCGTGGCTGAAGCCGCCGCGATCGGACTGCCGCATGAAGTCAAAGGTCAAGCCATTTATACATTTGTGCTGCTGCGTTCAGGCTTCACCGGCTCACCTGAACTCTCGGAAGAATTACGCCAACACGTCGCCAAACATATGGGACCCATCGCCCGCCCCGAAGATGTGAAGTTCGTGGATAAACTTCCCAAGACCCGCTCCGGCAAGATCATGCGGCGCGTGTTGAAGGCACGGGCTCAAGGGCTGCCTGAAGGTGATGTGAGTACGCTGGAAGAGTAATTGGTAATTGGTCGGTAAAGAGTTGCCCCGCGATGGGATGAGAGTCTAAATCGCGGGGCGTTTTTATTGTCGTATGCTATACTTGGAAAATGAAGTTTATATGGGACCCGCGCAAAGCGGAAAGCAATCTTCGTAAACACGGGATTGCTTTCGATGAAGCCATCACTACTTTCAACGATCCACTTGCGTTCATATTTGACGATACCAAACATTCAGAAGAAGAACACCGGGAAATTATCATCGGCACATCTGCGCTCAGCAGAATTGTCTTGTATGCTTTGTGGAAAAAACCGAAAACACGATCCGTATTATCACTGCACGCCGCGCAACGAAGGATGAAATCAGAGACTATGAAAAAAACGCCCGTCACAAAATCTCGTAAAGTCGCTGAAATGGCGAAAGAGTATCGCTTTGATTATAGTAAAGCCAAGCCTAATCGCTTTGCGAGTCGGATGAAAGACAGCCCGCTTGTGGCAGTTATTGACGCTGATGTATCCAAGGTCTTCAAAACTGCCGAGCAAGTCAACAGCGCATTGCGCGCATTGATTTCAGCCATGCCGAGTCGGGGACAGGCAAAATAATCTCTACCCAACAACAAGATGCCCCGCGATGGGACGAGAGTCCAGATCGCGGGGCTTTTTATATTCGGCTCTCCTTACGGACTAAGCCAGGGTTTTGCCCGCGCCATTGACCCCCTCTATTCGTTTCCCGGTAGACTTACGATAGGTTCTCCCCCAAATACGAAAGAGATAGTTGGAATAATTATGTAAATTTTTCCTTTCGTATTTGGGGGAGATGCCGATAGGCAGAGGGGGTAAAAATTCTCCCACCTTGCGGCGGGAAGGCAAGAACAAAGATTCAGATTGCCAGATTTCAGATTTTACAGATTTCAGATATATGATGGGGAAGACACACAAACACGAAAACCGATGAAGTAGTAACGATCGTCCGGGGTGTAGTTGTCGCGATACGCACAGCGGGCGTAGTAGCGATGGTTGAGGAACGAACCACCGCGCAGGACACGACTATCACGACTGGCTTCATCCTCACGACCATCCTTTGCATGATAAGGATATTTCACAAACCGGCTGTGCGTCCATTCCCAGACATTGCCAACCATATCAGCGCAGAAATATGGCGAATCACCGC
>JAYUGV010000198.1:0-4168 GCA_043767565.1 Anaerolineales bacterium
TGCAGGATTCGCATCCAGGCATCGTGATCTACGCCATGAACAAACTTGAAGTGCTGGATGAAAAAACGCTTCTTTCCCAACTCCCAAGCCTGCTTCAACATCCCGCGCCTGAAGTGCGGCGAGAAGCTTTCCTCCGCGTGGAGAGTTTGAAGCTGAACGCGATGTTGCGTGAAGTGAAAAATCAATTGGCAGTGGAGACTGTCCCTGCTGTGAAAGAATCCGCGCTGCGTGCGTTGGGCGCGATTGCGGAGGATAAGTCGCAACTCACGAATGCGCTCAACGAAACGGATGCCTTGTCCATGCGTGGTGCGTTGATCGGCTTGTTGAAATATGGAAATGAACCAACCGCCGAAGAAAAATTAAACCATCTACTGGATTCCTCTTCCAATGCAGATCGTAACCTCGCCATCGAAGTGATGGGTGCAGTTAATCGCCGTGACTATTATTCACAGCTCATCAGTGCCTGTGACTCGCCCGCGACGAGTCGCGCCGCTGGGTTGGCGTTGGTTGCTATCGGTGCAGAGGCGCTCCCTGAAATTGAATCCACTTTCGGGCGCCGCCCTGAGCGTGTCGAAGGGGAGTCCGATGCGCCGCGTCAGTGCTTGTTGACGTTAGCCAGAGTCCTCGGTCGCATCGGAGGCGTTAAATCTCAAACTATTTTGTTATCGCGCATCTCTGAACCCGATAGCGAAGTGCGTTCACAAATTTTGAATGCGTTGAGTCAAAGCGGGTATCGCACAAAAGATACCGTCATGATCCAGCGTGCCGTCAAAACTGAAATAGAGCAATCAGCGTGGAGCAATGCAACACAAGTTGATCTCGGCGAGACAGATGAAACAGCTTTGTTGATCGCAGCTTTGAATCAATTTCACGTACAAATCCGCAATCGCGTGCTCTTGCTATTATCCTTCGTCTTCGATGGCGATTCAATTCGGCGCGTGCGCGAAGCGCTGACCGTGGGTTCAGCCACACAAGTCTCGTATGCGTTGGAGATCATGGATGTGCAACTGCCCGCGGATTGGAAGCCGTGGATCATGCCGCTGCTGGAAGACCTTACTCCGCCAGCCAGAAGTGGACGTTGGGCGGGGTTCTTCGCTCAAAAGAAATTAACCACAGCCGAACGATTGCTTGAGATCATTGAAAATCATAACCTACCAGATTGGGTGAGTGCGTGTGCAGCATATGCCGCAAAAAAAGGAGACCCTGCCATGTTATCGAACGTTGAAAAAGTTTTGATCCTAAAGTCTGTCGCCATGTTTAGCCACACCCCCGACAATGTGTTGGCGGATGTGGCGGACCTGCTCGAAGAATTGGATGTTTCTGAAAATGAAACCATCTTTGAGAAAGGCGATACGGGCGATAGTATGTACGTGATCCTCGATGGCAAGGTCCGCGTCCACGACGGCGAACGCCTGTTGAACTATTTGGGCGAACGCGATGTCTTTGGCGAGATGGCATTGCTCGACCCCGAACCGCGCCTCGCCTCGGTGACCGCGGTGGAAGCGACCCGCCTCTTCCGTCTCAATCAGGCACCTTTCTTTGAGTTAATGGAAGAGCGCCCCGAAGTTGCCACGGGCATCATCCGCGTGTTGACGGGTCGTTTGCGCGACCGCGTACGCGACATCGGTCAACTGAATGCGCGCATCAAGGAACTTGAGAACGGAAAGACTGGTTAATGAACAATCCAGCTCCCGAACGGTATCTGTCTGCCTCGGTGCGCGACCGCATTGAGCAATCTTTTTACGGGCGCGTCAACGAGCAGGCGAAACTCGAGAATTTGATCCGTAATCCATCATTCATGGAAGATGCCGCGAAGCATCCCGCGTTCTTTTCTGATCATGGTAGGGTGCATGTGCGCGATGTGGCCAAACAGATCCTGCGGGTCTTGCAAACCATTAATGGGGTTTTGATTCCACGCCGCACCGAACAGCAAATGGAATTATTTCTCTACGGTTACGGCGTTGCGCTGGCGTATCTGCACGATATCGGCATGAGCGACCTCTCCACCTTTGGGCGCGCCATGCATCCTGAGTTTGCGGCGCAGTCGATGTTCGATGGCTCGCTGGATGATGCGCTCACCACCATGTGGAACGATAACTGCGGCAACATCCCCTGGCATTTGTCACAGCTTTATAAGGCAGGCGTGCTTAAGCGCGACCCGCAGATCATCTTCCGCGAATTGCTGGCCATGTCCATCGGGCATAGCAAAAGCAAAACACCTGTGACCGTGCTAGATGATCCCGCTGTGTTGCGGAAGCACATGCAAGCCACCCTCAGTCATAACCTGCGTCATTTATTCAACCAACAGCAACTTGCAAAAGGCAAGTCTCTGCCAGATGATTTTTCCTTTGATGAAGATCCGCCAACTTATTTGGGAAGATTTTTTGTTGATTTCGAGAGTGAGGCTTTCGATTGGCTGACCGATGAATCAGCGGAAGCCAAACAACTCGTCAGCGATGTAACGGATACCCTGCGCGCGCTGCGTTGTGCGGATGCCTTCCGTCAACGCGGTACCGTGGAGAAAACTTCCGGCGGCTATGAGATCTATGCCAGCCAGAAGACCGGAAATTGTGTGATCGCATTGCGCCTGGGCGGTGACCGACTCTTCTTGATGGAATTACCCGATAACCCGGATGGCGCGGGCGAGTCGAATATTGCCAGCAGTGAATTCAACGCGGACGGCAATTTGCGCATCTCCTTCCATCGCGGCTTGTTCGAAAATCAAGCAGCCCAACAGCGTTCTGCCTATTGCACCGCCTATGTGATCCATGATTTCCTGCGCGACACCGTGGATAGTTTCTGGCGCGCGAAATTGATTCCCAATGTGAAAACAGCTAAACAGATTCAGATCCTGCTGGAGAGCACGGACGATGATCCGCGCTTTGCGGAATTGGTGCAGGCACAACTCGATCAGTTAAATGCAAAAGTGAGTGACCAGGTTCAGATCGTGCCATCCCTGCGCAACGTCTCTGAATCAGAACGCGCCCGTTATCTTGAAGCGCAGGAACTGGATTGGGACATGGCGCAGCGTCAATCTGTATTGGACAAGATCAATCAGGCGGGACAAAAACTAACCAGCCTCGATACGGTGGCTGGTTTCAAACACATCATGTTCATTGAACTACAGGCGGGCGAGAAACTCATCGAAGCTGGTGCGCCTTCCTCGTTTGTCTATTTTCCGCTGGGCGATGGACTGAAGATCATTCCGCTTGGTGGCTATCAATCCTTCTCCGTGGCAGCATGGATGCCGCTGGGCACCACCGGCGTGATCCGCGGCGATATTCGCAACGCTGATATTGTCGCTGAACAGGGTGTCTCACTATTGATGATCCCGAAGGAAGTCTATTTGCGTTACTGGTATGTGCCGTATTCGCCCGCGGAATTGAAAGACATACTCACCAATGAATCCGTTTAGTATCCAGCTTATTCGTATCGTTAGCGTACTTGAAAAATAAGGTCACATCAAAAAGGAAAAATATGGACACATATAACTTTGAACAGGCAAAACAGTATGCAATTGATCGTTTGGAGAAGGAGTTGTCACCGGGACTGTACTATCACAGCCTGCTCCACACCACGGATGATGTCGTCCCGGCAGCGGCGAAGTTTGCCGAAGGTGAAGGCATCCAGGGTGAAGACCTTGAGCTGCTGTTGACTGCCGCCTGGTTCCATGACCTTGGCTTTATTGAAATACGCGCTGGACATGAAGTGGTCAGCGCGCGGTTTGCCTCTGATGTGTTGCCGGGCTTTGGTTATAGCGCAGCACAGATCGAGATCATCAAAGGCATCATCATGGCAACGGTTGTCCCACAGTCACCCAAAACCATTCTTGAACAGATCATGGCAGATGCCGATCTCGATGTACTGGGACGCGAGGATTTCCTGCCCCGCAACCTTAACCTGCGCCGCGAGCTGGCATTCTTCGGACAGGAATTTAGCGATACACAATGGTTCTCGGGACAATTAAAGTTCGTGGAGTCGCATACCTACTTCACAGCTGCTGCGCGCGCCCTGCGGGATGCGGGTCAGATAAAGAACGTTGATGAGTTAAAGAAAAAACTGGCTGAGATCTAATCAGCAGTTCGTTATTGGTTTGCACGTTTATTCGATCTTTATTTATAAAATCTATCTCCCCACAATCTATTGAGGTTGCGATGTTCATTCAAGC
>JAYUGV010000199.1:0-4150 GCA_043767565.1 Anaerolineales bacterium
CATGGACATATCCTCATCAACGGAGCGTTCTCCAGCCTGGTCAATATAATCCCAGGTTTTGTTGAAGCAGTCAGTCGAAAAAAAATTTATGCGCTTCTAGAATATCGAAATTCAATGTGTCCAACATACGGGTTCCTTATCTGTTCAGTTCAATAAAACATTTTAGCCTGTCACATGAACCCATGTAACAGGTTATTCGATCTGCCAATGTGATTTACTTGGCGAGCTTTACAAGTTGGGGTCTTGAGTTCAGCACACGCTTGACCGTGCCGCGCGCTTCCAAGTCCAGTTTGACCGTGGTCACATACCACATGACCGAGCCTTCGAATTTACCGCGCACTTCCTTTTCAACCGCGCGAGATAATGCCATGAAAGTCATTTCTTTTTGTGTTCGCAATACCGATAAAATTGTCTTACGGATAATTTCATATTTTTCCTTGCTGATATTCACACCCTGTTTCTTCTCTGGGTGCAGCGTGCGGATCGTATCTTTCATGCAAACCTCCTCTGTTGGCAAGGGAGAATTTTACTCCCAACCGCGCAAGTTCGTGGGGGTAATCCGGATCGCGGTTGAATAGTCCATTGAAAATTGAGCAACGGTCATTTTCAATCCAATGATCCCGCTTTTGTATTTTCGTATATAGGCGGGAAGTTTGTTGGCAGAAGGCGAGCTTGTATCGACCTCTGCTGTGCCGGTAATAATGATCAGCCGTTTCTCGCCCTGATTATCTTCAGTGTTGAAATGCAAAGATACATTAGGGTTCTTCAGAATATGTTTCAACTTATATGCTTTGGATTGACTGAAGACCAGGATCGTATCATTATCCCAAATAAACCAGACCGGCCGCGGTTGGGGCGTGCCTGTTGAGTCGACCGTGGTTAACCAGGCGAAATATTCACTCTTGAGATGTTTCTTTGCAAAGCGTCCGAATTTTGTGTTTAAGTCAAACAAGATCAAACTCCTATTTTCATTCGTTCAAGGACGATCTCAGCCACATCCTTCACCTGGATATCGCCGCCGTCTGCTTTGGATGCATCCGTCATCATCGACATGCAGAATGGACAGCCCACCGCTACCGTATTTGCGCCAGTCGCTTTTGCCTCGGCGAAACGGACGTTATTGACGCGCGCTGTGCCATGCTCTTCTTCCTTCCACATCTGCGCGCCGCCCGCGCCGCAGCAGAAGGACTTGGCGCCATTGCGCGGCATTTCAATTGTCAACGCACTAGCGGACTTCAACGCGTCACGCGGCGCGTCCGTGATCTTATTATGCCGCCCCAAATAACATGGATCATGGAATGTGACTGAGTACTGATCACTGCTTACTTCCAAACTGATCTTCCCCGCGCCGACCAATTCATTGATCAACTGTGTGTGATGGATAACCTGATAATTTCCGCCAAACGCTGGGTATTCATTCTTGATCGTATGCAAACAATGTGGGCAAGTCGTCACGATGCGTTTGGGTGCAACCCTATTCAAGATTTCCACATTCTGTGAAGCCAGCCCAAAGAAAATATCTTCACGTCCCGCGCGGCGTGCCGAATCGCCGGTGCAGGCTTCGTTCTTGCCCAGCACCGCATAATTGACTCCCGCCGCGTTCAAAATTTTCGCAAAGGCTTGGGCAGTCTTTTGCGCGCGCGCATCGGTCGCAGGCGCACAACCGACCCACCATAAAATTTCGGGTTCAGCGTTCTGTTCGATCGTTGGCACGCTCATACCTTCCGCCCATTTCATACGATCCGCTTGCGAAACATTCCACGGGTTCATGTTGCGTTCCATGCCCTTGAATGCCGACTCCAATTGTTTCGGGAAGTTGCTTTCCATCATCGAAAGATTTCGGCGGATGTCGAGAATATCGCGCATCGGCTCATTGCCAACGGGACAAATATCCACGCACGCGCCGCAACTCGTACAAGCCCAAACAGCTTCTTCAGAGATCATGTCGAGCATCAGCACATCCGTTGTGTCGTCCTTCAAATGATAACGCTTGTTGATCTCCAATGCGGCGGGCGATAACAACTTGCCGGTGTTATACGCTGGGCAAACTTCCTGACAACGAAAACATTGGATGCACGCGTAACTATCCATGATCTGTTCCCAGCTCAGGTCTTTCATTGTCGCTGCGCCGAATTGCTCGATGCTTTGATCGTCGAGGTTGACATAACTTAACTGTCCGATTGATTTGCGCTCCGGCTTCAACCCAAAATTTAACGGCGTGATGAATAAATGAATATGCTTTGAATACGGGAAGTAAGGCAGGAACGCTACAACGACGCCAATGGATATCCACCACGCGATATGTTCGCCTGCGACGACCGCCCCCGCGTCCCACTTCGACCATAAGCCTGATACCGTTGAAATGATCGGTTGCCAACTGTCAGTTTTTCCCAGCGATGCCAAATGGAATGATTCCTCCAGCATGCGCATGAAGTTGTGTGTGAAGAATGTGGCGGTGACGATCGCCGAGTCACGTAGAATGCCAGTCCGCGCTTTGGGATTCAACAACGTCGTGTCGCGTGTGGACAGTGTCGCAGGTCTGAGCACATAGCGTCGAAACGATAACGAAAGCATACCGACCATGATTGCCACGCCCATAAAGTCTGCAAGCAAGCGGTACGCATCCCCAAACCAGCCGAGGTGATATAGGAGCTTGAATCCTGTATATCCGTAGATCAGATCAGACAGGTTGATGAGTAAATAAGTGAAGAAGCCCCAGCCGATGAAGGCGTGCAAAATGCTGGGGATGAGTCGCAGGCGAAAGACCGGTTGAAAGAAAATGAATTTCGCAACCAGATCAGCCGTCCGCTTGGGAAGAAGCGTCCAGTCTATTTTCCCCTGTCCGCTTGAAATTTGATCCGCGATCCGCATGGCGCCGCGATAGGTGAGATATAACGAAATGAAAGTTGCAACGGCAAAGAGGATCTTTTCGATGAGTGAGAGCATGGCAACTCCAGATGAGAAGGTGTGCTGTTAGTTTAGCACAAAAAGAAAAGCGGAGGAAATGTTCCTCCGCTCGTTTGTGTGGATAAAAGTCGCTTTTGAAAGATCACTTGCTGATGTCGTTCACATATCCCACTGCGGCTGCACAAGCCGGGGCGAAGTGCGTCGAAATATTTTCCCAGGTCAGATCTTGTTTGGCGAGCGTTGTCGCATCGAGTGCGTCGCCGAGGCATCCCGGTCCCGCGTTGTAATTGACCAGCGATAACTTCCACAGGTCTTCATAGGATGTGGATTTGCCCGCTGCAGTTCCGGTGAAATTCTTGACGAGCTGACCAGCCTGTCCGCAGTTGGCGAGCATGGTCTGCGCAAAGACGCTAATGGAAAACTTGGCGTGTTCCAGATCAATGCCCAATGGACAGTTCTCGCAGTTGGCATTCACGGCGCTGATCAAAGCCAGCCGCACGTAATCCTGTTGCTTATCGTCCAGCCCCAGGTAGCCTTTTTTACATTCACTCGAATCCATCACCAGTGGGCAGAACTGATAAAAGAACGGCGGGTTCCACATCAAGGCTGTATCTGCGCCCTGTTCGGTTAATTGTCCCAAACCGATGTCGCTTTTCAAACTGGCTCCGGGCCAGAACTGACTCTCTTTGGCGAACAGGTTCTTTAGTAAATGCGCAGGCACACCCGAATCTTTTGCCACGTTCAAGATCAATTCGTCGAATTGATTCTGCCATGCAGTCACTGCACTGCGCGCCATTTCCATACCGCAAGCGGAGGCGCCGCCATCGGGTAACACGCCGCCATCCGCGCATTCACTTGCATCCACGGCGCCTTTGCGGATCAGGTTGGCAGCAAGATAACTATAAGGCACATCGGTGCCGAGTTTTTCACTTTCAGTAGGGGTGCTCAACCATTCAGGCGGACCACCGATGGGCGGCAGTACGCCCCAGTCTCTAACACAACTGGCAAGCGGCACACCCGCCCATTGATCACTCAAGACATCCACATACCAGAATGCCTGGTCGGGATTCCCTTCAGTCGTTTTCGCCACCCTTACCTGCGCATCGAAAACTTCACTACTATCGCCGTAACTTGAATATGCCCAGAACTGAATCGTAAAGCCATCTACATCCGTTACCGGAAGTCTTAATCTGCAAACCGCTCCGCAGTTGAAAGGCTGGTTTTCATATAACCCTTCGATGCC
>JAYUGV010000200.1:0-4148 GCA_043767565.1 Anaerolineales bacterium
GCACGAGGCATTACAGGGCTTATCGCCCCGCCAATATGCAATTCAAAATGCCTGATTTTTGTCTACTTATCTTTGGTATATAAAATGGGTACTTGACAAGTAGACGGTAGAGGGGTTGGGGACAGAGTATAATGAGGATATACAGGATATATCCTCATGGCAAACAAAATTTTAGTTTCACCCCCTGAAAAATTTCTCGAAGAAGTTGATACGGTCGCTGCCGCCGAGCATCGCTCGCGCAGTGAATTGATCCGCGAGGCGCTGCGGGCGTATTTGGAAGTTAAAAAGGGGAAAGTGGGGGCACAGTCCGCTAGTTATACGGTCAAGAAGTCCAAGCCAAAAGCAAAACCAAAGAAGTCATTTCCTAATATTGAAGTGGTCAAATTCACGGGCGGGATGAGCGCCGTGATTCGCGGGACGCGTGTCCCTGTGCATATTTTGATCGGCTATTTGCAGATCGGGGAAACGCCTGAAACGATTACGAAAGAGATTATTCCACATATTAGCTTGTCTCAGGTGTATGAAGCCATACAGTATTATTTTGTCCATCAGGTGGAGATCGATAAGGAACGGGAAGAAAATACGGAAGAAGCCTCCCGCCGCATGTTGTTGGAAAAACTGGGCGAGAAGAAATACAAGGAGATCACGGGCGGATGAGCGGCGAGACCAAAAAGAATTCTCCCAAACTGCTTCTCGATGAACATATTTGGGCTTACCTTGCCAGGCTTCTACGCGAGCAGGGTTTTGATGTTGTCCACGTCAATGAGGTTGATCTGGTCGCCGTGCCCGACGAGAAGGTCGTGGCATACGCTGTTGGCGAACCCAGGGCGGTTGTGACTTTCAATATCAAACACTTTGTCCCGCTTGCCATTCGATATGTTGAAGATGGTAAAGAGCATTACGGGGTTGTGGTATCAAAACAACTTTCTCCCGGTGAACTTCAAAGGCGGGTAACGAAACTATTAGAAAGTGTCACTGCTGAAGAATTGAAGAATGCCGTACGATATTTATAATCCGCGGCAGAAATGGCGGGGAGTGGGGCAAACCTGCCGAAGGTGTCTCCGCGAGAGACTGACCCATTGTGACCCATGTCCACGCACGGGGTAGGGTTGTCCTCGGCGCGGGTAAGATATGTCAGGTTTATGGGAGGTTTGTTCTTGCGGGGTATGCTGGTTTGGTTGATCCCCTATTTCAGCCCGATGCTGCTGCGCATGCTTGAAGCGAAGTGATCTCTTCTTCAATTTCAAACCCCTCCATACTTATTGATAAAGAGACGGTCACTTTTATAAGTAACCGTCTCTTTACTGTTACTTCGAATTCTTTTCCAACGCCGCATCCATGATCTGTTGCACACGTGCGACCATGCTCGATGGGTCGGGATGTAAACCTTCCACCAACAACGCACTATCGTAGATTTGTTCGATGATGACAGTCTGCAATTCAGAACCAGATTCCTGCTTGAGTAAATTTTTCAAAATATTGTGCGCTGGATTCAACTCCAATATTTTTTTCGGGATCTCATAGTCCTTGCCCAACATGCGATACACACGCTGCATTTCGGAGTTGAGCGTGCCATCCGGGTCCGCGAGCCGCGCCACAGATTGCGACAAACGATTGCTCGCGCGGACATCGGTCACGCGTTCGCCCAGTACATTTTTGAATTGCTCGATCAGCGAATTGAAGTCTGCATCGGAGATCTTCTCCGCTTCATTCTGGGCTTCGGGCTGTTTGCTCGTATCGACCTCTGCCTGCGCGACGTTTTTAAACCCGTGTTCCTTGTAGTTATGCAGACCCATCAGCATGAATGCATCCATGGGGTCGGTGAGCAGTAGCACCTCAGTCCCTTGCGCGCCGAAATAATCCAAGTGCGGACTGCGCATTACAGACTTCGGGTCATCACCGATGATGTAGTAAATTTCATTTTGTCCCTCTTTCATGCGCGCGGCATACTCCGCCAGCGATGACCATGTTTCAGGGTTCAGATTGGTCTTGAAGCGTAGCAGCGGATTGATCGTTTCAGCTTCCGCCGGATTGGCGGCGATGCCCTGTTTCAAGTACACGCCGAACTCCTGCCAGAAGGTCTGATATGTAGCGGCATTATTTTTCGCCAGCGTTTCCAGATCACGTATGACCTGATTTGTTAGGACCTTTTTCAGCTTGGGCATGAGTCCACTAGACTGAACAGTTTCGCGTGAGACGTTGAGCGGCAGGTCTTCCGAGTCCACCACGCCTTGCATGAAGCGCAGATATTCGGGCAGCAGGTCCTTGTTGTATTCGTCGATCAAAATATTGCGTGAGTACAACTTCAAGCCGTCATCTTTGCGAAGCGCCAGCATGCCGCGCTCAGCTTTGGCAGGGATAAACAGCAGCGCATACAACTGCACCGGTGCATCCGTGACCATGTGGGTGTGCTGCAGCGGCTCTTCAAATTCCAAAGTGGTCTGACGATAAAATTCCTTATATTGCTCCTCGGTCACATCCTTGCGCGCCGTGCGCCACAGCGAAGTCTGCTTGTTGACCGGCGCGTTGCTGTCGCCAAAATAAATCGGGAAGCCGATGTAATCGGAATGTTTGTGGATGATGTTGCGCAGCCGGAATTCTTCCGCGAACTCCGCCGCATCTTCTTTGAGCTTGATCTCGATCCGCGTCCCGCGCTCAGCCATCTCTGCCGCACTGACCTGATAATTATCATCGCCGGTGGCATACCAGCTCACCCCTTCAGCATCGGGCTTGTGCGAACGCGAGGTCACCCGCACCCATTCTGCCACCATGAACACGGAATAAAATCCCACGCCGAACTGCCCGATGACCTGGGCGAAATCCACCTTTTGATCCTTCGTCGCTTCGATGAACTTGCGCGCGCCCGACTGCGCGATCGTGCCCAGATTCTCGATGACCTCATCGTGTGTCATACCGATGCCGGTATCTTGAATAACCAGCGTGCGGGCGTCTTTGTCCGCTTTGATGGTGATACTCAACTCGGCTTGCGGATCGAGCACATCGCGGTTGGTCACCATCTCAAAACGCAGGCGGTTGAGCGCATCCGAAGCGTTCGAGAGCAGTTCGCGCAAAAACACTTCGCGGTCCTTGTATAGCGAATGGATGAGAATATTGAGCAGTTGCTTGGTCTCGGCTTTGAAAGTAAATTGTTCTGTTGGGTTTGAGTCCGTCATGATTGCCTCCGATACGGGTGATACAAATCAGGGAATTTCTGAAGTATATTTTATGCGGTGTTGATAATAATTTTGTAAGAAAAATTTTAGGACTAAGTAAATCGCCACAAGTTATTAAACAAGCTTGTTCCTTCGGCAGTTGCACTGCCGAAGATGCGGATGTCCAGCAGTACAACTGCTGGACGAACCCTGTAAAAATACTTTCGACTGATCACTTAGCTTTTTATAAACATGAATGATACCAGACGCGGCGGCTTGCCTTGATCAGCCGCATGCCAGTATTCGTTTAGACTGACCAGCTTCAAGCCGTGGACTTCCGCAGCGTGGATGAAATCTGACATGTGATGGACGAACGCTTCCACTTCCACCGTTCGGTCTGCCCGTTCGAACCGCGCCTTTGTCCCCCCGTATTGTTTGAACGGATGTAATTCGTTGATGAAGAATTTGCCTTGAGGTTGCAGAGTCCGCGCGGCTTCGGCGAAGACATGCGACAGGTCAGCGATGTGTTCCAACACCAGATCGCAGACGATGAGATCAAAAGATTGGTCGTCAAAATTCCATTGATGAGTGATGTCCATTATTGAGAAGCTGACATTCTCCGCTTTGACCTTCTCCCTGGCTTTCTCAAGCATGCCCGCCGAAAAATCCACCGCTGTGATCCTTGTCCCAACATTGACGAGGAACGAAGTGTTCTTACCTGTCCCGCAGCCGATCTCCAAAATGGAGTTGAAGCGTTGACTGACAAGCGTTTCTCTGGTCACTTGCGCGTCAAGATCGCGGGTCAAGTTCTCGTTTGTATCGTAGCTCCCTGACCATTCGTTGTATGCATTTTGGATGCTCATGTTCACCTTGATCGAACGATGTTGTTATCTAACGCAGTCAATAATCCCAGCAATTCCAAATCTGGAACCAACGAACTCAACGCAAAGTCGCCCAGACGCCAAGTTTTGGACTTTTTCTCGCCAAAATCGGCAG
>JAYUGV010000201.1:0-10311 GCA_043767565.1 Anaerolineales bacterium
CAGTACTGCCGAGCAGGTACACGTCCAGCAAATTCTGCTCTATAATCAAGACAAGGCTCAGGAATTTCTTACCCAACTCAATGGCGGAGCCGATTTCAACGATCTGGCTTTCAAAGCGGACCCGCTGACGCGCGGTGACTTGGGCTGGGTGCCGCGCGGTTATCTGCTCAATTTTCAAATTGAAGAGGCGGCGTTCAATTTGAGTGTTGATCAATTTAGCGATGTGATCGCCACGGACGTTGGGTTTCATATCGTTAGAATTCTCGAACGCGACCCGAACCGTTCACTTTCGCCGGATGCCTTGCTGGCTTTGCAGGAACAGGCATTACGGAAGTGGATCGAAGAACAAAGAATACAGGCAAATGTGGTGCTTGCGCCGCAGTAGTTTCAACATGGAGCGAATTCAATGAGTGACGATTTCAACTTTGACGGAAAACCATCCAGAGCGCGAAGCAGCGGCGGCGGCGCTGCCATGAATATGTGGGATATGCTTTCGATTCTGGTCTTGATCGTTACGGCCTGCCTTGTGGGATTTTTTGCACTCGTCTTTTTCAACCCCGACACCTCGTTGAATTTCTTGCGCCCCGGCGGAGTGGTCAATGGACCTCAGGGACCCACAGCGACGCCCACACTTTTGCAGCTTGAAGCGACCTGGACGCCAACTCCAACGCTGGCCATGACGCCCACGAATACACCGCCTCCCACATGGACCCCGGTCCCTACAAATACGCCATTCTCGCTCGTGCCGCCTACCAAGACTCCCAAGCCGACCAGCACACCCAAGGCGCCGTTCTCAGCCGCTTCGATTACTCAACAAGACAGTACCCTCTATCACCCTGACCTGGCTTGTAACTGGGCAGGCATCGGCGGAGCCGTGGTGGATGCGAACAATAGTCCCGTGATCGGCATGGTCATCATCTTGCGCGGTTCGTTGGATAATAAGTTGATCGAACAACAAACGGTGAGCGGCATCAACCCGGAATATGGTCCTTCAGGTTTTGAATTTAAAATAAGCGATGCCCCCATCAAAACGGACAAGACTTTATATATTCAACTGGTAGACCAGAGCGGTCTCCCGCTTTCGGATAAGATCTACGTTTCTACGTCTTCCGAATGCACCAAGAACCTGGTGCTCGTGCGCCTCAAGAAGACTCGCTAGCGTAGAGCGAGATATTATCTCGCATTACAGTATGAAACGAAAACGGTGGTGACCAATCTGGTCACCACCGTTTTATTATTGCACTGCTACATTCCAGTGCAAATATTTGTTGTTCTTGCCTCGCACAATATCTTCATATAGCACACGCAGCTTTGTCGTGATGGGACCCATCATCCCCGCGCCAACGGGACGGTGATCGATCTTTGTCACTGCTGTGACCTGTGCCGCGGTGCCGGTTAAGAACATTTCTTCGGCGATGAACACTTCAGTTCGATCAATGGAGCGTTCAAGAACTTCAAGTCCCAGTTCTTTGCGTGCCAGTTCGATGATCGATCTGCGCGTAATGCCTTCGAGGATGTTATCCGTGACTGGCGGTGTGACCAGTACGCCATCGCGCAGCATGAAGATGTTCATGGCTGAACCTTCAGAGATGTGCCCGTTATTATCGAGTACCAGTGCCTCATCGAAACCGGCGCGGTTTGCATCCGTCTTGATCAGCGCGGAGTTGGCGTATGCACCCGCCACCTTGCCGCGCGCCGGGATGACGTTATCGTCAATGCGCCGCCATGATGAAATCGTCACGTGTGCATTGGTATCGTTCTGGACGTATTTGCCGAACGCCGTTACAAACATGCTGTACTCGTCCTTGAGATCATGCAGTCGTACGCCAATGCCCATATCGGCTTTATAAAAAGTGGGGCGCAGGTAAATATCCTCTTGCCAGTTGTCGGTCCGTAGTAGATTCAACGTGAGGTCGATCAACCCTTCTTCATCATATTCCGATTGCATCGACATGATCTTTGCCGAGTGCAGCAAGCGGCGAAAATGATCATAGGGACGAAAAACGAAGAGCTTCTTCTGCTCTTCGTTCCAATATGCCCGCATACCACTGAACACGGCTGTGCCATATAAAAAGCCATGCGTGGCGATATTCACTTTTGCGTCCGCGAGTGGGACGATCTTGCCTTCAAAGAACGCGTGCTTCGAGAGATCCACCAGGACACCTCCAAAAATTTTTAGGATTGGGACCGACTCTTACGTTCGGATTATACCTGATTCGATCCACTTCACTCCCAGCCGATCATGATTCTGTTTCGACAAACTTTATTTCCGCTGACGATTCGCGCTTGACAATTTACTGAATCTCGTTAAAATCTAATTCGATACTTATCGAATTAGATTGAGAGAGTGAAACATGAGTACCCAACCTGAAGTAATGGATTTTGTCAAAGCCATGGCGTCTGCCGAACGGTTGCGCGTGATCGGCGCCCTCGTGCGTGGGCGCGCCACACAGGCAGAGATCGCCGAACAGCTGCACGTCCCGGTGCGGGAGGTGTTCAATCATCTTACTTTTCTCGTCCATGCAGGCGCGGTCCGTGAAGAGGACGGAGTCTACGATCTGGATGAGAAAGCCATCGAGTCTCTGGCACGCGGACAGTTCGAAGGCAAGCGCCCGGAATACGAAGCAAAAGGTGACAAGCAGGAGGATGTCCGCAAGGTGTTGAAGAACTTCCTCAATGCCGACGGGACGCTCAAACAAATCCCGCCAATGGGGAATAAGCTGCTGATCATTTTGAACTTCATCGTGGATGCCTTTGCCTTCGATACGAATTACACCGAAAAGGAAGTCAACACCATTCTGCGCCGCTTCCATGTGGATACGGTTGCTCTGCGCCGTTACCTTGTCGATCATCAGCTGATGGCGCGCGAAAGCGACGGCACAAAATACTGGAGAACTCGTTAATTTCATATTATGTCATTCTGAGCGGAGCGAAGAATCTCAACCATTATTTCAGAGACCCTTCGCTGTCGCTCAGGGTGACAATCCCCAAAAAACATGACAAACTCAAGCGAAGAACTCGTCACCTTTTTCAAGGCGCTGGCAGATTCGAATCGACTGAAGATCGTTGGTCTGCTGGCAGAAAAACCCTACAGCGTGGAAGAGCTTGCAGCGTTGTTGCAGCTCAAGCCTTCGACGATCTCGCATCATCTTTCCAAACTCGCTGAAGCGGAGTTGGTCAGCTCGCATGCTGAAAGCTATTACAGCGTCTACCAACTCGATCAAAAAATGCTGGAACAAAAATCGCGCAGCATGTTCTCGCAGACCGAACTTTCCTCCGTCGCTGCCGAAGTGGACGCGGATGCTTACGACAACAAAGTAGTTAAAGATTATTCCAAGCGCGATGGCAGTTTGAAGACCCTGCCCGCGCAACGCAAAAAACTCGAAGCGATTCTGAGACATGTGGTCAAAGCATTTGAGATGGGGAAGCGTTACAACGAAAAACGTGTCAATGAGATCTTGTCAAAGTATCATGAAGATACAGCGACCTTACGGCGCGAACTGGTGGGTTTTAAGTTGATGCAGCGCGAAGGTGGGGGCGGGGAATATTGGCGAGTCTAACATGTCATTGCGAGCCGCCGTTTTTTGGTGGCGAAGCAATCCCTGACTCGATAGGAGATTGCTTCGGGCTAGCGCCCTCGCAATGACATAAGGTTTATTTCTTTTCCATTTGATCTTTATTGATCAACCCTCTTTGCCATGCATACACAGCCACTTGCGTGCGGTCGGCGAGATGTAGTTTGCTCAAAATGTTACTGACATGTCCCTTCACCGTGTATTCGCTAATGACCAACTTTTCCGCAATCTGACTGTTCGTCATGCCGTTCGCGATCAGGCGCAGGACATCCAACTCGCGTTCGGTCAACTCTGTAAATAGTGGCTGCTCCTCACTATTGTCACTGCGAATATTTTGCAGGACCCGCGCCGCCACCAACGGATGCAGTGTCACCTCTTTTTGCGCGGCGCGGCGCAGCGCCTCCACCAGCTTGTCCATTTTCATATCTTTCAATATATAAGAGATTGCGCCCGCCTTCAACGCCGGGAAGATGTGCACATCCTCATGATATGAGGTCAGCACCACCACCTGCGTGCGCGGACTGATCTGTTTGATGCGGCGCGTCGTTTCCACGCCGTCCATGCCCGGCATGATCAGGTCCAGCAAAACAATGTCAGGGATATGATCCGAGACCAGCTTGAGCGCATCCTCACCAGATGCCGCTTCACCGACCACCTGAAACTCTTTGACCGTTTCAAGATAAGCGCGGATGCCGTTTCGTACGACTTCGTGATCGTCGACGATCAATATACTAGTGCGATTTTGATGACTTGCCATTTTCGCCTCCTGCTTAATTTTTAGTTGGTACCTGGACAATAAGCCGGGTGCCCTGCCCGGGTGCGCTTTGGATCTGGACTGTGCCATGCACACTGCTGACCCGTTCACGGATCGAACGCAAGCCCATGCCGTGCGGCTTGGCGTTTATATCGAAGCCCCTGCCATCATCAGATAAGCTCAACTGGATCGAATCAGCGTTGTATACCAGCGCAAGATCCACGCGTTTCGCCTGGCTATGACGTGCCACGTTTGCCATCGCTTCCTGTGAAACGCGGTAGATCGCCTGTTCAATCTCCAGTTGCAGACGACGCTCATTCCGCACCGAAAACTGGACTTTGGTATCGTTGCGGTTTTCCCACTCAAAGATATGCTCACGCAAAATGTTGGCGAGTCCCTTTTCTTGAAGCGCGCTCGGATAAATTTCCTGCACGAGGAAGGTCAACTCCTGGATCACATCCGCGACCAGGTTCTCAGCTTCGTTCAAATGCAGTGACACCACATTCCCATTCCCGTTCAAGATGCCGCGGGCGGTGCCAAGCTGTGCCAGTGCGGCAAAAGCTTTTTGTTTGGCAGAGTCGTGCAGGTCACGGGCGAGGCGGTTGCGTTCTTCCATCACTGCCAGGTCTTTAGTCTGTTCGAACAGTTCCATGTTCGCGATCGAAATGGAGGCGCGATTCACCAGCGCGGAGAAAACGCGAACGGCATCATCGCCGATCATATCCAGGCGCGTGAAGCCCACATTGAAAACTGCTGCTACTTTGTGATCTACAACGATGGGCAGATGCACAAAGGATTTGATGCCCTCCGCCTGGATCGCAGCGCGGACATCTGGACGCAGATCATCAGGCGCAATATCCGTGACCAGGATCGGTTTACCCGAAGCCAGAACCTGACCCACAACACCTTCGCCTTTGGCAAATTCTAATACTTTCAATGTTTCCGGTGAGAACCCATGACTGACGCGCGGCACAACTTTGGTCTGTTTCTCGTCCCAGGCAAAGACCACACTGCGGTCTGCATGGAGCATATCCACGGCAACATCTACAAGGGTTTGGAAGACCTGATTCATGCTGACGTTGCGCAGGATCCTTTCATCTGCTTTGTAGAGGGCATCCATTTCACGACCGCGTATTTCAAGCGCCTGCGTACGTTCCTGTACGACACGTTCAAGTTCGCGGTTGCGATCTTGAATGGCTTTGGTGCGTAAACGAAAACCGCCAGCAACCACAACGACCGTGCCCAGGAACGCTATCACGCGGAAGAGGTTCGTTTGCCAAAAAGGTGGGATCACGGTCACGTTGATGCGGGTGGGCGTTTCATTCCACACACCATCGCTATTGGTGGCTTTCAGCAACAAGGTGTAATCGCCGCCCGGGATGTTGGTGTAACGTCCACTGCGCTTGGTACCGATGAAGTGCCAGTTCGTATCGAAGCCATCGAGGAAGTAGGCATATTGGTTTTTGCCGGGCTGGTTGTAACCCAGGGCAGCGAAATCAAACTCGAGCGAATTTTGGGGGTATTCCAAAGTGACAGCTTGCAGAGTCTCCACACTGGATTTGGTTTTGAGCGGCTGGTCATCCTGGGTAAGCGAAGTGAGCGCCACTTGCGGTGTGTAGGCGTTATCGGCGATTTCATCGGGATGAAAAACGGTGAGACCATTGATGCCGCCAAAATAGAACTCGCCATCCCGGCCTTTGGCATAGGCAAATGAGTTGAACTCATTGCTTTGCAAACCGTCGCCCGCATCGAAATTCCGGAAGACCTTATTTTCAGGGGTAAAACGTGAAATACCGAAATTCGTGCTCAGCCACAAGTTCCCCTGCTCGTCCTCTAGAATGCCATATACCACGCCATTCGGCAAGCCGTCCTTCTCGAGATAGTAGGTGAAAGAATCGGTCTCTGGATGATACAGATCCAATCCACCGCCATCCGTGCCGATCCATAAACGATCTTTACTATCCTGATAGATCGTGGTTATTGAATCGTTATTGATGCTGGTCTTGCTCTGCGGATCGTGACGATATTGCGTGAATATGCCGGTTTTGGGGTCTAGCCGGTTGAGTCCGCTTTCAAAGGTGCCGACCCATAACTTTCCAGCGCGGTCCTCATGGATGGAATAGACCAGGGCGCCGCTGATCGAATTCGGATCATCTTTGCGGGGCGTGTAATGGATGAACTTTCCAGTGGCACGGTCAAGACGATCCAGACCGGCGGAGGTACCCGCCCAGACATTATTTTGACTGTCTACATAAACGACATAGACAGTATTAGAACCGAGACTGCCCTCGTCCTGTGTATCGCGGCGGAAGTGTGTGAACGTGGAAGTTATGCGGTCAAAACGATCGAGACCATTAGTTGTGCCGATCCATAGATAGCCGCCCTGATCTTCATAAATGGATAAGATGTCGTTTGAGCCGAGGCTGTTCGGATCGCGCGGATCGTTTTGATAGCGGACGACGCGGTTGGTCTGCCGATTAAAGCGATTCAAGCCCTCGTTTGTGCCGATCCAGGCATAGCCCTCTGAATCGACAAAGATGGGGATGATCGAGTTTTCACTGATCGTATTCGAGTCGAGTGGGTTGTGGCGATAATAGGCAAACAGGTCGGTCTGGCGGTCGTAAATATTTACGCCGCCCGCATACGTTCCGATCCATATCGTACCGCTGCGATCCTCATAAAGGGATACCACATGATCGGCACTCAGGCTTTTTGAGAACGCCGGATCATGATCATAATGCACAAAGCCCTTGCCCGGCTCATACCGATTGAGTCCATTTGCAGTGCCAACCCATAAGTTGCCTGTGCTATCGATCTTCAAGGCATTGACCACATTACTCGAAATATTTTTTGCATCGTCGGCGGCTTCGATGGGTTTACTGCCGTCTGATGGGCGGTTATCAGGCAGCGGGTTTTCCAAGTCTAGGGAGGGTCGCAGGAAGCGATCGAAAAAGCCGGTGCTCGGGTCGAAGCGATTCAAACCATTGCGCGTGCCGACCCAGAGGATGGCGTGATCGTCTTCCACGATCGCAGTGACCGAATCGAAGCTGAGCGTGTTAAGTTTTTCAGGGTTACTCTGATAGGATTCAAAGGTATCGTTTTGAACATCGAACTTTTTTAGACCGCCTCCAGATGTGCCCAGCCAATATTGTCCGCGTTTATCCTGGAGCATGGCGGTGATGCGGTTTTTGTTCGGGTTTTCAACTTCAGAGGGTGTGGCGAGATAATGCTTGAAGTTGTTTTGAGTCTGATCGAACAGTTCAAGCCCATCGGGTGTGCCCGCCCAGATATTATTTTTCTGGTCGCGATACAACATGTTGACGTGGTCATTATTCAGGCTGGCTGGCTGCGTGTCAGAATGACTGTACGTGGTGAAAGTTTCCAGGCGCGGGTCATAGCGGTTCAAGCCGCCCTGACGCGTACCGACCCATAAAAAACCTTCGGCGTCTTCCACGATGGCGGTGATCCAACGGTCGCTTAAATTTCCGGGCACATCGGGGTCTGGTTTGTAGGTTTTGAAGGTGTAGCCGTCATAGCGGTTGAGACCATCCTCGGTGCCGAACCACATAAAGCCGCGGCTATCTTGAAAGACGACGTTCACTGAACTTTGCGATAAGCCATCTTCGATATTGAGATGGTCGAAACGCAGGATGCATTCACAGACTTCAGGCAGGGATTTTTGCAGTTCCCGGTTCGAGACTACGGGACGGCTGTTCGGCGCCGAATCAGCTTTGGGCGTGGCTGGAAGCGCGAGTCCAGCTCCGCAGGCAGTTAAGCTGAAGGCGAGGCAAAGCCCGATCAGGCGGGGGAAAATCCGTTTCACACGGACAGTATAGTACATAACGAGTTCATTTTATTCTGTTGGAGAACGATTTCAATACCCCTCGTTGGAGGGGTATTTCCATATCGGTCGAGATAGGAATTGCAGACTGCCCTCATCCTTTGAGCAGTACGTTAATCATCACAGCGTAGTAGGGGAAACACATTTACAGACGGATGTCCGATTTGTATTGCGAACGTATGATGGCGGCAGATTAGTTCAACTAATCTGCTTTGCTTTCATAAGTCTCCTCACAGCGAAAGCAACCCAAAGGATGTTGAGACGGACACCGGGGCTACGCACCCCGGTTCCGTCTCACTCCGTATTCAATCGCATTTTTTATAAGCCCTGAGCTTTGCAAGCTATCCGACAAAGGAGGTGGTTTGTATTGATGAGCATATGAGTATGTTTCCGAAAGCCAAACCCAAATTTGATTCTAAGGAGAGAAGAGCATGAAAATTAAAAAACTATATTCTGTTTTGAGTTTACTTGTGTTGCTGAGCCTGGTGGTGGCGGCGTGTGCGCCCGCCACGGCAATAGCTACCGAAGCCCCGGCGGCTGTGACAGAAGAACCTGCCGCTACTCAGGCACCAACCGAAGCACCCGTACCGACTGAGCCTCCCACCACCCGCACTGGCGCTTGGGTGGACCAGGTGGTCTTTACCAAACAAGATTCTGCTGAAGCGGCTGTTTCACAATTGAACGCTGGTGACGTTGACTTATACGCTTATACGGTGGCTGAAGCGCCTGTGTTTGAAACTGTAAAAAATAGCCCGAACCTGGCTTCTTCCCAGATGGTGGGTTCGAATAATAGTTTCATGTTCAACCCGGCAACCTTCAAGAGCGGAAAGTTCAATCCGTTCGTTGACCGAGCATTCCGTGAAGCTATGAATTATCTGGTGGACCGCAACTATGTGGTGCAGGAAATTTATAAAGGCCTTGCCATTCCCAAATTCACTTCGCTCACCACAGTGTTTCCAGATTATGCGCGCTATGCAGATATTGCCCGCGGTTTGGAAGCGAAATATGCCTATGACCTGGATAAGGGTAATCAGATAGTTACCGATCGCATGGAATCCATGGGCGCCACGAACGTAGACGGCAAATGGACGTATAAGGGCGAACCTGTTGTATTGACCTTCCTCATCCGCGTGGAAGATAACCGCCGCCCGATCGGTGATTATTTTGCCAATCAACTCGAAAGCATTGGCTTCACCGTGGATCGCCAATACAAGACGCGCAGTGAAGCTTCCCCCATTTGGGGGCAGAGCGATCCTGCCGATGGCTTGTGGCACGTATACACTGCTGGCAATATCTCACCGCAAATTGCCCGCGATGAGGGTACGAACTTTAGCGGTTTCTATACCAATCGTGCCGGAGCCAGTCCGATCTACCAGGCTTATACACCTTCGGCTGAATTTGATGCGGCTGCGCTGGCATTGGAAGGCAATAACTTCAAGTCACTCGACGAACGCCGCCAATTGTTCGATACGGCTCTGCGACTTTCGCTCGAAGATTCGGTGCGTATCTTTGTAGTCGATGAGGCGAGTTTTGCGCCGCGCATTAACACCTTGAGCATAGCCTCCGATCTGGCGGGCGGCTCACAGGGTTCATTGATCTGGGGTCAGACAGTTCGTTTGGATGGCAAAGAGGGCGGCACGGTTCGCATCTCGCAACCCGGTCTTTTGGTAGACCCATGGAATCCTATTTCTGGCTCGAACTGGATCTATGACTCCTTCCCTCAGCGCGGCACTAGCGATAACGGTGTGATCGCCGATCCATTTACAGGGTTGGCATGGCCCCAACGCCTTGACCGTGCTGAAGTGGTCGCCAAGGAAGGTTTGCCCATTCTTAAATCTCTCGACTGGGTGGATCTGTCCTTCCAACCTGAGGTACAGGTTCCTGCTGACACATGGATCGATTGGGATGCTGAAAATCAGAAATTCATTACAGTAGGAGAGAAATATCCCGATGGTCTGACCACGAATACGAAGACTACGGTGTATTACCCGGCCGGCATGTACGATACTGTGAAATGGCATGATGGCAGTCCGCTCAGTGAGGCTGACTTTGTGATGAACATGATCCAGGTGTTCGATCAAGCCAAGCCCGAAAGCGCGATCTACGATGAAGCGACTGTCCCTGGCACGGAAGGGTTCCAG
>JAYUGV010000202.1:0-4144 GCA_043767565.1 Anaerolineales bacterium
GCTTGCCATCAATGGTTTTGCCGTGGATGACGACGCATCCGCCCAACAGATCAGGGAAGAATTCATCTTTCAAAGAATCAGGATCGAGCTGCGCAGTGAAAATATCCACGTTGGGATTATCCACGCTTTCGAGACAGTAGACCAACGGTCCACGCGTGACAGTGACTTTGCCAGCATGTCCCTGCACTTTGGGATGTGCGCGGAGCAACTTTATTGACATATTCATATCAACTTCAATAATGTCACCTGGAGCCCAAGGCAAATTTATCGTTGTGAAGTAACTACAGCGCGGGTCATAAGTTTTATATTTCTCTCTCTCAAGAAAAATTTCCCGTCCGATTTCATACATTCCCGTTGTAAAGTCGACATTATGGGAAAAGTGATAACCGCCATTGGCTTCCATTTGTTTTCGGATAGGTTCGTAAGGATAAACAGAAATACCTCCCCATGATGGGGTACGAAGATGAAGTGTGAACCTGCGTTTTTCCATTGGGGTAATATGGATTCTTACTTTCCCATTCCACGGAAGTTCGGATTCGACTTTTATCTTCACATCATTGATCGTTGTTTCACTGCTGATGTATTGATGGATCCAAATATTGTTTTCATCAGATGAGTAAATATATTTCCCCAAGTCTGCAAACGTGCGTGAAAGATTCGACGGGCAACATGGGACGACGTACCAGCCCTGACGCGTCACGCCGTGATGCACTTCGAGCGGATTGTTGTAGAGATACGTGTCGCCATTCCGTCCCATGCCGACGTTGGCGGCGTTGTAGAGCTGCCATTCGAACAAGTCACTGTAACAAGCGTTCTTTGTGAGGAGCGCCATTTCCCAATTCCAAAAGAGACTCGCCAATGATGCGCACGTTTCGGCGTAAGCATATTCGGGGTCGAGTTCGTAGTCGTTACCGAAACCCTCGATGCCAGGGACCGCGCCGAGTCCGCCGGTGATGTACATGCGGCGGGTTACCATTTGTTCCCAGGCTTGTTCCATAGCAGGTAAGGCGGATTGCCAATCCGCCCCACGCATTTCACGACACAGCATGGCGACAGCGGTTTCCAAATATCCGAAGCGCACGGAGTGACCCACAGGCGCTGTTTGTTTTCGGATGGGCACATGCTGCTGGGCATAGAATCCGCTAACGGCATTGAGAAACCAACGCTGTTTGTGGAAGCGCGGCATTTTGGAAAAGTTATCACCGGGCAATCGGAAGGACGCGTATTCCGGATGTTGTGCAATATAGTCCTGCCGCAATTGCTCCACATGGGCTTTTCGTTTCAGGAAATGATTGCGCTCCTGCCACCAGTGAATGCCATATAGCGGAACCCGTCCACGGCGTTCGATGAATTGGCGCGCGAGTTCAAGATAGTTTTCGTTTTTCGTCACACGGTATAAACGGATCAATGCGAGTTCGATCTCTTCGTGTCCGCAGGTTTTGTCGTTGGATTGATTGAGAAAATCCCGCACGAGCAAGTCTGCGGCTTTGATGCAGACGTTAAGCAGGTCGAGGCGACCGGTGGCTTCGTAGTGTGAGACGCCCGCTTCGATGAGATGCCCGAGACAATAGAGTTCATGCTCGATCTGCAAATTGACCCAACACTGACTCGGGAAATGGATCTGATTGAAGGTGAAGATATAACCGTCGTCCGTTTGGGCGCGGGCGATCAGCGAGATCAAGGAATCTGAAAGCGAAACAAGTTTGGGGTCGGAGTGAAGCGCAAGGATCCGTGAGGCGGCGTCCAGCCATTTGTAGGCGTCCGAGTCGGCGAAGTACCAGCCTTCGCGGAAGCCATCCTTCTCCCCCACGACAATGCGAAAGTTATCGATGCAAAGTGTGTCTTCGAGCTGCTGCCATTGATGAAAGATGGCGTTCGACGCATTGACAGCCAGTCGCGGTGACCAAAACGGATCATCGATGTGCACCTGACGGGCAGAAAGTTCGCGCATGGCTTAGCCCTTGAAACGCGGATACGAACCCAACACGCGCAACGTCACGGCATACTCCCCCAAATGATCGAGCGCGCGTTTGATTGTCTTTTCATGCGCCGCGCCGATGAAATCGATATAAAACAAATATTCCCACGGCTTGCCCTGCAGCGGACGCGATTCGATCTTGGTGAGATCGATATCGCGCAAGGCAAATACGGACATCGCTTTGAACAACGCGCCGGGCTGATTCTTCAACGTGAAGACGATGGACGTCTTCGCTAAGCCCTGATGAGGGTCGCCTTCGGGGACAACTGCTTCGTGTTGAATGGCAAGGAAGCGCGTGTAATTTTCTGCGTTATCCTCGATGCCTTCTTCGAGAATTTGCATGCCATATAATTCAGCTGCGCGACGTGATGCAATTGCCGCCGTATCGCGCGCACCAGATTCTTTGAGCATCTTGACACTGCCCGCCGTATCGTAGACTTGCTCGGCTTTGATATTGTGTGAGCGCAAATATGCCGCGCACTGCCCCAGCGCCTGCGGATGGCTGATGGCTTTTTTAATATCTTCCTTTTTGACATCAGGTATGGCGATCAAACAATGCCGCACGCGCAACAAATATTCACCGACAATATGTAATTGATTGCGCAACAACAAATCATAGTTTTGATGAATGCTTCCCGCCAGTGAATTCTCAATGGGAATCAAACCCGCTTCACATGCCTTTGAATTTACAGCATCGAAGACCATGTCAAATGATTCGCATGGTAATGTTTCAACATCCCCAAAATAATTGAACACCGCCTGTTCGCTATACGCGCCGGGCTCACCTTGAAATGCAACTTTCATAATAACTCCATTGTTTCAGAAGTAATCGTTGGTTGAGTAGGGCGAGTGCCCGTGTCGCCCGTATCGAAACCAACAGGTTATCAAAAGTAACCTTATAACAACAATATATCTGCTTATTGGTGGTTTCGATACGCCACTTGCTGGCGCTCGTGGCTACTCAACCACCGGCGAAACACCTAATTATCCCCACCAAAAAGAGATCGCGATCATTACATACAGACCGATCAAAGCCAGACCTTCCAGCCAATTCGATTCGCCATCGTAAACGATTAGGGCACTCAAGATCGCAGTCAGCGCCAGCGCGACCACCAGCAGCGGCGGCAGGACGAGGGTCAATGCCACTGGGGTGAAAAAGAAAGAGAGCAGGACCAGGATCGGGGTCAGTGCGAGCGCGACTTGTAGGGAACTATTCAAAATGATGCTGATGGCATAGTCCACTTTGTTTTTGATTGCCAGCCGAATCCCGACTACATTTTCCACAGCATTGCCCGCAATCGCCACCAATACCAGCCCGGCAAACGCTTGTGAGATACCCAACGTTGCAGTGGCAGGTTCAAGTGCAATCACGAACCAATCTGAAACAAACGCAGCAGACCCGCCTGCGATTGCCAGCACAGAAATCACGCGCGCCATGGGCCAGCGTTTTTCATCTTGTTCGGCTACAGGTACCGCTTCAGCCATTGGAGCACTCCGCAAAGAGAACAGGATGCTTGCGAAGAAGAGGATCAATAACACAACTGCGCCCGCAATACTTAAAGTAATTTCATGGGCAGAGGCAGGCGTATGCAACGAATGCGCGAGCGTGGGCATCACCAACGCCGAAACCGCCAACACCATTAATATCACCATCGCGCGCGGCGTTTCAGAATGAAATTTCTGCGTTCCGTTTTTCCGGCCGCCGAAGAAAAATGCCAGACCCAGCACTAACAGACTGTTCGCCAAAATGGAACCCACCAACGCGGATTGCACCACCTTCACCAACCCCGCTTGCAATGCAAAAAAACCTACAAACAATTCAGGCAAATTTCCGACAGCCGCTTGCAGGATGCCTGTTGCGCCGGGTCCCAGGTAATTTCCAAGCTGCTCGGTGGCATGTCCCACCACGGTTGCCAGCGTTGCCAGTGCAACTGCACTGATAATAAATGTCAGCACCGCATTGGCATGCGTGAAAGTTAAAACCCCGGTCAGGATGCTGGCAAGCAGCGCACCTGCAAATGTAGTCCATTCATTCTTGAATAATTTTTGCATAGCAGGACCTCCGATGAGTGATGGATCAAATTATACAGGACTATCCAAAACGGGCGGGATAACCCCGCCCCTACTGCTTCTCCGCCCATGCGACAATCTTGCGGAAGCCCGCTT
>JAYUGV010000203.1:0-4143 GCA_043767565.1 Anaerolineales bacterium
ACGCAATGGACAGAGTGCTTTTCAAAAATTGGTGTGTTTGATGGGTACTCCCGTCTTACATTTCCTGTCACCATCTGCCTCGCTGTGAACTGTTACCAAGAAACAAAGGTCGCAACTTGAGTTAACTATTGATTGTTGAGAATAACGCTTAGGACGGCGAGCCCGCCGCAAAGACAAAAGGCAAGCACGAACGAAACTGCGATGTAGATGATGATACTTTGCTGATTCGACTTGCCCGTCTTGCCGTTATATTCTGTTTTGCAATTCTCACATTTGACATGCGTTAACATGCTGGGGCCAAGTGCGCCGCCCCACCAGGTGTAACGAACCTTCTTTGCATTGTTTTGTCCGCAGTTGGGACAGGGGGCATATTGAGTTGTTGGTTGCATGGTTTCTCCATAAAACAAGGGCGGGATGAGTTGGTACCGCCATTTTACATCAACCTTTCGATTTCTCCCTGAGCTATGAAGACCTGCAGGCAGGGTAAGCGTTGGGGTGTGCAATATTCCCATCGAGCCAATCGTTGTATAATCTAAAAATGAAATTAGAATCAATTCCCCTGAATGACCAGCTCACACCGGTCGTTTATCCAGACTCGTTTGATGAACTTCGCGAAGCCTGGCAACTTCTTGGGTTTGCTCATGAACGATCTGCAATTGTGATCGTGGGCGGTGCCGGAGGCATGAGCGTAGAGGATGTCGCCCGGATCCAGATGTTCTTTGAAAAATACCTGGTGCCCTTTGCGCTAAAAAGAAACGCCGTCATCATCGAAGGCGGCACGGATTCAGGTGTGATGGGGGCTATTGGGCGCGCGCGCCGTCTGACCGGGGGTAATTTTCCACTGGTTGGCGTTCTTGCGCGGGATGTCGAGATGATCAGAACCATGCTCGAGCCCCATCATACCCATTTCGTCTTTTGTCCCGGGGACCAATGGGGTGACGAAGCCGAGTGGATCGCCGCTGCTGCCAGCGCCCTCGCAGGTTCTCAACCGACTATTGCCATTATGATCAACGGCGGTCAGATCACGTGGGATGATGCCCGTTTGAACATTCAATACGGCCGCACGGTATTGATCGCCGAGGGCACCGGCCGCACCGCGGATATAATCGCGACAACCAGCACGGGTCATATCTTCGACTCTAAAGCCATTGCCCTGCTTCGGACTGGAAAAGTGCATGTCGAAAACTTTTTTAAACGACCGGAGCGCTTTATTGAAAAACTGAACGATTTAATGAAATAGTTTTGTTGAAAACCTCAAACAAAAAGGGACGGGCATTTGCCCGTCCCTTTTTGTTACTTCAACTGTGCTTTGATCTTCTCGGCAGTATCTTTATAGCCTGCCAGCTTCTCGCGTTCTTTTTGGACCAACGCGGCGGGGGCTTTGTTGGCAAAATCGCCGCCTAGTAGATTTTCAAGTCGCTGAATATGTGACTCAGCTTCCTTGAGTTCTTTCTCCAACCGCACTTTCTCGTTTGCCAGATCGACCATGCCGGCCAGCGGCAGATAAATTTCCACCGAGCCGACTACGAGGGCAATTGCATCTTTGGGCTTCTCTTGCAGGGTCTCGGTAATTGAGAGTTCCGTTTCGCTCAAGCCAGCCAGCGATGCGATCACGTTTGCTTGAGCTTTTAGCAACTCGGTCTTTGCGCCTGCCGCGATATTTGCGGCGATCCGTTTGCTGTGAGCCACGTTCTTTTCTGCGCGCAGGTTGCGGATCGAGCGCACGATCTCCTGGATCAATTCAAACTCTGCAATCCTCGCCTCTTCCCAGCCTTCGAGCAGACGCGGCTCGGGCCACTTCGCCACGATCAGGGCGTTGGGCGAATCGTCAAAGATGTGCGACGCGCCGGAGTCCAATACTGCCCGGCGCAGATGTCCCCACAGCTCCTCGGTCACGAACGGGATAAAGGGGTGCAGTAACTTCAAAAAGATATCGAACACACGTGCAAGTGTGTCAACTGTGCGTGCTTTTGTGGCATCGTTCTTGAGTTGTTCTTTTGCGACCTCGACGTACCAATCCGCAAAGTCATTCCAGATGAAATCGTAGATTTCCTGACCAGCCTGCCCATATTGAAAGTTCTGGATCTGGCGTTCCACATCGCGCACGAGTTGCTGGAGCTTTGCCCAAATCCACGAATCGGCGAGGGTGTAATCGCCCACCCTCACCCCTAACCCCTCTCCCTGAGGGAGAGGGGAATCAGGGGTGAGGGAATCGATCGCCGCGATCACGAACCGCCCTGCGTTCCAGATCTTGTTCACGAAGTTGCGGTTGGCTTCCACTTTCTTGGGACCCACATTCGTATCGTTACCGGGCGTTGAACCCACCAGAATATTGAAGCGCAGCGCGTCCGTGCCGAATTCATCCATGAGGATTAGTGGATCAATCACATTGCCCTTGGTCTTGGAAATTTTATGTCCCTGTTCATCGCGCACGAGTCCGTGCAGATACACGGTATGGAACGGGATTTGTCCCGTATATTCGAGTCCGCTCATGATCATACGCGCCACCCAGAAGAACAAAATATCGTAGCCCGTTTCCATGTAGGAGGTGGGATAGAAATATTCCAGGTCGGGTGTCTGCTCGGGCCAGCCTAAAGTTGAGAAGGGCCACAAGCCGGAGGAGAACCAGGTATCCAACACGTCCTCATCTTGATGGATGTCTTTCGATCCGCAGGTGGCGCATTCAGTTGGGTCTTCGCGTGCCACGGTCATGTGATTATCGGGGCAATACCACACCGGGATGCGATGTCCCCACCACAACTGTCGGCTGATGCACCAGTCCTTGATATTCTCCATCCAGTTGTAATAAGTTTTTTCGAAACGCTCGGGCACGATCTTGATGCGCCCGTCCTTCACGGCTTCGAGTGCTTGCTTTGCTAGGGGCTCGATGGTCACGAACCACTGCTCCGAGATCATCGGCTCGACAATTTCTCCGCCGCGTTGTGAGCGCGGGATGGTGGTACGGTATGGCTCTTCTTTGATGACGAGACCGGCTTTCTTCATGTCAGCCCAGAGATTTTTACGCGCGTCGAATCGATCCTGACCTTTGTAGCTGCCTCCGTTTTCGTTGACCTTTGCCTCCTTATCGAGCATGGAGATGATCGGCAGGTTGTGTTTATGCGCGATGGCATAGTCGTTCGGGTCGTGTCCGGGTGTGATCTTCAACGCACCGGTGCCGAACTCGATACTTACGTATTCATCTGCGATCACGGGAATCTCACGACCAAGGATCGGCACGATGACGGTCTTGCCGATGAACTTCTGATAGCGTTCATCATCAGGGTGGACTGCCACTGCGGTATCACCGAGAATGGTCTCAGGGCGGATGGTTGCAACCGGAATGAACTCATCGGAATCTTTGAGTTTGTATTTGAAGTAGTAGAGTCTGGCTTCCTCTTCCTCGTATTCCACTTCGAGGTCAGAGACCGCGGTCTTGAGTCCCGGCGACCAGTTGATGAGACGCGGTCCGCGATAGATCAGTCCTTTTTCATAGAGGCGGACAAAAGCTTCTCGGACTGCTCGACTCAGCCCCTCGTCCAGCGTGAAGCGTTCGCGGTCCCAGTCACAGGACGCACCGAGGCGTCGGATCTGATTCGTGATGAGGCTTCCGTATTTATGTTTCCATTCCCAGGTGCGTTTGAGAAATTCCTCACGTCCCATTTCCTCGCGGGTCACTTCCTCTTTTTGCAGGATATCGCGCTCCACCATGAGTTGCGTGGCAATACCAGCGTGATCGGTGCCGGGCACCCACAGCGTGGAGTAACCCTTCATGCGGTGATAACGGGTCATGAGGTCTTCGACGCTCACGAACATGGCGTGACCGATATGCAGTTCGCCGGTCACGTTGGGCGGGGGAATCGAAATAACGAATGGTTTGACAGTTGGGTCGAAATCGGGTTGGTTGGGGTCATTATGCGGTTTGAAGAATCCGCCGGTCTCCCACATCGCATAAATGCGCGCCTCAGTGGATTTGAAATCGTACGCTTTCGGTAATTCTTGTTTGGTCATTTCTTCTCCTTCATTGTAGAAACTCCGCTGGTTGAGTAGGGTGAGCGTTTTTCTCACCCGTATCGAAACCAACAGGTTCCAAAAATACTTTTCTAACGGCATTTGCTCTGCTTACGGGTGGTTTCGATACGCCAC
>JAYUGV010000204.1:0-10261 GCA_043767565.1 Anaerolineales bacterium
GGAATTTTTACAGGGCAAACATCAGCGCACGCGCCACAAAGCGTGGAAGCAAACGGCAACTCGCGCGCGGCTTGCATGCCAAGCATTTGCGGCGAAAGAATTGCGCCGATGGGACCGGAGATAAAAGAACCATACGCAAAGCCGCCAACATTTTTATACACAGGGCAAACATTGGCACAAGCACCGCAGCGAATACATTTGAGCACATCCCGCCCGATGGGGTCTTTGAGAATTTTGGAGCGTCCATTATCGAGCAGGATCAGATGAAATTCTTTCGGACCGAACTCGCCCTCTTCACGGCGCGGACCCGTGATGAATTGGGTATAGGTGGAAAGTTTTTGACCTGTGGCTGAACGCGCCAGTAGTTTGAGAAAGACCGTAAGTGACTCCCAATCGGGAACCACTTTATCAATGCCGACCACAGCGACATGCAAATCAGGCATGGTCGTACACATGCGCCCGTTGCCTTCATTGGTTACCATTACGAGCGTGCCAGTTTCAGCGATCAAAAAATTCCCGCCAGAGATTCCTATGCCTGCATTCAAAAATTTTTCACGCAAAACTTCGCGGGCAATGCGCGCCAATTCAATCGGATCTGTGGGCGCATGGATATCAAGCTTCTCACTGAATAGCGCGGCAATCTCTTCCTTTTTGAGATGCACTGCCGGGACAATGATATGAGATGGACCTGTGCCAGCCAGTTGAATAATGTATTCGCCCAGATCAGTTTCAAGCGACTCGATGCCTGCCGCTTCGAGCGCGTGGTTCAACTCGATCTCTTCGGTCGCCATCGACTTTGACTTGACTACGTTTTTGACATTATTTTCTTTTGCGATCTGAAGCACGATTCGACGCGCATCTTCGGCTGTCTCTGCCCAATGGACATGTCCGCCAGCCTTTTTAACCTTTTCTTCGAGGCGCGTTAGATACACATCCATATTCTCGATGGTGTGCTGACGAATGTCTGAACCGATCTGCCGCAACTGTTCCCACTGCGGCAGCTCTGCCACACGCGCGGCACGTCCGCCAACAAAACGACTCGTCGCCTGTTGCACAGCCAATGGAATGCTCGACGGCACGTGTTCGCTGTATTTCTCAAATCCAATATAAGGGTGAGTCTCAGTCATTTTTTATTAACCAAGTGGGGGCGGAGCATCCTACAAGGGGACAATGTTGCTCCGCCCCTACAATAAATTTATTTTGAAGACAGCAAATCAATAATATGCATCGCACGAATGGACGAGCCTGCCTTGTGCAATCCGCCGGCCACATTCATCAAGCAACCCGGCTCACAAGTCACAACTGTATCAGCACCACTGGCAACGATATCCTTGACCTTATTCTCCATCATCGCGCGACTGACTTCGGGATAGGTCACAGTGAATGCGCCGCCAAAGCCGCAACAAGTTTCTTCTTCATTCAATTGAACGAATTCCAAGTCTTTGACCGCATCGAGTAAAGTCTTTGCTTCGGTCTTGAGTCCCATCTCACGCAGATAGTGACAGGAGGCGTGATAAGTCACTTTATGTGGGTACACCGCACCCACATCCGTAACCTTGAGCACATTGACCAAATATTCGGTGAATTCAAATGTGCGTGAGGCAATATCTACAGCCAGCGCGTGTTCAGGTGTCCCATCTTTGAACAAGGCCGGATAATGATGCTTGACCATGCTTACGCACGAACCCGAAGGGCCAATGATCGGCGCGTCACTTTTGGCAAAGGCGTGCATGAAGTTCAAAGCGACCGGCCGTGTCTTTTCTTCGAAGCCATTATTGAAGAGCGGTTGCCCGCAGCAGGTTTGTTCGGGAGGAAAAGTTAATTCCACACCCAAACGCTCCAGAAGATGAGTCATATTCTGGAGTGTGGATGTGTAGAACTGATCGCCGAGACAGGTGATAAAGAGTTGGGCTTTGGGCATGATAACTAACGTAAGAACGCCTCATGCAAACCACCATCCACGCTGATGATCTGACCGGTGGTCTTGCTGAATTTACTGCTGCTCAATAAATAAGCAACTTCCGCCTGGTCTGCCAATGTGATCGGTGATTTCGTAAGAGTTCGCTGGGCATAAAACATAGCTAATTTCTCGCGTAATGATTCGGTGCTTTCGCTCTCATCGAAAGTGATTTTATATTTTGCCAAAGAACTGATCACACGATCACGCGGGAACATACTGCTCCCTTCGACAACCGTTGCAGGCGCCAAGCCATTGACACGTACCAGCGGAGCCAGTTCTATCGCAAGTTCACGCACCATGTGATTGGCGGCGGCTTTGCTCGTGTCATACGCAACCGAACCCTGTTTGGCAACCGCGCCATTGGCACTGGTCGTAATTACCAAACTGGTTTTTAATCCCTGCGCCTGCCAAATTAATTTCGCTTCATCCGCAACCAGATAGGGACCCGTCACATTGATCGCATACGTGAGCGCCCATTTTTCATCGGGCATATATCCGTTTTTATCAGGCGAGACAAAAATTCCAGCGGTAATAATAATGTTGTCAACGCCGCCGTACGCCAGCACAACCTGCTCCAACATGGACTTGATACTTTCACGCTTGGTAATATCCACGCCCAAGCCAATCGCTGGTCCACAACCCGAGATACCTGTACCTGCTACACCAATCCCTACTCCATAAATTTTGACCAGCTCATCCGCTGTCTCTTTGGCAGTTGTCTCAGAAAGGTCAGCGCAGATCACATGCGCGCCTTCTTTTGCAATCCGATGCGCAGTCGCTTTGCCGATGCCGCTGCCTGCGCCAATGATGATCACCGCGTTGCGAGCCATTTCTTTTTCAGGCGGCATGCGTTTCAACTTGGCTTCTTCCAACAGCCAGTATTCGATATCAAACGCTTCCTGACGCGGCAAGCCCTGATATTCACTGATCGCTTCAGACGAACGCATCACTTCAATTGCCAATGAATAGAACTCGGCGGTCACGCGGCTTTCACTTTTGTTCTTGCCCCACGCGATCAACCCCAATCCAGGAATCAGGATGACAGTCGGATTCGGATCGCGCATCGCAGGTGAATCCGGATGTTTACAGGCTTCGTAATAAGAAGCATAATCGCTTCGATACTTGACCAAACCTGCTTCCAGTTTCTCGAACAGGCTCTCCACTGATTCCTTCTGCGGATTCCAATCCACATATAATGGTTTGATCTTCGTGCGCAGGAAATGATCGGGGCATGATGTACCGATTTCCGCCAGCCGTGGAGCATCCACACTGTTCACAAATTGAAGCACACTGTCAGTAACATGCACAGTACCAACGAAGCGATTCTTCTGCGAGACCATGCCGCGCAGTTTCGGTAGAAGTTGAATAAGAAGTTTATTGCGCTCTTGTTCATTCAGCGATGCGTAATTCTGCCCACCAAAAGTTTTCTCGCCCTTATCATGCTGTTCAATATAGTGCGCCGCTCTTTCAATGAGCGCTAAAGTTAATTCGTAACAAGCTTTATCATCATCCGTCCAGTTGATGAGGCCATGCTGCCCCATGATCAGCCCTTTGAGGTTGGGATTCTTTTTCAACTCATCCCGCATGACCAAGCCCAGATCAAAGCCAGGTCGTTGCCAAGGAACCCAGCCCACTTCTCCGCCAAACACTTCCTGTGTGAGCCCTTCCTGATCCTTACTGGCGGCAATGGCAATGGCTGAGATGGGATGCATATGATCGACATGTCTGAAGGAAATCAGTCCATGTAACGGCGTATCAATTGAACTGGCGGCCGGATTCAAACCGAATGTAGTATGGCGATACATATCCACCATCGCATCTTCGATCTCGGTCTTCACGCCTTTGACTTCAGCTTTGTTGTAGATATTCTCCAACGACAGGAATTTATCCATATACAGCGAAGCAAAATTCGCACGCGTGGAGGTCCGCAAATCGCCACCCGAACCCTTGACCCACAACACATCCACCTGCTCGCCGCTCAATGGGTCTGTCATTTTGATCTTCGATGAAGTGTTGCCACCGCCGGTGTTTGTGATACGCTGGTCTGCGCCAAGAATGTTACTGCGATAGCGTAATCGTTCTACCGCATCGAGCTTATTTGCTGTGTCGTCGTCCCAAAGATAGTTGACGTGTTGAAAGTGTGTTGGTTTCATAGTTGTGAGTCTCCAAGTTCAGACTTCCGAAGTCTTTTATCTAGCGTTTCGCCAGTTCTTTCTTTTCATAATCCTTGATGACATTCATAAAGTCCATGCCAACAGGAATATTTTGCTTCATACAATGGTAATCCCACACCGCACTGAAAGGCATAGACTTCAATTCCTCCTGCAGTGCCAAACGGCTGGAGAAATCTCCTGCTACTTCGTATTGCTTTAGCATTTCCTGTGGTTCCAGCAAAGCCACGAGCAATGCACGCAAGGTGTTGCGTGCGCCGATCGTCCATGCGGCGACACGGTTGATACTGGCGTCAAAATAATCCAAGCCAATGTGAATCCGTTCGAGCGCGTCGTTGCGGACAATTTCATTGGCAATCGCTTGCGTATCATCGTTGAAGGTGACCACGTGATCGCTGTCCCAGCGCACGCCGCGACTAACGTGTAATAACAATTGATCGTGATAGATCAACAGTGAGGAAATCTTGTCGGAAATGGTTTCTGTTGGGTGAAAGTGACCCGAATCCAATGTCAGCAAAATTTTGCGGGTGAGTGCATACGCGGAATAAAACTCCATGGAACCGACAACATACGCTTCTGAGCCAAGACCAAAGAGTTTGGGTTCCACAGCATCCAGGTTATAGCGCGGGTCAATTTTTTCAGCGAGGATGATGTCAAGGGATTCGAGGAGCAGGCGTCGGGGTGATTGGCGATCCGCAGGGCTGTCCTTATATCCATCCGGAATCCAGATGTTGGTCACAGCGGGAGTCCCCAACTCCTTTCCAAAATATTCGCCGATCTTACGGCTGGCAATGCAATGCTCCACCCAAAATTGGCGGATGTCTTCATCATGATGTGCAAGCGTAAATCCATCAGCCGAAAGCGGATGCGAAAAACAAGTCGGGTTGAAGTCGATGCCATGATTATTTGCCTTCGCCCAATCCTTCCATGCAGAGAAGTGACGAGGCTCGATTTTATTGCGCTTGATCTTTTTATCGGCTTCGAGATAAATGGCGTGCAGATTTAAACGATGTGAGCCAGGGAGCAATTTGTAAACTACATCAAGGTCACTGCGCAGTTCATCAGCATTGCGCGCCTTGCCCGGATAATTCCCTGTGGCTGCAATACCGCCGCTCAGTTCACCTCCGGGGTTTTCAAAACCACTCACGTCATCGCCCTGCCAGCAATGCAGGCTAATGGAGATTTTATCGAGTGCTGCCAACACCTGTTCGGTATCTACACCAAACGCAGCGTACCGTTCTTTGGCAAGTTCA
The DNA here is from genome assembly GCA_043767565.1 of Anaerolineales bacterium. Classification (GTDB taxonomy): domain Bacteria; phylum Chloroflexota; class Anaerolineae; order Anaerolineales; family Villigracilaceae; genus Defluviilinea. The sequence goes on from JAYUGV010000204.1 coordinate 5,385, forward strand.
TAAGCAGATTGAAGCGAGTTAGTCATCATTGCCTCTATAAATTTATCTCAATCATGTCATTATGAGCGGAGCGAAGAATCTCTGACAGGGAAATTGCGAGACTCTTCGGTCGCAGCAAACGCTCCCTCAGAGTGACATGATCGCTGAGTTTGCCTCTAGAAAATATTTTGTTGCACATTGAATTTTCCACAAATCGCGCGGACTTCGTCCACACTTAGACCTTCACCGATTTCTCCAACACATAGATTGAGATATTCATATTTCGCAGCGGTCTCAGCATACTCGACCTTATCTGCCGCGCGCTTAACAGAAATATCCGAGCGCGCCATCACACCATGTTTTGCCCAAATCACGACGCGATGCGTGCGTAACGATTCAATATTGCCTGCCATCAATTCAGGTGATCCCGGAAGCTTGAAAGGTATAAAGCCAATTCCTTCAGGCAGGTTGATAATTGTCTCTGGCTGCCAGCGTAAGAGATGCGTGTTCAAATATTGCTCATCTTGATAACGTGGAATGTGGCTGAGGTATGTCAGGTGCATAGGTTGGGCATGAATGACGGCATGGAAGTTAGTGCTGCTTGAAAGCATCTGGTTGTAATGCACAGCCAGGTGTGAATTAAATTCGCTGGTCACCTGCTCGAAACGGCGATGATACGATGTATACATTTTTCCAGTGAGTCCATCTTCATTGACGACGATACAGGCAATATTTGCTTTTGGGTCATCAATGATCTCGCGCAAGCGACGCCCCGAACCGCTGACCAAAAAAGTTGCGCCCGCCAACTCTGGAACCGCCTGAGGCAATTCGATTTCATTCATCACCGGAAAACGTGTGCGCAGTTCAATCGCCCAACGCAAACATACCGAAATATTTCCCGCCGCGCCTTCACTGGCTTCGATCTCTGCCAGGTGCAACCCCGCCTCCCCCATCATTTCCAATAAATCATCCAATTCAGGATATGGTTCCTGCAACATTATTTCATCACTTTCTGCAAACGGGAATATGCTTCATCCCAATCCGCTTTACGATTCGGTTCATAGATTTCAGGTTCAAACGAAGCGCGCACCACCTCACGCGCCTCTGTCAGAGAACCCAAATGTTTCATGCCAATGGCTTGCATCAAAATATTTCCAATGGCAGTCGCTTCGACAGGACCTGCCACCTCAGTGCGCCCCGTCGCATCAGCGGCAAACTGATTGAGTAAATTATTTTTCGTCCCGCCGCCGATGATATGAAGCGGCTCAAAACGTTTGCCAGTTAATTCTTCCAACCGCTCCAGCACCAGCCGATATTTCAATGCGATGCTCTCCAATACAACACGCACGATCTGACCTTTGGTTTGCGGCACATGCTGATTTGTGTCCGCACAAAACTTTTGGATTCGGGACGGCATATCACCAGGATGGAGAAATTCAGCAACATCAGGATCAATCACAGACAGAAACGCTTCAGACTTAGCCGCAAGCTGGGTCAATGCGTCGAATGACACTTCCTCACCCCCGCGCATCCATTCACGGCGGCATTCCTGTACCAACCATAATCCCATGATGTTTTTGGAGAGTCGCCACGTGCCGAAAACTCCGCCTTCATTCGTGAAGTTATATTCGAGTGCTTTGTCATTCAAACATGGTTCACGAACTTCTGCGCCCATAATGGACCATGTCCCTGAACTGAGCCAGACAAAATCATCATTCTTTGCGGGGACAGCGACCACCGCCGAACCTGTATCATGACATGCTGGAAGGATAATTGGGATCGCGCCCGCACCTGTCTCTTCAGCGAGGCTGGGGAGAAGAGTCCCTATCCGCGTGCCGGAATCAGTTACCGGCTTGAAAAGATGCACGGGAATTTCCATTGCATCCAGCACCGGAGTCGCCCAGTCGCGCTTGCGCGGATCAAAGCATTGAGTCGTGGTCGCATTGGTGAATTCGTTGGTCAGTTCACCACTCAACCAATAATTGAATAAATCGGGAATCGTGACAAAAGTTTTTGCAATATCAAACAACGGAGATTTTTGCACGGACATCGCCAGCAATTGATAGAGCGTATTGATCTGCATGAATTGAATGCCGGTGTTGGAAAAAATTTCTGCACGAGGCAGGCGCTTGAAGGCTTCATCCATCATGCCATCGGTGCGCGCATCCCGATAATGAAACGGGCTGGATAATAACGAATTATTTTTATCCAGCAGTGCAAAATCTATCGCCCAGGTGTCCAACCCGATGCTATCAATCGCTTTTGACTTGCTAATGCCTTCCTTAATATCAGACCATAAACGCAACACATCCCAATGCAAACCGTCATTCAATCGCACGGGCCCATTAGCAAAACGATGGGTTTCAGTGAGCTTGAGTTTATCGCCAGCGAGTGAGCCCACGATGGTACGTCCACTTTCCGCGCCGAGATCAATGGCAAGATAATTGCGTGCTTGAGTCATATTCAATCCAAGTGAAAATATTCTTCCAGTTCAATAAAAGTTTCGTCGGGACGAGCGTTGGCATCGACAAATGGTGACATGAATTCCTGCCAGCGTGTGTTGATTTCTTTTTCAGCCATCTTTGCCTGTGCCACCGCCAGGCTTTCTTCCGTTTCAAAATAACCGAAGACCAAACCATCTGCGCGCATGAACAACGTATAGTTATGCCAGCCGGTTTCGCGCAAGGCATCCAACATTTCCTGCCAGACGTGTCGGTGATGTTCCTTATATTCTGCAAGACGGTCTGGTCTGACTTTGAATTGAAAACCTATGCGTTTCATAAATATTGTTCCGATGATTAATCAAATTGTCACTTCGGCAATCAGCAACTTGATTACCGACTACCGAAGTGACATATTCAGATCCTGTTTACTTCGTTACAGTCTGATCTACCAATTGGAGTCGTCGATGTTGTCCTTGTTCCAAATGAACGGCAGACCGAGCAGAACATTGAGACCGAGATCGGGGTCATCTTGAATTGTGTATTCACCGAGTTTGCCAGCGGTGAACTTATCACCAGCCACACCCTTGATCTCACCGGTTGCGAGAGCGTGCATCGCATAAACAGAGAGGTAACCCAGGTCGGCAGGGTTCCAAAGCGCAAATTGCGGAGCAGCACCATTCTTGACGTATTCGCGCATCTGGTTGGGGGTACCCAAGCCAGTGACGAACACCTTGCCGATCAAGCCAGCATCGGTAATAGCACGGGCAGAAGCAGCAATCCCAACTGTGGTGGGCGCAATGATGACCTTGAGGTCAGGATACTTCGTGAACAAAGCCTGGGCTTCGTTGTAACTCTTGGTGTCATCGTCATCACCGTATACGACTTCCACAAGTTCGAGTTTGGAATATTCAGGCTTCTTGAGTTCTTCCTTCATCACTTCGATCCAGGCGTTCTGGTTGGGGGCTGTGGAGGTCGCGCTCAAAACGGCGATCTGTCCGCCATCGGCTCCGGCAATATCAGAAGCCATTTTGATCTCGATCGCGCCGATATCATGCAGTACGGCCTGGTTGATGTGAATATTGCGACCAGCCGATGCAATGGCTGAATCCCAAGTAACGACCGGGATGCCAGCTTCCATGGCGGCTTTGCCAGTCGGCACAAGTGCATCTGAATCGTTAGCTGAAATCGCCAGAGCGCAGGGCTTCTGGGCGATCAAGGAATTGAGCAGCGTGATTTGTTCGGTCGCATCAGCAGTTGCTGAACCCTGATACAATACCGTTATGCCCAGCTCCTTGGCGGCTTCCTGTGCACCATTATTGGCAGTATCGAAATAAGGGTTGCCGAGATTCTTTGGAACCAGCACGTAGTTTTCGCAAGCAGCGGCTGGAGCTTCCGTAGCGGCTGGCGCTTCTGTCGCTGCCGGGGCTTCGGTTGCAGCCGGGGCCTCGGTAGCCTTGGGTGTTGCAAGTGCACCACATGCGCTCAACAGCAGACCGAGGACGATCAGAACTGTGAGGGTCGATAATAAAGAACGGTGTTTCATGGACTTTTCTCCTTCTTGTTGGTTAATTATTTTTGACTTATACATCGGTTTATCATCAAGTGTTATTTGTAAATTCGTGCCTCCTTTCAAAGCATCTGAGAATATATTTTGAGGCATCAGGCGAATTGCCTGGAACCACCATGGGGATTGGCATCAACCGCCAGCAATAACCGCCGCGCGTGACCAGAAAAAAAACATAAAAAACAGAATAAAGATAATCAGGAAAATAATGGGTGAAAGCATCGTACGCCATTTAAATTTTCCGCCAGCCGTGGAAACACTGCGAATCAGGCTGGGCACAAGAATGGATAAGATCAGGAGAAATCCAATAGCAACTCCCTGAACCTGACCTTGAATATTGAGCAAGCCCATACCGAAACGCATGAGCCCGATCAAAAGTAAAGATAAAGCTGCTCCAACCATAGTGCCTTTGCCGCCGTTAATATCGATACCACCCAGCACCGCGGCTGTAATGACCGAAAGTTCAAGACCCGTGCCAATGTCAGGACGTGTGCTTCCAAAGCGGGCTGCCAAAATCAAGCCTGCGAGTGCCGCCATAAATCCAGATAAGGCATAAAGAATAAACTTGATCTTCGCCACTGGTACACCCGAATAGTTGGTAGCGTTTTCGTTATTTCCGATCGCATACAGATAGCGCCCAAACGTTGTTCGGTGCAGGGTTAGCCCAAAAATGAGCGCTATCACCATAAACAACGCCGCAGAAAATGGGATCAGACTTCCAAATACTTTTCCCTGTCCAAAATAAGTGAACGCTTCGGGGTATCCACGCGCGGCTTGATCGCCGAGAAAGCCATAGGCAATGCCTCGATAAAATGCATAAGTGCCTAGCGTTACAACCAGCGCGGGTAATTTAACGCGCGCTATTAAATATCCATTCAACAGACCGCCTA
>JAYUGV010000205.1:0-4129 GCA_043767565.1 Anaerolineales bacterium
GTATATCTATCATGACTTGGTGAAATGTCCCAACTGCGGAGTATATCTCGATGAACCGAATGACGAAGAGGAAGATGCACGTCCCAAGTTCAGACCGAAGAGTAAGTTCGCGCTGGCGGTTGAGTCCGTGATGCGAAAGTTGCGCGGGGAAGCGCATCCTGCCGAGGAGTTGTTCACTGGTGCGCTGAGGGAGGCGTCCCTGTTTGATGATCTGCTCCGCAAGGTGGGCGGAGATCGGCCAGCTGTTGAACGGTTGATCGAGTATGAACGAAAGCAAAAGCCAAATGCGACGAGGTTGATCTGTCTGCAAAATGCGATTCAGCGCTGGGAGCAGGAAAACAGATAGCGGAGACCGAGTCGGTCTCCGCTTTTGATTTTTGTTAATCACTCACCTTACGCAGAACGTCCCGAAGGCTCTCTTGAAAAAACTGGTTGAGCCGCTCAAACCTTCGGGACGGTGCGTAACATCAGTTAATCACCCACCTTACGCACAGATGAATTCCTCACAGAGTATCTTAACGCCAAGGCGCAAAGACGCTAAGATTTTATACACTTCGCGCCTTAGCGTCTTTGCGTTGAAATACTTTTATGCAAATATTCAACCCAATAGGCGTGAGCTGCGTAAGGTGAGTTAATCACTATTTACTTCAGGATGGGGATATAAAACCGATCTCACTGACAGCCTCAACTGGCTTCGAGCGCAATTCCTGCAGCATCTTTTTGTGGTTCGATTTTGACAATGCCAGCGCCTTCTCAGCATCACGAATGATCTCATCCACTGACGCATATTCCTCGCCGCACAACACAATGCCCACATTCGAACGCTCCTGCAGTTCGTTTTCCAGTTTTGCCAGATACTTCCTGACTTTGTTCCGCACACGTGAGGCAATTACGATGGGCATATCAGGATCGCCGATATCTTCGATCAGGATCGAGAAGACGTCTTCACCCAGCCTGGCAATGGTATCTGTTGGACGCAGCATCGTTTTAAGCAATGCGGCGGTTTCTTTCAAGATGCGCTTGTTATACTCGGCGCCAAACAGGTAATTCAGCTTGTTGGAATGTCCCAGCTCCAGGTAAAGAACCGCAAATTTAATTTGATGCAGCTGCTTCGCGCGGTCCAGCGCATACCTGAGACGGTCCATGAAGAACGAATGGTTATACACACCGGTCAGCACATCCCAGGGCAGGGTTTGCAATGATTTTTCAGTGGGACAAATTCTCAGGATCAGATTAGTCATCTGTTCGATATTGACCGGCTTTATCAGTACAAGCTGTGGTTTTACAGGTAAAGTCTCAACCAGGTGCGGATGTGCCGTAATCACAACGACCGAAACCTTCTTCAGGCGCTCATCGGCAGACATTCTCACAAGGATCTCGACCCCCGAGACACCCGGCAAATTCAAATCTAAAAGGACAATATCGGGCACACTTTTAGCAAGGTGCTCCACCGCAACCGTTCCGTGCAAAATGATCTCCGTCCGATAGCCTGCCAAATCCATGACATGCCGGAACAGGGAACCGATATCGCGGTCATCCTCAATAATTAAGGCAAAGGGTTTATCCAACGAATCTCCTCTTCGTTCAGCATACATGACGGGCAGCAATTAGGATGGTTACGCACAAGAAGACGGTGACCGGTCCATGGTGGAGCGGTGAAGGGATTCTTAGTTATCGCTCAGAATGATACAGAGGAACATTCACACCCGCTTCATCGTCATCCTGGCATGATGAAAAATAGAACTTTACTCTTTATCGCAATTGGTTTATTAATTCTTGGCATTGCCCTGTTCACCTTCTTCAATCAGAAGCAGCCTCCCACGCAGGTTTTCGCTGCCACGGTCAATCGGGATTGCGCGCCATGGGATGGGTCCGCGTTTACGGTGAGAGTTCCGTTGAGCGGCGGCGATATTCTTGATATTTCCATTTGGCAGGCACCAGAGATCAAGTTCACAAAAACTTTTTCTTTCCCTGACAACACCGGGCAGGTTGGCAATGCAAGCTTGATCGATCCAGCCGGTTCGTATGAACAGTTGACGGGTGAGGTTTGGTTTGAAGGCGTCAGCGAGGGACAAACTGTCTCAGGCGGATTCAGGTTGAAATCCGAAAGAGGCGGAATGTTCATCGGTAAATTTAAAGCGGAGTGGGGAAGTCTGATCGCGTTGTGCGGTTAGTCGTTGGTTGTCATTCATCAAAGAGCAAAGATCGTATTGGTCTTGGCTCTTTTTTTATTTCTGGCTGTTAATATTATAGTTCCATTTGGAAAGACGCGGTGCTATACTAACGACTTGCCACTGACCAGAAATGCCGCAGAATGTTCCTGTTTGATGAAAGTACATACTTTACTTTTAAAGCCTGAACGGAACACTGAAATGAAAATATTCTCCTCATTCATCGCATGGCCGCATCGCCTGAAATATCCGCAAAAATTCACGCTGATCACTTTGCTGTTCGTGTTGCCGCTGGCGGCCTTCTATCCGCTGGTCGCTGAACAGAACCAGCGGATTCAGGATTACGGCGTCAAAGAATTTTACGGGACCCTGTACTTGCGACCCCTTGAACATCTGTTGCGCGATGCGATACAGTATGAACTAACCATGAACGGCAGTAACGTGGGCGTGGGCTCCATCAGCCTGGTGCAGGCGCAAATCGAGAGCGATTTTCAAGCCCTGCAACAAATTGACGGACAATATGGCGCGGTTCTGCAGGCGAGCGCACGTTCGGTTGATCTCACTGCCGAATGGCGGGACTTGCAAGCAAGCTCCCCGACCATGGATCCCTCAGCGCGCGCCGAGCGGCAAAAAAAATTTATCGAGCATATCCGCGCTTTGATCTCACACGTCGGTGACACTTCGTTTCTTATTCTTGATCCTGACCTGGACACGTATTACATGATGGATGCAGTGCTGCTCAAACTGCCGGATTGCCAGAATATATTACTCGAAACATTGATCCTGGGAGAGAACATCATCCAACATCAGGCGATGACGGAAGATCAGCGCACCCAGCTCATTATTCTGACCGGCTTGTTACAGTCGAATCTGAGCATGATGGAAAACAATGTCCGCACTGCCTACAAAAATAATCCGTCCGGGACGATGCAGACCCTGAGCGAAGCGCCATTGCAAACCTACCTCGCCACTGCCAACCGATTTCTGGATTTGACGGACACACGCCTCCTGAATACAACGTCCATCAATCTGAGCCTTACGGATTACACGGCTTCCGCCAATGAAGCGCTGAAGACGAATGACGTTTTTTACGATGCGGCTTCGCAGGCGCTCGAAGGCGGAGTGCAAGCCCGGCGTCAGAATCTGACCTTTCGAGTCATTTTTGCAGTGACGATCCCGGCAGTCAGCATAATCGTCGCATTCATCATCGGCTTGTCCCTCATGCTCTCCATCAGTCGTCCATTAAGTAACCTGGCCGAAGCCACCCAGCGTTTGGCGCTGGGCGAGATGGCGGCGCGTGTTACAGCAACTAGCGCAGATGAGATCGGTCAAGTCGGTCTGGCTTTCAACGAAATGGCGCAGGAATTACAAAGCATTCAGGCATCACTGGAACAGCGCGTTGTCGAACGCACCACGCAATTGCAAGCCGCTAACAAGGAAATGGAGGCGTTCACCTACTCTGTCTCACATGATCTGCGCGCGCCCCTGCGCGCCGTGCATGGATTCAGCCAGGCGGTACTGAATAAATATGCGGGCGCGCTCGACGATCAGGGCAAACATTACCTAAGCCGCATCCAGGAAAACACCAGCCGCATGGGACAGTTGATAGACGATCTATTATCCCTGGCGCGCATCTCACGCCGCGAAATGAAACATGATCTTGTGAATCTTTCAGAACTGGCGCGTGAGATCGCCGTTGAATTGAAGGCGCAGGAACCTGAAAGACAGGTCATGTTCGAGATCGAGGATCAAGTTGAAGGGCGTGGCGACGCGGGTCTGATCCGCGACGTATTGCAGAACTTATTGGGCAACGCCTGGAAGTTCACATCCACGCGCACACAGGCGCACATTCAGTTCGGCATTGCTCTCCCCTCTCCGGGAGGGATGTCCATAGGACAGGGTGAGGGAGAAACGGTATACTGCATAAAAGATAACGGCGCCGGCTTCGATATGGCGTA
>JAYUGV010000206.1:0-10227 GCA_043767565.1 Anaerolineales bacterium
CTTGACCAAATTTTGTGCCCCGAATGATATTTATCTTCCCCGAGTTTTAAAAATATAGCAGGATATTTCTTATATGGTTTTGGAAGAAATATCCTGCCAGAGATTATACGGCGAAGCTTATTCCTTCATCCTCACATAAAAAATATTCGGACCATCTGCATTCATTGTTTTCATTTCGAAACGATCTTTCAAACTGGCGATCATGCGCGAGAGTTGTTTGTGTCCGTAAGTGCGCGGGTCGAAGCCCGGGTCAAGTTGATAGAGGGCGTTACCCATTCCAGCCAAGGGCGCCCAACCATCCTGTCCCACCGCCATTTCAAAGGCTTGACTCAAGATCGGCATCGGGTCGAGGTCTTCTTTTTCTTCCTTTACATCTTTGGCTTTATTGCTGGTTTTCTTGGCGTGAGTTTGCTTTGGTTGAGCTGCCTTCTTTTCCGTAACGAGATTCTCTGTATACACAAACACATCGCAGGCATTGACGAATGGCTTCGGCGTCTTCTTCTCGCCGATGCCCATCACGAAGATGCCCGTTTCGCGGATGCGCGTCGCGAGCCGTGTGTAATCGCTGTCAGATGAGACGAGACAGAATCCATCCACCACGCCGGAGTGCAGCAAGTCCATGGCATCGATGATCATCGCACTGTCCGTGGCGTTCTTCCCGATCGTATAACGGAATTGCTGAATCGGCTGGAAGGCGTGATAGTTCAACGTCTCTTTCCATGAATTCATGCTGTTCGTTGTCCAATCGCCGTAGATGCGTCTGACGGTGACCTGTCCATGCCGACCAGCTTCCACCAGCATTTGCGGTAACAGCGACGATTGCGCGTTGTCGCCGTCGATCAAGATGGCGACCTTCTGCCTGAGTGTGTTTAAGTTTTCGTTAGCCATGATTAGGATTATACTTTAGTTATTAACTGACCCTACACAAAACGTCCCGAAGGATTTCTTGAAAAACCTTGTTGTGCCGTCAAACCCTTCGGGACGGTGCGTCATCAGTTATTAATCTCACCTGGAGGTGAAAAATGGAAATCGACCCTGTCTGTAAGATGGAAGTGGACCCCGCAACCGCCGAATGGAAGTCTGATCACAACGGCAAGACCTTTTACTTCTGTGTGCCGGGCTGTAAGCGCTCGTTCGAGAAAGACCCTGAGAAGTATCTCAAGGATGATGCGGACGAAAAGCAAGAGTCCATGCATTAAGCAAAAAGGAGAGGCGCAAACGCCTCTCCTTTTTGTTGTATTTACGGGCTTGGAACTGGGGCGTTCAATCCGTCTGGGTTCGGGGCGAAAACTCCAATGTCCGTGCAGGATGATAGTCCCTCACGCGGGAACGTGCCCTGGTTGCTGACCACTTCCACCTGGATCGGGGACTCTTGCTTGTACGTGCTGTCCACGGTTAATTTCACAGTCACCTGATAGCCAACGGGGAGCGAAGTCAATTCAACGGTCTTATCGGGATGTACGCGACCTTCGTCGAGCGCAAATAGCGTCACTTTGAGGTTCAATAACTCCACCCCGCCGGTGTTTTTCAAAGTGACGAAGGCATTCGTCACCTCACCCATGCCGTGAAGGATGTCAATGCTGGTATTGCATCCCAACACTTGGATCGTGATCGCAGGACCGGAGGGTGAGCTGGTCAATGACGGCGCTGGAAGGGGAGTCTCTGTGTTTGTTGATATGGGCACATTGGTATTGGTTGGGATGATCACGCTGGCAGTGGACGTTGCGACACCGATAACAACCGGGGTTGGCGTAAATATAGATGGCGTCGGTGTTGAAGGCAGGAAGGGCGTAGGTCCCGGCAGGGGTTGAATGATCCAGCCGCTACAGGATGACAATACCAGCGCCAAAAGAATTGGCAGGATGAGCTTTTTCATTTTTTCTCCTCTACATTCATTGTATCCCTCTTGCCATACTGAGCAAAGTCCCCCGTTCGGAATTTCTCTACACTGAAGCCCGCCTCATACTAGACTCGATCCTGCTCCTGTCTCGAAGTGCCCGTCCCCGGCTGACGGCGAATCAAAAAACTTCAGGCGAGTAAGAAGATTCGCCAGGATGTTGTCAAGTGCCAGTCACCTGATCGATATCTCTTTGCTTCGCTATTTTGGCTTTGAGCTCCTCCCATCCCGGCTCAACCAGAACCGAACCATCCGGGAAGATGATGGTCGGCACACTTCGATAGCCATTATTGACCTTCATCACAAATTCGGTCGCTTCGGCGTCGCCTTCCAGCCCAATTCGCAAGTATGGAACATTGTTCGCCTCGAAAAACTTTTTTGCGCGCATACAATCCGAGCAGTATTCGGTTGAATACATTACTATTTGAGAGGGTATAAGTGTATAGTGGTCAGCCATAAGATATGATTTGTAATTTTTTCTAATAATTGACGTCTGGTCTCTATTGAGCAGTATTTTTTTTTGTTCTTTTTTATTGACGTATCCTGATTTATATATCTGAATTATAACCCGTAAGTAGGTGTTAGCCCAAAAGGGTGAGATGTTATCACATCCGATCGAATATCTTTCTTGACACGCTTCCTCTACAAGGCTACAATTTTGTTGCACTTCCCCAAAAAGGCTTTACCAACTCATCAAGGAGATTAACATGGCTTTTGAACTTCCGAAACTTGCTTATGCATACGACGCGCTCGAGCCGCATATTGATGCGCGCACGATGGAGATCCACCACACCAAACACCACCAGACCTACATCACGAACTTGAATGGCGCAGTGGATAAGACCCCCGAACTCGCTGGCAAATCACTCGTGGAAATGTTGAGCGATTTAAATGCTGTGCCTGAAGGTGTCCGTATGGTGGTTCGCAATCATGGTGGCGGCACATACAATCACAATTTATTCTGGGAGATCATGGGACCAAAAGCTGGCGGCGCGCCGACCGGCGAATTAGCGAAGGCGATCGATGCTTCCTTCAATTCCTTCGATGCGTTCAAAGATGAATTCACCAAATCAGCCACAACGCGTTTTGGTTCCGGCTGGGCGTGGCTCGTGAAGAAGGGCAGTGGCTTGGCTGTGGTCTCCACTGCGAATCAAGACAGCCCGCTCTCTGACGGCTTGACCCCGATCATGGGTATTGACGTGTGGGAACATGCTTATTATTTGAATTATCAGAACCGCCGCCCCGATTACATCGCCGCATTTTGGAATGTGATCAATTGGGATGCGGTTGCTGAGAAATTTAAATAAGCTCACTACCGAAGTCTTTCGAAGCGCGATATAATACGCCAATCTGCATGATCACATTCCCAATAGGAGATGTTCCATGACCCACATTATCACCAGCTTATGCGTTCGCGACCGCGGTTGTATTGATGTTTGCCCCGTTGAATGTATGATCCCCGGTAACCCCGTCGCCGAATGGCCCTGGATCTATATTGACCCAGATACCTGCATTGACTGCGGAGCTTGCGTCCCTGAATGTCCGTTTGCCGCGATCTTCCCTGAAGATGAAGTGCCTGCGGCGTACACTGCCAAAGGCGGCGAATATATCAGCAACGTTGGGCTCACTGGCACCTTTGATGGTACCAATCACCACGGTCACCCAATTCATTTGGAAACCGCCAGGCAATTGGCGGCTGGCGAAGTGGTTGACCTCACCCCGGATATCAAACCCAACTATGATTTCTTCAAGGGTGGTCCCGGCTACGCTGCCAAAGATACAGATAAAGGCGAGTAATGTCGCTGCAATAAAAGAGTCCCGCGCATCGCGGGACTCTTTTTGTTTATGGATTCATCGCGTCTACTAGCAGCTCTTGCCCGATCCGTTGCGCCAGCCGCTCATTATCTTCTTCCAACACGACCACGATCACCAATGGAGTCGCTTGCCAGTTTGGTGGTGTGCCGCCAATAAACCAGGTAAAGGATGACTCGTTCTCTTGCGCTTGACCGATGTGTTGCCAATACGTTTGATTTTCCACTAAATAGGATGAAGCCGCCTCATCCGCAGCCACAGACTGAAGCGCTTCGAATGGCGTTCCCACAGCTGGGAGCGTGACCCAGCCCTCGCTGGGCGTGTTGACCGCCATGGCAATGCGCGGCGCGGGGATAAGTCCGTGATCGCTCAATGCCGCACATGCCAATGCCATTTGTAACGGGGACACGCGCATTATGTTGTTCGTATCCTTTGCTGAAGGCACGGGAGCGACCGATAATTGGATCTGTGGCGCTTGATAAAACCCAAAGATTTTATATACATTATTCATAACCGTGTCGTTTGTTGATTTGCTCCCGGTTACGGCGTGAAGAAAGGGCCGCATGATCGTGCCTGGGGGATATTGTCCCTGTGTGGCGCGGTTGATCAGCGGCTTGTTGGGGTCAACGAGAAGTTTCGCACCCGATTCCGATAGATGATTTGGATTGAAAGTGGGGTGCGATGCCATCACCAAGATCTCACCGCTTTTGGCATTGAGTAATACCACTGCGCCGCGCGAACCAACCATCATTTCGTCGGCGCGATTTTGTAGATAAAGATCAATGCTTAGGCGTACATTCAAGCCTTCTGGGTTCATGCCGTATAACAAATTGCTCCACCAGAGTTTACTCGTGGGGTTGCCTTTTAATCCACGCAAGTAATCATCCAGTGATGCTTCCAAGCCAGCCTGCCCGTAGATGGGGTCAGTGTAGCCGGTGATGGGTGCCAGGTCTACATACTTATAATTGCGCGAATAAGTTCCGATTGTGCCGTTGTTATTGTTGATGATGTTGTTGGCGCTATCGAGCAGGAAGCCGCGTGAAACGTAACGTTCTTCGATGATCCGGCGTTGGTTATCTGAACGGGTTAATAGGTCCGGTCCGCGCACAACCGACCACCAGCCGTTCGTAAGCGCTAATGCAAGCAATCCAGTGAAGAGGAATGCTCCTAGTACAAGATAAGGCTGCGGTTTGGGAAGTGGCGCGGGGTCAATATCTAAATGGTTGCTGATGTTGATGAGAAGCAACAAGGCGACAAAGGATGTCAGCAGGGATGAGCCGCCATAGGAAACAAAGGGAAGTGTAACGCCGGTCAGCGGTAGGAGGCGCAAGTTGCCGCCTACGATTAAGATCGTTTGCAGACCGAAGTAGGCGGTGATGCCTGCGGCTAGAATACGCCGAAAAAGATCTGGGGCGCGGAGTGCAATATGCAAGCCTCGGGTGATGATGATGCCGATGATGGCGAGCAAGCCCAGGGTCCCGATAAGACCCGTTTCTTCCGCAATGGCGGCATAGATAAAATCTGAAATCGCAACGGGGATAAATCCCGGGCTGCCGAGTCCAGGTCCCTGCCCGAGGATGCCGCCATTTGCGATCGCGATCAGGGATTGGATGATCTGATATGAACCGCCAGTCGGGTCGTCCCAGGGGTTGAGCCATGCAGCCATGCGGGCATGCACAATGCCGACGAATTCATAGCCGGCAACGCTCACAAGAGTAAGTAATAAAAGAGAAATGTATAGGATCCGTTTGCGGCCCGTTGCCAAATAAACGATGACCGCGTAGAGCGCCGTGAAAATAGATGCGGTGCCAAGATCGCGCTGCACGACAAGCATTAGGATCACGATACCGCTTAATAGAATGGTGGGATATAAGATATGAATAATGCGCAAGCGCGAGGGAAGTTTATCGGCAAAATATGCGGAGAGGAAGGCGATCAATAAGAGCTTGAGCGGCTCGGAGGGTTGTAGATAAAGATCGCTATATCCCAGCCACAAGCGTGGACCACTGCCGCCGGGGTTGGTCCCAAATACAAGCGTGAGGGCAACCAGAAATGCGCTACAGGTCAGCAGGATGTATTTGTACCTGCGCAGGAAATCTATGTTGACAAGGCGTGTGCCAGCTATTAATACCGCCGTGCCGACGCCAAACCACAATACTTGTCGAGCGCCAAAATTTGGGTTGAGCCGCCAGATAGTCAATATTCCCCAACCGCTGATCAATGCCGCGGCTGGAAAAAGATATGGATCAGCGTCAGGGAGATTGCGTGTAATATCGTAATGGGCGCGGGCAGCAAATATTCCCCAAAGACCAAGCGCGATCCATTGCGAGAAACGATAATCCACATCCCACGATCGAGCGCGGACAGCGGGAGATAGGGTAATGATCAAGGTTTGTAGAAATAGAAACACCGCTGTGATCTGAAGCAGGCGACTTTGGGTGATCTTATTCATCGTGTTTTTGCATGACGGGGGGCGTTTTTGGGTTTGGCGTTCTGGTCCTGATCTACGACTTCGGCTGTTTTTCGCTAACCATATCAACAAGCACGGTAAAGGTTGTGCCGCCGCATCTGAATTGATCGCTCGTAATTAACACGGTCGGGACCGTGAGCTGGTCCTTGCCAATGAAAGTGCCGTTTGTGGATTGTAGATCTTCCAGCCACCATTGCGTATGGTGGTATGAGATCTTTACGTGATGGGCTGAGATCGCTTCGTCCATCACGGGGAGATCGCAATTGGGGTCACGTCCGATCGTGATTTCTGATTGGATAAATCGGCGTTGAATATCCTTGCCGTTTTCCATGATGGCGTGAATATGGATGCCCGGCTTTTTTTGAGACGATAAAAATTCCCCTTGTTGTTTAAGGTCCTGCCAGAGCGTTAGAAATATTCTGCCCAGAAAGGTATAGAGTGCGATCGCAAGGGCAACCCGCAAGATGAGCACCAGCAGTGCGGTCATTTACCCAGTTTGTCTTTGTCTTGGAAGAGACTGCCGGTCTTAATATCCACGGTTTGGTTGTTGTCGAGTGTGGCGGTGGGGCGGTCGTTGGAGCCTGGATCGTTTAAGGGTGAGGTTTCCATTAAGTCAGGGCGCGGCGGCGGATTATCCTGCCCAAAGATCAATGCCACACCTGCCAACGAAATTACGTCGCCAGGATATAGAACTGTTTGGCTGGTGCGCTGTCCATTTACAAATGTGCCGCCGGTTGAATTGAGATCGAACAGCACAAAGCGTCCCTTGATCGCGCGCAGTTGGGCGTGGTTGCGCGAAATGCGCGGATCGTCGATGACCAGGTGGTTCTCGAGTCTGCGCCCAATGTTGATAACAGACTCTTTGAGCGGGTGAACTTTCACGCCCTCGATGATCAAAAATGCATTGTCAGGAATTGTATCGTTGACTTCGGGTTCGTTATTTGTGTTTGCGGCCATACCATGTGTTTCCTCTACCGGCTCCAGTTTATGAGAAGCAAGTACACTTACTTCGCCCTCGGCGTATCCAGCATTTGTTGAGATCGTAATCGTCGGTGCGGCTTCAAATGTCAAGCCGATATCTTTACCGGCGGTGAATATGATGTATTTGAGGGTGTCGATGGTGCGCGAGTCTTTCCACATGGATGCAGACGCAACGGACACGGTCAAATTGTACATATTCGGCGCAACTGCGCCTTTGTCTTGTTGCTCAATTATGTTTTGTTTTAATGCAACCGCAAGTTTTTGAATAATGCGATCTTCCAGCTTGATACCCGGCATAATCCCCGTCAGCTGATTTTCAACCAGGGATTGGATCTTCGCTTCAAGTTGATCTAGGTTTAATTTCATCGACATGTTTATTGCATCACTTGCGTACGCTAAGAATTATAGAGGCGAGGTGGAAAAACTGCAAGAACAATATGCTTACAAATCCAAAATGCCTGTATTTTAAACATAATCCAGGCAGGCTTTATAGGTTTTTACTGCAATTCGGGCAAACTTTCTCGGCTGGAGAAACTGCAAATCCGCAGTTTGAGCATGAAGTGGGGTAGACGTTTCCAAGGGGGGCACCGCAGGCGATGCAGGAGCCTTCGCCTACCGGGTTGGCAGTTTGGCAGTGGTCACAGACGACCCGTTTGAGCCGATCTGAAAGCTCATGGGATGCCCCGGCTGAAGCAACGGTCTGTTCGATCGCCTTCCACACTTTGTCGCTGAGTTGGAGGTTTTCTATATCCTGTGCGAGGTCGTCGAGACGCCCTAAAAGGCTAAAGGGGTTGCGAAGTGCAGAGATGGCGGTTTGACCGAGACTGGCGGCGACCCCGAGCCAAGCTTGTTGCCCGATCTCAATCATAATACCATCGTCGGTATCCTGGATGCTGACCGTTAATGCGGTCTGTCCGCCTGATTGTGCGCCCATACGGGTGGAGATTTGCACAGCTATATTCTTGGGGTGCCCAACAACTTGCGCGTATATATTTCCGCGATTGAACTCTCCCAATAGCGCTTGTGCAATATCGTTAGGTTCGATGTTTCCGTGAAAAATTCGTCTGTCCATGTTTTAGATTATAATCCGCTTTATCAGCGACGACGAAATGTCGTCGTATTCCATCTTATAATAACAATATACGCAATGAAACGAATTTGGTTTAAAACTATTTTGGGGGCGTTGGCAGTGGCAGGCTTGAGTGTAGCAACGCTTTTTTCGGCGAAGCAGGCTGAAGCATATCAAGATTCGTCCACTCCGTCCGGTATCTATGTCACGGTGACTTATTCAGACCCGATCAATGTACGTGGCGGACCCAATACGGTGCAGTATCCAAAGGTTGGGCGATTGTTTCCCGGTGATATTGTACCGGCACTGGGCGTTTCGCCGGGGCACGAGTGGGTGCAAGTTGCCTATCCCGATGCTCCGGGCGGAGTGGGGTGGGTGTATGCCATTTATGTCAGTGTTTCAGGCGGTGAACTTTTGGTCGTGGAGGCGCCGTCAACCCCGACACCGTTAGTGGCAGCCACGCTCGATGCCACGCTGGCGGCGGCTTTCAACTTTCAACCCACACCATCGCGCATGCCAACGTTCACCCCGCCGCCGCCGTTGACTGTTCCTGAATTTACCGAGGCGAGTGCACCGCGTCGCGTTTTGGTTGCCCCCGGTATTTTTGTGGTCAGCCTTGTGCTCCTTGGCGCGATCGGTTTTCTAGTTTCAGCAATACTTAGAAAATAAATTTATGAGGCAACTCAAAAAAAACTCAGTTTTAGCTCTAATGCTTGGCGGGTTGTTGCTGTTTGGATTATTTAACCCGATCACCCCGCGTGCTTTAGCACAACAGCCAACCGGTTCTGTTCCAACAGTTACAGGTACTGTTGATGGTCCGTTTGTAAGGGTGGACCCAAGTATTAAGACTCAAATTCGAGTTTGGGCGGGTCCCAGTTCTTTGGGGGAGTATCCCGCGATCGGTGTCCTATTGGCGAATGAGACTGCCCCAGCATTGGCACGTGCCAAAGGTAAACTGGATTGGATCCAAATCTACTACCCGGGAGTCCCTGGTTCGGTGGGCTGGGTGTGGGGCATTTATTTACTCGATCTGCGGGCGAATTTGCCAGTGGTCGAAATTCCCGCAACCCCAACACCACTTGCGACTCCCACTATTAACCCGACTTTGGTCGCGGCTTTTATTGGACAACAAACCCCAACTCGCTTGCCGACATTCACGCCGCCTCCGCCCATTGAGCTGCCTCAGTTTACTGATACCGATCCCAACTCCCAGACCACTGGCGTGCCGACCGGCTTATTGATCCTCAGCCTGGCTCTGTTCGGATTTTTCGGAGCTGTGCTTTCTTATTTACGCGGGCGATAAGGATCTCACTAGTTATTATGCAAGAGGTCTAATAAAAAAAGACCGAGTACTCGGTCTTTTTTTATTGCTATTTTATAAACTTCAACTGGCTTAGTTTTGGCAGGAACAAGCGCCGCCACCACAGCCGCAGGAACCGCCGCCGCTGCCACAGGCACATCCGCCTTCACCATGCGAATGACCTTTTGCATTGGGGCTATCTACTGCAAAGCCAGCGCCACGGACGGGATCATTGACAAAGTCAATGCTCGCGCCGCGCAGGTGATCAATGGAGACTTCATCCACAACGACTTTGATGCCGTTGATTTCAAAAGTGGTATCCACATCACGGAAGTTGTTGTCCAGCGCCATGCCGAAGTTCACGCCACAGCATCCACCGCCGGCAACGTACACACGCAAAGCATATCCTTCAAGCTTGCGTTCGTTCAGGATATTTTTAACGGCATCAGATGCCGCTGTAGATAAAGTAAGGGTTGGGGTAAGAGTTTCAGTCGAGATGAATTTAGTATCGATTTCCTGTAACATTTTTGCTCCTTTGACATTTAACCTGATAAATATTATCAAATTCGAGGCAGACTGTCAACATAAAAATGATGTGGAGTCAGGGCTTTCTTAAAGTCGAATAAGAGTGGCAAAAGCGTGCTCGGGATGGGCGTTGAAATATCTTCTGGCAGAGGGGAGATAGCGATATTTCATTT
>JAYUGV010000207.1:0-4094 GCA_043767565.1 Anaerolineales bacterium
CTCCTTTTCACTGGCTAGGTGATTGGAGAAAGATACCATGCCTTCTTTATCTCAAGTTACTCTGTTTTTTACACTCGCAACCTTGCGCTGTAATATTAATAACTCTTATTTAGATCCATATCTTCATAGAGTGAGGCGACTTGATCGCCGTAACCATTGAACATTAAAGTTGGGCGGTGAGCCAGCTCCCCGATGCGCCGTTCGGATACTTGTAACCAGCGCGAGTGCGACCGATTTGGATTGACGTTGGAATAGAAACCATATTCCTTCCGATTGATGCTTTTCCAAAATGTGCCGGGTTGTTTATCAACCAGTTCAATCTTGACAATCGCTTTGATGGATTTGAATCCGTACTTCCATGGCACAACCAGCCGAATTGGCGCACCGTTCGGGTTCGGCATGGGCAGACCGTATAAACCCGTTGCTAAAATCGTTAAAGTATGCAGCGCTTCATCGAGACGCAAACCCTCCTGATAGGGCCACGGGTAGAGATGGACGCCCTCATGCGGGAATTGTTCCGTATCCATAAGCGTTTCAAAACGGACAAACTTCGCATCCGAGGTTGGCTCCACTTCTTTCAAAAGGCTGGCGAGCGGAAAACCCGTCCATGGGATGACCATGCTCCAGGCTTCCACACACCGCAGACGATAAATGCGTTCTTCCTGTTGAAACTTTTTTAGCAGATCTTCAATCGTATACTTTTTAGGTTTGTTGACCAGCCCATAAACCTCGACTGTCCACGGGTGGCTTTTGAAATCCTTCGAAAGTTTATTGACCGCGGCTTTGTTCTCGCTAAATTCATAGAAATTGTTGTACTGTGTAATGTCTTCGAATGAATTGGCAGGATCGCCGAACTCGTCCATTTTGCTGGGTGGAATAACAGGCGCTTTAGTCTCAGGGACGGCTGATTCTGTTATCGCTGGCGCGCACGCCGCCAACACCGCAGACCCGGTCACCAATCCCGCGGCTTTGAGAAACTCGCGTCGTGAGAGATACAGTGAGTGCGGCGTAATCTCAGATGATTTCACCGGGACGGATTTAAATTTGCTGGTCATCCTATATCTAATACATATTAATAATTTATGTTCAGATCCATGCCTTTATAAAGATCAGCAACCTGTTCGGCATAGCCGTTGAACAATGCAGTTGGGCGGCGGCTGAATTCGCCGATGCGGCGTTCAGAAGCCTGCGACCAGCGCGGGTGCGAATGTTCGGGATTCACATTCGAATAAAAACCATATTCATTCGGTCCGATCATGCTCCATAATGTATCAGGTTGTTCAGCCACTAATTCTATCTTGGTAACAGCTTTGATGGATTTGAATCCATATTTCCAGGGCACAACGAGGCGGATGGGAGCACCACTTTGATTCGGCATGGGCAGACCATATAAACCCGTTGCCAGAATAGTGAGGTCGTTCATGGCTTCATCGAGACGCAGACCTTCCTGATAAGGCCACGGATAAAACGGACTTTTCTGCCCGGGCATTTCTTCAGGACGTAGAACCGATTCAAAACGGACAAACTTCGCCTCTGAGGTCGGTTCCACTTCTTTCAGCAGACTGGCGAGCGTGAACCCGGTCCACGGGATGACCATGCTCCAGGCTTCCACACAGCGCAGGCGATAGATGCGTTCTTCCTGCGTGAACTTGCTGAGCAGGTCTTCGATGCCGTAGGTCTTCGGCTTGTTGACCAAACCAGAGACTTCCACCGTCCACGGCTTGGGGTTGAAATTCGGCGCAAGTTTGGCAACCCCTTCCTTATCGGTGGTGAATTCGTAATAATTGTTGTAATTGGTAATATCTTCAAAGGAATTTGCGGGATCGCCCAACTCGTCCATTTTACCGGCTGGGACAACGACCGGCGCTTCGCTCGCAGGGACAGTTGTTCCTGCTACTGACGGCGCACACGCCGCTAACAACGCCGACCCGGCAATGACACCTGCAGCTTTCATGAAATCGCGGCGTGAAAGATATTGCGAATACGGTGTGATCTCGGATGATCTGACGGAAACAGATTTGTATTGGTTGTTCATGATTTTCTCCTGTTTGGAGTCAGCCAGCTTGCTGGCGAATTACGGAAGCAAGTTTCCTGACTCGAAATTTCTATTCTTCAGCCAACAATGTCTTGATATTTTCTTCGGTCTCTTTATAGTTACCTTCGCCGATATGGACGTAACGGATATGACCTTGCTTATCGATCAGATACATTGTGGGCCAGTAGTGATTCTTGTAAGCCTGCCAGGTCGCGCCGTCATTATCCTGGGCGACGGCGTATTCAATACCCAAACGGTCTACGGCATCTTTCACGTTATCCAATTCTTTTTCATAATCAAACTCAGGGAAATGATTCCCGATGATAACGAGCCCCTGATCTTTATATGCTGCATTCCATTCCTTCAACGAAGGAATCACATGTTGGCAGTTAATTCAGCCAAACGTCCACATGTCGATGAGCACGACTTTGCCGCGCAGGTCAGCGAGGCGCAGCGGAGAGTCCACATTCAGCCAGGAGTCGTTCGTTAGTTCGGGAGCAGGTCCGAGGTCTGGCAGTGAAGCAGATTTCGGCTTGGCGGAGTCCGCTTGGGGTTGAGATGAGGCTTGCGGCGCACATCCAAAAAGAATTAAGGCAAGTAATCCAAAAATAATTTTCTGCATGGTCAGTCTCCTGATGCTGTTATTCTAAAGAAACTTCCTTACGAAAAGATTACGAGAGGATGAAAAGACCCTAAGGGTTTTTAAATCACCGTCCCGAAGGTTTCTGAAACCAAACCAGGCTTTGCAGGGAAACCTTCGGGACGTTTAAGGGATGTGAAAGGTGAACTGCGTGCCTTTACCCACCTGGCTTTCGACTTTGATATCACCCCCATGTGCCTGCACGATGCCGCGCGCAATGGCGAGACCCAAGCCCGCGCCACCCGTGACGCGATTACGAGACTTTTCGCCGCGATAAAAACGTTCGAAGATATGCGGCAGATCATCCGCGCGGATGCCTGCGCCTGTATCGCTGACGGTCACATCCACGCCCTGAGCTGTGCGCCGCACCCAAACACTGACGCGCCCTTTGCCGGTAGTGTGACGCAATGCATTACCGATGAGGTTGTTCAGCACGCGCCCAATGGCTTGGGTATCCATTATGACCGGGTCAACGTCGGGATCAACATTGCCTTCAAGGGCAAGCTCCTGTTGTTTCGCGAGTTCGGTAAAACTTTCCAATGTATCCGAGACGAGATCGCTTAGCGAAGACTCTGCGCGGTGAAGCGGAAAGCCGCCCGCATCAAGCTGCGCCATTTTAAAAAGATCGTCGATCAAAGCGGAAAGGTTACGCACATCGCGCTGTGCCGTGTTGAGATAACGCTTCACGGTTTCAGGATCATCCACCACGCCATCAGATACGGCTTCGAGGATCGCGCGCACGGAGGTGAGCGGCGTCTGCAAGTCATGGCTAACCCAGGCGATCAGATCACGGCGCAGGCTTTCAAGCTCGCGTTGCTTTTGGTCGGCGGTTTGCAGTTGCTCCGCCATTTGATTGAAGGTCGCAGCCAACCCGGCGACTTCATCACGTCCGCTCAAAGGCACGCGTGTTTTCAGATTGCCGCCCGCCAGATTTTCAGCAGCATTCTTTAGCAAGCGGATCCGATCTGTTACTGTGTTTGAAAGAAAATATCCAAGCACCATCGCCATACCGCCTGCAAACACAAGCAGGACAATCGCAAGCAACAAGTCATGCTGGCTGGCAAACATCATCTGCGCCGAGAACCAGACGTTGAAAAATGTAAGCAGGCTCGCGAGTGCATATCCACTCAACAATGTCCAGCGCAACGTCGGCGAGAAGTTGATCCAGCCCAGACGATAAGCAATATATCCCACCAGTGCAGAGACCAATGCTGTGCCGCTCAAGTACAACGCCATGAGAACAAGTTCTTTCATGGGCGGCAACATCACGAGGAAGAAAAATCCCAGTGAGATAGCAAGGATCAATAGCACACCGATCAATAGGCGGGCAGGCATGGGAGTTTGGGAGAGGGTTGTTTTCATAATGTATTTGCCACAGAGTCACAGAGAGCGCAGAGTCTCTTTTTTGCTTTTCTCAGA
>JAYUGV010000208.1:0-4088 GCA_043767565.1 Anaerolineales bacterium
ATGAGTGCGAGACATATCAACTCTCCCAAAACAAAATAGGATTCAGGGTGAACTGAATCCTATCGTATCTTATGAAATCAAGCAAGCGCGTATGGCAGGATTTTTAGACTTTATCAAAACGTCCCGAAGGTTGCCGCCAAGCGCTCAAAGTACTCGCAAGAAACCTTCGGGACGGTTAATTAGCAGGCAGGCTTATTGCGTGCCGCGCATGCGGGGATCAAGCGCATCGCGCAGGCCATCGCCGAGGAAGGTGAAGGCGAGCACGATCAGCGCCACGCAGATCGCAGGAACAAGCAGAATGAAAGGCTGGGTATTGATCGCAGCCTGCCCATCCAGCATGAGTACGCCCCAACTAGTGATAAAGAAATCCGCGCTATCAGTGGAAGGCCGCAACCCGATGCCCAGGTAACCAAGAATAGCTTCCGTGATGATCAAGCCCGGGATCGTGAATGCCGCGCTCACGATCAGGGGTCCGAGGCTGTTGGGCAGGATATGGCGGAACATAATGCGCACATCCTTGACGCCAATACAGCGCGCCGCTTCGATAAATTCCTTTTGTTTCAGTGAAAGTACCTGCCCGCGCACCAGGCGTGCCACGCCCACCCAGTTGACGATGGCGAGCGCTGCAAATAAAAGTATAAGCCCGTTCAGCAGCTGCCCGATAAAAGTTTCACGCAATGCCACCATGACGATGATAAAGAACAACAGATCAGGAAAGGCATAGATCACATCTGTAAGGCGCATCAGGAGGTTATCAAGCCGTCCGCCAATATACCCGGAAACCATGCCAATAGTGGTGCCCAATAATAAAATAATGGCTGTCGGTAGGAAACCAACCACCATGGATACACGCGAGCCGTAGATCACGCGGCTCAATACATCCCGGCCTAGTGAGTCAGTGCCCAATAAAAAGCGAGGATCAGCTTTTATGTTGGTTTGTCCCTTAAAAAAGGGTGGGGGCAAAAAGCGTTTACCGGCATTCATATGCAGAGGATCTTCCGGGGCAATCAAAGGCGCAAACACTGTCATTAATACAAAGAAACTGATAATGATCATACCGATCACCGAAGCCTTGTTGCGGATCAAACGCGACCAGGCTTCCTGCCCGAGACTGCGGCTGGGGCGAAAGACATCATTGAGTTCCACGATCCTATTGGTGGAAGTAGGTTGGGCTGTCGTCATGTTTCGTTCTCCTTGTTATAAGACTTTATCAGTAATAAGCGAAGGGTCGATTTTTGGACGCTGAAAACGCTGATCTGCGCTGATACAAAAAATAAAGATCTGCGTTTTCTGCGTGGATCAGCGTCCCGATTTGATTTTCGATAAAGTCTATTATTCTTCCAACCGAATGCGCGGATCGATGAACACGTACACAACATCCACGCTCAAGTTGGCAACCGCGACCAGCAAAGCATACACCACGGTGGTGCCCATGATCATGGAATAATCACGCTGACCGATGGCTTGCACATAGGCACGCCCCATACCCGGGAAGCTGAACATGGTTTCAATAATGAAGGAACCTGTCACCAGACCTGCCAACGCGGGACCTAAAATGGTGATCACGGGAATCAGGGCATTCTTGAGCATGTGCCGTAAAATCACGACACGTTCCGCCAGACCTTTGGCACGCGCGGTGCGGATATAGTCCTGACGTAATACTTCCAACATGGCTGAACGGGTGAGGCGGGCGGTAAACGCCATGGTGCCAAAGCCCAGTACGAGGGCGGGCATGAACCAGTATTTGATCTGCGTCCAATCATCCACGAGGATATTGACCCAATGCAGCCATGAACCAAAGATGATGATCAAAAAAATAGCTAAAACAAAACTGGGAAATGCGATGCCGCTGGTGGCAAGAAAAAGAGCGGCATAATCCCAGATCGTATTTTGCTTGAGGGCGGCCAGGATGCCAATCGGAATACCCACCACAATGGCAAATGCAAGCGCCACAACACCCAGACGCAATGAATAACCAAAGCGGCTTTGCCAGAAAGTCTTGCCTTCGGGCGCGCCAAATAAAATATCCTGAACAGTTCTACCGCGCTGGCGATACGAGGGACCCAGATTGGCACAGACCATACCGCACACAAATTTACCGGTCTGCTCATTCCAATCACCGATCACATAACCTGTAAATTGCCGCCAGATAGGCCGGTTCAAACCGTAAAAAGCAGCTAGTGATTTGGCTGTTGCGGAATCCACCTGCCGGCGTTCTTCGCTAGTATCCCAGGGGCTGCCTGGCGCGCTACGCATAATAATAAAGGTCACGGCTGAAACCGTAATAAGGACTGGAATAAGCCAGAACAAACGGCGGATCAAATAATTAATCATGGCAACTCTCTTGATAATGGGTCTTGCGAGATTTTCTTCCTATGATAATTGGAAGACACGAAACTGTTATTTACCTCAAGTTGCTACCTTGAAATAAAAGAGTTTGTCACCCTGAGGGAGCGTGCTCTTCGCGACCGAAGGGTCTTGGTTTTCGGTGTCAAAGATGCTTCGGGGCAAAGAACGCCCCTCAGCATGACATAACAATAACTGGGTGGCAACTTGGGTTATTTACTTTTTGGGCTGGGGAGCTTACGCTCCCCAGCCCAAAGTTATTTCAATTCAATGATTAACCCGACTTACGGCATCATTGAGGTATCGATGGTAATGGTCCACGGAACCACGTCGCCAGGATAAGTTCCATCCTGCGGGGTGGTCATGAAACCCTTCACCCACGGCTTCACCAAATAGTGATTGAGTGAGTTGTAACCAAAGGCACCGGGGATATCGCTCAGCATGAGCGTTTGCGCTTGCTGGTAATAATCAGCACGTTTGGCAGGGTCAGTTTCTACATCACCTTTATTAACCAAAGCATCGAAGTCAGGGTTGCTGTAACCCGGGCGAAGGGCGAAGGTGGTGTCAGAGCGCCAGAACACGCTCAACCAGTTCTGAGGATCTGGGTAGTCTGCGCACCAACCGCCAAGAGACATAAGTGGGTACGTAAGGGGGTCCTTGGTGAGAGCGGTAGCGGTGGTGGGATCAACCGGGTCAAGCGCAAGGTCAACGCCGAGGATTGACTTATAGGTGGCAGCGATCCACTCGTTGCGCGCCTGCCTACGGGGTGAAGCGCCGTAGGTCAGTTTGAGACCAAGGGCATTCAACTTTTCAGCAGAATTAAAGGGCTCAGAAGCAACAGCAAGGGCAGCCTTAGCGGCTTCCGGGTCAAACTTGAGTGGGGAAGCGGCATCATATCCAGGATAACCGGGGGGAATCCAGGTCCAGGTGGGGGAGGAAAGATCGCCATCTACATCATGTGACCATCCAGCGGCATCGAACGCCAAAGCAAAGGCTTCGCGAACTTTCTTGTCGGTGAAGGGATTGGGTCCACCATTCCAGGTTTCATGCAGGTTGAACGCAATTCTGAAGGTGCAGGAACCGGCATAAGTGACATGCTGGGAAGTCAGATCGGCATCCGCCTGGATCACAGGAAGGTCTTCAGCAGCGGATGGAACAACATCGAGCTCATTGTTCTTATAGGCTTCGAAAGCCACAGCGCTATCGGTGATATAGCTGAATTCGAGGGTGTAGGTGGGGATGCCCGCGCCAATATAGTTGGGATTCGGGACAAACACGGACTTCACGAAAGGCTCAACGCTCTTCCAAATGAAAGGTCCATTACCGATCTGGTACTTGGAGCTGGTCCACCAGATATCTTTACCTTCTGTGATGTTCTCTTCCTTGGCCGGATAACCAACCCAGATACCCGCGATGGTCGCGAAGTAAGGAGCGGGTTTCGAGAAGGTCAGGGTGAGCATATCACAGGCAGTGTCTGCGTAATCGGCACAGTCTGAACCGTCGGAATGCGCGGCTTTGATGCCCAGGGCAGCCTTGAAGGTGGCAGCGTCATAGTCGGCGGCAGTGGTATCAGCGCCGCGCCATTCGGGAGCGCCAACGATCTCGTCCGTGATGGAAGCATACTCACCAGCGGTGGCGGGATCGATATTGCGCTGGAAAGCGAACGCAAAGCGCAGGGCATTGAGCACGGAACCATCGCTATAGACCATGTTGGGTTTCAGTTTGAACACCAACTGAGTCGC
>JAYUGV010000209.1:0-4086 GCA_043767565.1 Anaerolineales bacterium
ACGCCACTCCCGACCGAGACCCCCGTTCCGTTGCCTACCCTTACAGCAACAGCGGTTGTTCCGCTTGCGATTTTGGTTTTGCCAGCTACGCTGGATCAGGAAACTTCAAATCTTTATGAAAAGACCGTGTACGATCTCGCGCAAGCTGCGGGCATGCGGTTTCAGGTGCGTAATACTTTACCCGTCGCCGATCTTGAACCGGGTTTGCAAGTGGTGATCGCCTTGCCGCCTGATCCTGGTATTGTTGCGCTGGCTGCGGCTGCGCCGACGGTCCAATTTCTAGCGATCAATATGTCTGACCTAACTGCGGGTGGCAACGTCAGCGTGCTGGGCGGCAATTCGCAATCTGACATTGCGGCATTTCTGGCGGGCTATACTGCCGCGCTCATCACGGATGATTACCGCATTGGCATGCTGATGCCCAGGGATAACGCGGACGCGATCCGCGCCTTCAATGCCTATGCCAGCGGCATGACTTTTTATTGCGGCACCTGTCGTCCGTTCTATTATTTGAACTGGACGTTTCCTCAGTATATTGATATCCCCGCGAGCGAAGATAAAGATAATTACGACGCGTATTCAGATATTCTCATGTCGCAATTTAAAGTCCGCACGATCTATCTGCACCCCGATATTGCCACATCAGATCTTGAAACCTACATCGGCACGACTGGCGTTTTTATGATCGGCACGGTTACTCCGGAGCAGCGCCCGGCTGGCTGGGTGATGACGATTCAACCGGATGTGATCAAGGCGATCCAAACGGCGTGGCCCCAACTGGTGAGCGGGCAGGGCGGACTCGCGGTTCAATCGCCTTTGGGCCTGAGCGATATTGACCCAACCTTGCTCTCCCCTGGAAAGCAGCGCCTGGTTGAGAAGATGTTACAGGATCTGCAATCTGGTTTTGTAACCCCATAGAATCCAACACACCCGTGCGCCGGCCGCACGGGTGTGTTGTTTAAGAAGGAGGCGAAACAGAAACTTAGAACGCTACTTTTTGATTAAGTTGAGCGCGCGCATTGACGCTGTGTTCGCCGTGTCCGAGCCACGCCATGGCTTTGACGATCAAGACTGCCGGGTTCACGGGTTTGACCAAACATTCATCAGCACCCGCCTGATTGGCTTCCACAATATCTGCGACCGTATTCGCAGTAACGGTCATCAAGATGGGACCGCGGCTGGCGGCGCGTAAGCCCTTGAGCAGGGCGGCGCGGTCTGACTTGGAGAGTTTCACATCCACCAGCATCAGAGACGGACCTACCAGGCGCGCGCTTTGAATAGCATCAGCAACATTGGTTTCAGCGAGCACGATACAATTGCGTTGATTGAAGAGGGTTTCCCACGTCACCACATTATCCGGATGATCGGAGATGATCAACACGGTGTGGAGGGGGATCGTATCAGAGTTGGACTTCCAGGCAACCATAAGGATTTCCTTTCGTTTCTTAAATAACTTGACGTGATTCCTGTCCACATGTTACACTCGAACTCGTAATAAAAATCCCACAGAAAGGAGGCGCACGACCCATGGTCTTGAAGAACGCAACCATCCATACAGAATCTTTCGGTATCCAAACCGTTATCGATTCTCGGAGTGCGCCTGCTATTCGTTAATTTACACCCAGTGTACTTAACAGCCGCGGCGCACTCGCCCGCGGCTGTTTTATTTTCTGAAGCTTACAGCCATGGGCAAGGCGCCCGCGGCTGTTTTTATTATCCCTCACCCTGCCCTCTCCCATAAGGAGAGGGTGAAATGGAGAAACCATGTTCGATATTGCAGCTCAATTGTTTGAAGGTCAGGATATTCGGTTCGGTCCCATTGACTATGAAAAGGACCCGGAGATCGAATCCAAGTGGACGCATAATGCCGAGTTCATGCGTTTGTTCGAGACCGAACCGGCGCGCCCCATGTCGGCGGCGATCGTGAAGAAGCAGTATGAAAAGCTGGAGAAGCAGGTGGATGAAAGTAAGAACATGTATTACTTTGCCATCCGCGCGAAGGCCGATGACCGGCTGATGGGTAAAGCCATGATTCGCCGCATCGAATGGACGAACGGGAATTGTGACCTTCGGCTCGGCATTGGTTCGGCAGATGACCGCCGCAAGGGTTACGGCGCACAGGCGCTGAAGATGCTGCTTCGTTTTGCGTTTGCAGAGTTGAATCTGTTCCGCGTTAGTGCGAATGTGCCTGAATACAACGAGGGCGCAATTGCCTTGATGAAGAAATTTGGATTCGTTGAAGAGGTGCGCCGACGCCAGTCACTGGAACGCGATGGGCGTAGGTGGGACCTGCTCGTTTTCGGCTTGTTAAAGGATGAATGGCTGAATCAGGCTAAGGCGTAGAGCGCAGCGTCCTCCCGAAAGACATCGGGACGATGTGAGCGGAGAGTCGAGTGAATCCTGAGCATGTCGAAGGACGAGATCCGAAGTCGAAGGAATATCCAGAGGAGAATGTGATGAAAGATTTATTTCGCGGAGAGCTTGTCCGCTTAACATCTGAAGAACCAGAGTTCCGTGCGAAGCATGAGGCGCGCTGGCAGCGTGATACGGAGTTCCATCGCTTGGCTGATAGTGATCCGGCTGAAATGTTCTCGGAGAAAAAGATCAAAGGCTGGAGCGAAAAATTTGCCGAAGATGGTTTCAATCCCGAGCGTTACCCTTTTTCGATTCGTGCGTTGGCTGATGATAAACTGATCGGCTTTTTGGGTTTGTGGTTGAATCTAACCCACGGAGAAGCTTGGATTGGTATTGGAATTGGCGAACGTGATTATTGGGGTAAGGGCTACGGCACCGATGCAATGAAACTAGCTGTGCAATACGCGTTCATGGATTTGGGCCTGTATCGTGTTTCGTTGGGTCTGCATGAATATAATGCG
Organism: Anaerolineales bacterium; assembly: GCA_043767565.1. Classification (GTDB taxonomy): domain Bacteria; phylum Chloroflexota; class Anaerolineae; order Anaerolineales; family Villigracilaceae; genus Defluviilinea. Next base: position 2,877 of record JAYUGV010000209.1, read on the forward strand.
CGCGCGTTGAAGTCTTATGAGAAGGCTGGCTTTCGGCTTGAGGGTCAAACGCGTCAGGATGTCCTGCGCGAGGGCCGCCGCACTGATACGTTCTGGATGGGCATCCTGCGCGATGAGTGGCTGCAGATGCAAAGCGGAGATAAGAAATGAACGATATTTTTACAGGCAAACTTGTGCGCTTTTCGGCATACGACCCTGAAGAGGTTGGTAAGGCTTTTTCAAACTGGAGCCGAGATTCAGAATATTGGCGTTTGATGGATGCCGGTGCGGCGCGTGTGTTTTCAGTGAAACAGGTTGTTAAATTCTTTGAAAAGGATATCGACGAAACCTCGCCTGCAATATATTTCTTTGGCGTGCGGACGCTCGCTGACGATAAACTCATCGGCGAGATGATCCTGAATGTTGTCAACTGGAGCGGACGGGATGCGTTCGTGGGTCTCAGTATTGGTGAGCGCGAGAACTGGGGCAAAGGTTATGGCACCGACATGATGAATGTATTACTACGCTTTGCTTTTACCGAAGTCAACCTCCGTCGTGTGACCCTGATTGTTTTTGACTATAACCCGCGCGCCGTCCGCTCTTATGAAAAATCTGGCTTTCAGCATGAGGGTCGGATCAGGCAAATATTAGATCGCGAAGGCAAACGCTGGGACATGCTGTCCATGGGCATCCTGCGCGAGGAATGGCTGGAAAGAAATGGATACAAAAACGAAAATAACTGAAACAAGTCTTGCTGAAGGCTTTACGTTACGCCCCGTACAGTGGAGTGACCTTGAAGCCGTTGTTGCTGTGATCCGCGATGTGCTCACCGCCGATGGTGATGCAGTCTCAGCTGTCACGCCCGGTGAATTGGAACGTGAATGGAAGACCGAAGGCTTCGTGCTTGAAACCGATGTGTTTGTAGTAACAAACGCTGATGGGCGTGTGGTTGGCTGCGAGGAATTTGTAAACCGTCATGCGCATGCGGCGCTGCAGGGCGATGGATACGTCCACCCTGATTTTCGTGGACTGGGTATCGGCACGACCTTGTTACGAGCCTTGGAAGAACGCGCCCGTAATGAAATGGAACTTGCTGAGCCTGACCTGCGCGTGCACATCATCAATGGCATGTCCGCTGCAGATAAAGCTGCGCGTGAGATTCATGAAGATGAAGGTTATAAACTCATTCGTCATCACTGGATGATGGAAGCCAACCTCACCGAAGCGCCAA
>JAYUGV010000210.1:0-4085 GCA_043767565.1 Anaerolineales bacterium
CGCGTTTCAAAGCGTTCACAGCAAAGTAGCTGCATCCTTCCAGTAATCGTTTTTAGCCGAACGACTAAAGTCGTTACTACGTTTTCGTGATCTACTGAGTATCAGTAACTTTGTCACCTTGGATGGACTTTACGAAGGCAAGGACAAAAGCATCAACTCGCTACATGTTATCATGTGAGCTATAAGAAGGCATAAATCGATCTATTACATAAGCGATCGTAAATAGACAAAGCCTCCTTTGGAGACTACACCAAACTACAGGAGACAAAATGCAATTCAGCCGGATCCAGCATGTCACTTTGATCGTGCAAGACCTCCAGCGTGCTGCCGCGTCTTATCGCGAGGTGTTGGGACTTCAGGAGATCGCAATCCCAACCACGTTTGTGGCTGCCGGAATGAAAGTGCGCTGGTTCCAGATCGGCGCGCAGCAGCTTCATTTATTGCAGGGCAGTGAGCCGAATCAAGTCAGCGCGCGGCATCCGGCATTTCAAGTCGCTGATGCACAAGCGGCACGTGCCGACCTACGAGCAAGAGGTCTGGAACTGGATGAAGACGTGCCCATCCCCGGTGCAGACCGCTTCTTTCTGACCGACCCAGATGGCAATCGAATTGAAATCATCGAATGGCAGCAAGCTTATACAGTCATTCCGGTCTCAGAGCCGGGGTAAAGCATCATGGCGACCCTCTATTTAATTTGCGGCTTACCCGGTTCGGGCAAGACAACCCTTGCAAAGAAAATCGAGACTTCACAAACAGCATTACGTTTATGCCCTGACGAATGGATTGAATCCCTCTTAGCCGATGTGACAAACACAGAAGAACTTGATCGACTCCGTACACCGGTCGAATCAATTCAATGGGAAGTTGCCAAGCGAGCCCTCCTACTTGGAGTCAATGTAATATTAGAAAATGGTTTTTGGTCGCGAGCTGAACGAGCTAGATATCGATCGCAAGCGGAAGGATTGGGCGCTCAGGTCGAACTCATATATCTGGAGGTTGACCGTAATGAATTGTGGTCAAGGCTGGCAAAGCGCAACGAGAATTTACCGCCAGGAACATTTGTAGTACAAGAGGAACAGCTTGATTTATGGTTAAGTTGGTTCGAACCCCCAACGGCAGAAGAAATGAGCGACAGGAATCAATGAATAATGGTAGCGCCAATATACAACCGCAAGCCTTATTGCAGTAATCGCATAAGGATAGCTGAAAAGGAATCTTTTGATGAGCAGAATTCTAAGAACCAACTCAGACAATGCAGATTTTATTGAACTCGTTAAACATCTGGACGCTGACCTGGCTCAAAGAGACGGGGATGACCATCCGTTTTATGCGCAGTACAATAAGATCGCCAAGATCAAATATGTGGTTGTTGCGTATGAAGATAATAACCCTGTGAGCTGCGGCGCGGTCAAAGAATATGTCCCAAATATCATGGAAGTCAAACGGATGTACACAACACCTGAAAGCCGAGGCAGGGGCATTGCAAGTCAGGTTTTAACCGAACTAGAAACATGGGCGGCTGAATTGTCCTTTGAGAAGTGTATATTGGAAACCGGAAAAAAACAGCCCGAAGCGATCAGGCTTTACGAAAAGAACGGCTACAAATTGATTCCAAACTATGGGCAGTATGCTGAGATCGAGAACAGCGTCTGCTTTGAGAAAATTATCAGATCATAAAGAGGCAGGTTCACTATGAGTCCGATCCGCATGTCAAAGTTAGAAGCAGGCGTCCGACTGGTCATCGCATTCAATGACGCATTCAACCGGCATGATGTCGCAGGGATGATGCAATTTATGAGCGATGACTGTATCTTCGAAAATACCGACCCCGCCCCGGATGGCACGGTCTATGCGGGGAAAGAAGCAGTCACTCAATTCTGGCAGAGCTTCTTCCGCGAATCGCCCAAGGCACATATTGAGATTGAGGAAATTTTCGGCTTTGGATTAAGGTGCGTGATGCGCTGGCAGTATCAATGGACGGATGAGGCGGGCACGCAGGGTCATGTCCGCGGGGTGGATGTCTTTAAGATCAAAGATGGTCTCATCTGCGAAAAGTTATCTTATGTCAAAGGCTGATCAAGGTTTATACTGTGCAATCTACACTTGAAAAGGAAAAAACATGAATAATTCAGTTCGCAGTTCACTCGTTGTGTTTCTCGTTGTGATCGGGATCGGTTTTCTCCTTGCTCTGGCAGGCAGTCAGGACGGGACCATGGTTGGCAAATATCCCTTATTTGCGCTAACCGTCGGGCTGGCGTTCCTGATCCAATGGCTGGCATTCATCCCAGCCTACGTATTGCAAACTGAAAAATTCTACGACATGACTGGCGGTGTCACGTATATTATCGCAGTTGTCACAGCGGTCAGTTTTAGTAAGGGTGTTGACGCAAGATCAATTCTGTTATTGGGTTTGGTGGTGATCTGGGCAGTTCGTCTGGGCACATTCCTTTTTCGGCGCGTCCACAAAGCCGGTAAGGATGGGCGCTTCGATGAGATCAAGCCCAACTTTTTCCGTTTCTTAAATGCCTGGACTATTCAAGGCTTATGGGTGGCGTTCACAGCCTCTGCTGCGCTCGTTGCCATCACATCCACCCACCGCAAGGAATTGGACCTGTTTGCCATCTTTGGCTTTCTCGTCTGGTTGATCGGCATTGCCATCGAAGTCACAGCCGACTCGCAAAAAAGCCGCTTCAATGCAGACCCCGCCAATAAGGGCAATTTCATTCAAACGGGACTATGGTCGCGTTCACGGCATCCCAATTATTTTGGCGAGATCACACTCTGGCTTGGAATCGCGATCATCGCTTTGCCTGTTTTGCAGGGCTGGCAGTGGGTCGCCATGATCTCCCCGATATTCGTTACCCTGCTCATTACGCGAGTCAGCGGTGTTCCTCAGCTTGAAAAAAGAGCGGATGAAAAATGGGGCGGTCAAAAAGACTACGAGGCTTACAAAGCAACCACGCCGGTGTTGGTCCCCAAGCTTTGATACAGGCTGGCACAAAACCTAAGTGGATCATAAAAAAACCGCCAATGGCAAGTATCATCTGCCATTGGCGGTTAGTCATTCGCAATGGGTCAAGAAATTCACGCCCACAGATCTTTCGCAATATCTTCCAACCCCAACTCACTCAACTTCTCCCGTGAGGGCTTGCCGGTTTCTTTATCCCAGCCGCGGGCTTCGTAATACGCGGATAACATCGCTTGAAGATCAGGGACAAAGCCTGCCGAGCCGCCGTCAGGGGCAGGTTCAAGTAATGCCTTGGGTAATTTATCATTGGAGGCATTCAACCCCATACGGTTGTTGATGGCGCGTTTAAGATTCCAGGCGCGCTCCCCAGCTTTCATCATATCCGCTACCGTCCAATCGAGTCCGCAGGCAGCATTGATTAGTTTCACCTGCTCAATTGGTTCCACGTTGGCAAAGATGCACATCACGATCGCATTGAAAATTGTTCGCCAATCCTGATGCTTCGCAACATTGGCGGATTTTTCTGCCTGGGCATGACGCTCGATGTACTCGATCCCGATCTGTTCCTGGGAATGTCCCCAATCCACAAAGAAATAATCCGACTGGTTGTGACAAGCCCCACGCGGAGAGGTCGCATACGATAACGCCATCCCCGATACGCCCCGCGGATCATGATACGCGACTTCGAGTCCGTTTACCTGCACAGCTTCCTCTTCAGCGTTAAAATGCGCGCCAAATCGTTTGGAGCCCTGAGCCAGCAGGTCGCCGATTCCTTGGCGCGTGCCGATCATACGCACAAGCTGTTCGATCGCATCCACGTTGCCCCAATTCAAAGCGATACCGCCGGTGTCTTTTTCGGTGATCACACCCATCTCAAACAAACGGAAAGCCAGCCCGATCGTGTTGCTCGTGCTGATGGTATCCATGCCGTAGCGTTCGCACAACTCACCCATCTCCACGATCGCATCAAGCTTATCATTTAATAAATTTGCGCCGAACCCGACCATCGTTTCATGCTCAGGTCCTTTGAGCTTTGTTTTATCGCCTCTTATATTTACAACCCGCCCACATGCGATCACGCAGCCCTGGCAGGCACTGCGGCCCGTGAGAATTGTTT
>JAYUGV010000211.1:0-4066 GCA_043767565.1 Anaerolineales bacterium
AAATAACGCGAAGGCGCGTGAATTATTCACCGCTCTGATCAAGACCGACCAAAGCAATGTGACGTATTGGATCTGGTTAAGCGGCGCGATGGAAACCACCAAGGAACGCATCTATTGTTTACAGACCGCGTTCAAACTGGACCCTGAGAATGCCACTGCCAAACGCGGCTTGATCTTGCTGGGAGCTTTACCTGCCGATGAAACCATTCAGCCTTTTGCATTGAACCGTCCGCGCGCATGGGAGGAAAGACTCCTGCTCGCGCATGAAAAGCCCAAGCCCAAGGGTTGGGCGGCGGTCAAACAAAGCCCAGTCTTCCGGCTGGGACTCGTGATCCTTTTGGTCGGCGGCTTGATCGCGGGTGTTGTGTTCGGGTTCATTATCCCAAGCACACTTCGCACCCAGCGTGCGCCCACTGCCGTACTGGGCACCCCGCAAACCTATACACCCTCTCCTACTTCAATCGGCGCAAAACCCCAAGCTACTCAAGCGGTCGGTACACCCGGTGGAATAAATGAATTATTGTCCACGCAGTATACGCCCACTGCATTGTATGTGGAAGTTGAACGTTCACCGTTGACTTCCGATTATGTGCTTCAATATAAAAAGGCTGTCGAAGCCCGCAAATGGGATGACGCCATCACTGCGCTGCGAAACGTGCTCACGGCCGAGCCGACCGCGACCTATGCTTATTATTATCTTGGAGATGCCTATCTCCAGAAGAACGATCCAGGCAGCGCCATCCAAGCCTTCAACGAAGGCATTCAAAAGGATGCGAACTTCGGTCCCATGTATGTTGGCTTGGCACGCGCCCGCCTAATCGCAGACCCGAACGCGAACGTGCTCTCTCTGTTGGATCAAGGTCTTCAACTCGATCCAAATTTCGCGGATGCCTATCTCCTGCGCGGCGGCGTCAAGATCAGAGACAACGACATTCCGGGCGCGGTCAATGACTTGGGCGAGGCAAACAAACGCCTGCCTAATAATCCGTTGGTCTTTTATAACCTTGCCCAGCTATATCTCAAGACTCATAATTACGAGAACGCGCTTGCCGCAGCCCTCAAAACCAAAGAATTGGATTTCACACTTCTCCCTAACTATCTATTGCTTGCGCAGATCTACATCGAAACCGACAAAAACGCTGAAGCTATCCAGACTTTACAGTTCTACCTCAAATATAAGCCAGAGGATGTTGGGGCAAGTATCACGTTCGGCAAAATGCTTTTCGATATGGGCGAATACGATCAAACCGTCACGATGATGGACCGCGTGATCTCCCTCGAACAGACGCGCACCGAAGCCTATCTGTATCGCTTCCTCTCCAATGTGGAGTTGGGTAAAGGCGCCGAGGCAGATAAAGATCTCGATACGGCGTTGAAGTATTACCCCGATCTCTTTGATGCAAATCTGGCACTGGTCCGCGCGCACATTTTGAATGAACGCTACGGCAGTGCTGAACAAGCCCTGGCAAAAACCATAGCACTGGCTGAGACCGACGAACAAAAAGCCCTGATCTATTATTGGGCTGGGATCACCTACGAGAAGCGCGAAAATACAAAGAAAGCCATCGAATACTGGCAACTGCTTTTGAGTTTGCCCGAAAAAGCCATGACCGCTGATATGCGTAAGCAAGCGGAAGAACATTTGGCAGCCATTCATACTCCAACGCCAAGTCCGGTGCCTTCGAACACCAAACCCGCGACCCCAACGAAGAAGGTTACACCCACGCGGACTCTAATTGTCACACCAACTCCAACGAAGTAAAACGAAGAAGGCGACTGATTTCTCAGTCGCCTTCTTTTTCTCACTTATGGTAAATCAACCCTGTTCGACAATCCATTCCTTTGGGTTTGAAACAATTCCACCCTCCCTAAAAGGGATATAAGTTCGGTTACCGCTAAATTCAGTTTTCATAATCAGAAAGAAATCCCCAACCATAATTTCGTTGACAATATCAGGTTCCCGTTTTTTGCCTAGATTTGGATACTCATATTTTTCAAGGACGAGTTGTCCATCAGAATTTAATCGATACACCGATACATAACCGCGCCAAAGAAATGAAATTCTCTCATCCGAAGGAGAAGGTAAACTTTTAAATGGATATGGGCTCCCCCATCCATGGTTTGATTGAACATCTCCTACGGCAACACCATAAGGACGCATATCGCCAAAATCAATTTCTTGATATTCGTTTATTAATAAGTCTGAAGATTGGGTTGTCATCTTTTGTTTGATAATACATTACAAAACAAAGCGACTGTATTTGATGGGCGAGAAATTTAGCCCTTCCCATACTTCGCGCGATCTTCCGCACACGGACACAGTGCCCGCAAATAATGCCAATTGAAGATACCGTAATCGTGACCATCCTCCCAGACGATGGTCAACGCGTAGGAGCCAACTGCCACAACATTCGCGATGCGCGTGGACGGTGAGTCGCCGAGGTGCGTGTTGAATACATCCGCATCGGGTTCAGATTTCATATGCTCGTGTCCGCCACGGCAGGATGCACACGGACAAGCCGCGCGCAACAACTCGAAGGGATAAACACTTGTGTGATTGTCACTCCAGGTGACGGTAAATTCTTTGGTCTTTTTATTGGCGGTAATGCCGGTTGGTTTTTCGTTCATTTCAAGTCTCCGTTTTTTTGAACCGCGAAGCCCGCTAAGAGCGCAAAGATTCTTTCTTCTTTCATCTTTCTTCTTCGCGTACTTCGCGCTCTTGGCGGTGAAAATTCTTATGGCGCTGGGATATACGTCAGGAAATCAGAAGCCGCCCAGCCTGCGCGGGTATCATCATAGGGCGCGACCAGATACCACCACACATAACCATCCACTGTTTGCGGACCGTCCTTCACGAGGAAGACTTCCGAGTCGTAACCGAGGAAAACAAATTCACCATCCAAGCCGGGCTTGGAGCGGATGCGTAATCCCTGACCGTCTGTGCCAGTGATCTGGGCATAGTTACCGAGGGCGAGTCCGGTTGGGGTGGGCGAGGGCGCAAAGGGATCGATGGTTGGTGTGGCTGGCGCGCTGGAGGTAGATGTCGAGGCGGGGATCATGGTCAGGTCTGCAGGCGCAAACCCAATGGTCGAAGTTTGAAGCGGGGTCGTTAATCCGATCGACATGGCGGTGAGCAAAGTCAAAAGTCCCGCGAATAGGATCGCACCGAGGATCACCCAACGATTAAAAAGCTGACGAGCGTTCATTTGCACCTATTTATGTTTCAACAGATCCATGGCGCCGGGCGGCGTGAGCAGTTTCAACACCCGCGAATGGATCTTAATCTCAGCAGTTTGCGCGGAGCCGCGCGGCTCACCATCGGTCTGAATCCAGAACGGAGCATCGCCTTCCACGCGCAAAGTGTTAAACGTGATCTTGCGCGCCGCATCAGAAGTGAGATGATAGCCGCGCCACATATCATACGCGTGCCGCAAGGCATCACCAAGATTACTGCCGCTGAACAACCAGATATCGAGCAAGCCGTCATCAATATAGGCATCCGGCGAAAGCTTGGAATGACCGCCGAGATAATGGCGAATGTTGGTCGTGACCGCGACGATGAAGCGTCCCTCCACTTCCACACCATCCACCCACAAACGCAATTGCACGCCGCTCCATTGCGCGGCTTGCCAGATGGTCTTCGCCGTATATTCAGGCAGGGCAAAAAATTTTTCGAGCCGAATGCGCGGCTCCATCGAGTGAATGGTCATGGCATCCAACCCGATGCCCGCCCACATCATGAACGAATATTGATTACAAGTGCCCACATCCACTGCATAGATCGGGGCGTTCGCCAGCAGCGCGGCATTCTTGCGTAACACCCACGGGTTCGTCCATGCGAACGGACTTAACCCCAACTCATAGCCCCAGACATTCGCCGTGCCAGCCGGTAGGACGCCCAGCGCCGTCCCTGAATCGATCAACCCATTGACGACATTCCCGATCGTGCCATCGCCGCCGACAGCGAAGACCGCGTCTCTTTTCTCAGCCGCGGCCTGCTTCGCCAACTCGATAGTGTGTGCCCCGCTTTGAGTTTCCGCCGCGTCCACACGCCAGCCCGCAGACG
>JAYUGV010000212.1:0-4063 GCA_043767565.1 Anaerolineales bacterium
AGAGACAAAGGATAAAGGCTGAATTATGAATGATGAATTACTTTCCGATAAATCTTCATCCTTTATCCTTCCGCCTTTATCCTTGTCTAAGAGATTCCATCCAATTGAGAATGCGCCAACTCCCACCATCGCGAACAAAGTCGGCAGGATGAAGTTATATGCGATGGATGGAACGATACCCAGCAGCTTCACGGGTGCAGCAACCAGCACAAAGCCGTAATAGTAATAGTTGATATAACCGCCCGCAAACCATGGATCATACGGCGGGAAGGAGGTGCTCTTGATCACCGCATTGAAATACGAGAAATCCATCGGGCGTTCGCCGCCTTTGGCAGGATGCCATAGATCACCGTTGCCGAGGCGGATGAGCAGGTCAATGAGGAAGAAGGCGAGGAAGAGACCTTCTGCCATGAGAAAGTATTTGCGTTTGGTGCGCCATTCTTCACGCAGTTCAGCGCGTTGGTAATAGGCAAGAACGGCGCTGACCACAAGCAGTACGCCGAATACGATCGCAATGGTGAGACGCGTGTGCGGAATGCCGACCGAACCGGCAAGCCACGCGACATAACCGAAGATCACCAAGCCCAGCGCGCGGCTGAGGGGATAACCTTTATCTGCCAGCCCGGGCATCGCCAGCCGAATGATCGGGTAAGCGGCAAGTCCAAGAATAAGGATGAAGAGATACCAGATAATCAACCCCACAACCGGATATTTATTCTGCACCCAATCGTAACTGAACAGATCAGACCACGTGCCGCCCGCGCGTTGACTGGCGAGGCGATCGGCAGGTAAAAGCAAATTGGAAAAATTATCAAACTGACGCGGAGTCAGACGCGTGACTTTGGTCAAGTCCACGGTGCTGAGGGAGGCGCGCACCTCTTCGGCGTTGAAGTCCGCATTCTTTTTGAAGATCAAGACCTTGGGATGATCGTAGAATGTGAACGCCTCTTCGGCATATTGGTCGTTGATCGTGAAGGGTCCCAACTTCGGGAAGGTCTCAAAGACCGCGACGAGATCGAATCCGAGGCGACCATTGTAATCGCCCGGCTTGGCTTCGTGATAACAGGGAATGATCTCCGCATCCAACGGACAGCCCAGCAGCTCACGATAATACAGCGTCGTCAGCGGATAGCGTTCGGGCAGGCGCGTGATCTGGGCATATTGATGATTGGTCGGGATGAAGATGTAATCCGTTTGGCTGAGCGTATCGACAAAGCGCTTGAGCTTATCAGTGTTATCGTCCCAATAAACCTGGAGGTTCAGATTGCCGCGATAGATACCGCCGAAGGCGTCGTAACTGTCAATGCGGAAGGGCAAACCGTAGTCATAATCTGTTTCGTTGGAGACCGCCGCGCCAGTGATGGAAAGCAGACCCGAGTCCGTTTCGAGGCGCAGATAATACTGCGTACCAGACTCGAGAGCGATCGGTTTATCGAGTTTGAGTGTATATGTATCGCCGCGCGGATCGTTGGCGGTGGTGAACGTGCCCGTCACTGAAGCATTAGCGAGTATTTGCTCAGGCGCAATACTCGGATCCTTTGAGATGGAGAGCGTTAATGTATGCGAGTCGGTGGGTATGGTTGCATCTACATTGACAACGTGTTCCAGCAGGATCTGGTTCAGCGTGCCGGTCGTCTGCGGAACAAACACCATAGAATAGGGGCTGCCAAGCGCCACCGTACACGGTGCTGCTATATCAACCGGCTGCTCTGTCGTTTGGTCAGCCGCCTGGATCATCACATGCGCAGGACCACAAACATTTACCCGCCCGTCAGAGGCGACCATCTCAAACTTCAAGTAGTAAGTTTGATTAGCTGTCAGTACCGGGGCTATATCGAAATTGACATCTTGTGCCAGGGGCGAGTCCCCGTTTTGGGACGGGACTGTAAACGCCGAGGCGAGCGGCTGCGGGTCGTTCAAGTTCTGCCAGACGGTCAAATACAACTGGGCTGCAGCTTGATCCGGGACAGCGGCAACATGGGCAATCAAAACATCTTTTAACAAACCATTATCTTGGGCAGTGAATGTCGTCTGATAAGGCGCCTCAGGCTGAATATAGGTTCCGGTTGGGAACGGCAGAGGCTGGTTATAGGTGGAAGCGTCCGCTTGTTGAATCTCCATATTAATGGGACCGGGAATGTTCTGGAAGATCCAACGCGAAGCGGCAATGCGCGGCTCATCACGCACATAAATGCTTTGAAAGGCGAAAGCCCACGCAGCTGTTAATGTAACAACTGTAATGCCCAGCAGGCTGGCGAGAATCAATGGCAGGTTGAAACGTTTAAACTTTTCAACCTTCAAACCTGCCAACTCAAAAATAAACCACGCCGCCATCATGACCAGCAACGGATAAATCGGCAATTGATAACGCATGGTCGGGTTGAATTGCATGGATTGCCAGACGAAGTACGCCGCAGTCCAACCCCAGAGCAGGGCATGCCGCCATTCGCCTTTGAAAATGCGCCAAGCCATGTGCAGAAAACCAAGCCACGCCAAAATACCTAGCGGCAGACCCAAGCCCCAAACGGTTAAGTTTACAAATGAATATAGATGTGTGCGCCGCGCCCATTGGAGATTCCATGGCAGGTCGGCATCGCCTTTCGCCTGCACCCGTTGTTCCTGAATATTGGCGATCCATTGTTTACTGGGTAATAATCCATCAAAAGCATACGGCTGGAAGATACGGAAGGAAATGAATGCCGCGAGTCCGCCAGCGAGGAGGCAGGCAGTGATCAGTAACCAGTAATCAGTAGACGCAGACCGCAGACCGCTGACCGCTAACGACGCTTCGTCGGTTTCGGTCTGCGGTCGGTCGTCTGCGGTCACGGCTTTTCGATTGATGAAATACCGCAGCGCAAACGCACCCGGCAGCAAAACCGCCAGCGGATAAATATTCACTTTCGATGCCAGCGCCATACCGTAGGCAACGCCGAAACCGAGGCTGTAGAGGAAAAGATGATTAGAGAGTAGAGATTGGAGAGTAGGGAATTGTGTACCGAGGGTTGTCTGCTGGGCATCGTCAACTACTTCGTTCAATGAATCCCCAGTCACTATTATCTGTTCTCTATTCTCTTCCTTCTTATCTGCAATTGCTACCGCAAAATAGATCGCCAAAAACGCAAAGGGATTCACAAACAAGTCGGTCGTGAAAAAGTGCGACTGCTGGATCTGCATCACGGTCAATGCCGAGAAGAGCGATGCCAGCAACGCTGTGCGGCGGTCATACAGACGCGCGACGATGAAGTACAAAATCAGAATCGTAAACAGATCGGCAAGAGCGGAGAATTGCCGACCCAGTATCTTCACATCAATTTGATTGGAAGCCTCCGCCGCAATGCGGACAATGGTCATCGGCAGGTTACCGTATACAAAGAACGAGTATCCGCGATTGTAGGGATTCAGTGTGGAGGTCTTGCTGTTGAAATAATCCCCAACACTGATCCATTGTTTTTGTTCGGGCGGGCACGCTTCCACTGGGATAGTGGCATCGGCGCATTTGTGCGCCTGCAAACTGCCCAATACACCCGCTAAAAAGTTTTCATCGGGATGCTGGTGTTGACCTTCGCCCCAATTGACACCGGTCAAACGCAAATAACCTGCCAGCACCAACACCAGCAGAAAGAGCACATCATAAAGCCAGGAATATTTGTTATTGCGATTCATATTTTTTGTTTTACCGCAAAGCCCGCGAAGTCCGCTAAGAAAACTTTAAATCTTTGCGAGCTTGGCGCGCTTTGCGGTTAACTGATTTTCTCAGTGTCTCCGTGACTCAGTGGTTAGTTGGCTGGCACAAAAAAGATCCAAAAGTCATGACCCGGTATATCCGACTGGAACATGCGTAACTGTCCAGTTGGGTAAAGCGCTTCCAAAATATCCAGCGATTTCTGATCGTTCGCGGTCGGGTCTTCCAGGTTCGCCTTCACAATGAACAACTTCGGTCCGGTCAATTCTACCGTGCTCGCCAGATTCTCAGTCCACATCGCCATATCGCGGTTCGGGATGCCCGCCCACACTGCCGGTAACCGCGTATCCACCCAATACGGGAACGGCACCACCCACACGG
>JAYUGV010000213.1:0-4061 GCA_043767565.1 Anaerolineales bacterium
GCCTTCCCACTGACTCAAATAACCTTCGAGCCATTCCACAGCGGCAATATCCAAATGGTTGGTGGGTTCATCGAGCAGTAACACATCCGGGTCTTCGAGCAGGAGGCGCGCCAGAAATCCGCGCGTGCGTTGTCCGCCGGAAAGATGGTCGAGGTCAAGCTGGTAATCGGCTTCGCTGAATCCCAAGCCCGTCAACACCGTGCGAATTTTTGTTGTGTAGGTGTAGCCGCCGCGCCGCTCAAATTCTTCCTGCAATTTTCCGTAGCGCTCCATGGCTTCTTCCATTTGTTCGGGGTCAGACATCAAGCCTTCGAGCCGATGCAATTCCTCCTGCTCGGCTTTGAAATGCTCAAAAACGGATTCACACGCCGTCCAGATCGTGCCCGTCATTTTGAAATCTGCCTCTTGCGACAAATACCCGATTCGGACTCCCCTTGAACGGTTGACTGATCCCGAACTAGCCTGATCCACGCCGACAAGGATACGCATGAGCGAAGTCTTGCCGATGCCATTGGGACCGACAATCGCCATGCGCGCGCCTTTGTCCACGGTGAAAGAGACCCCGCTGAAAATATCCGCGGCGCCGAAGGATTTGGAGAGGGAGGAGACAGTGATCAGTGACATAGTGAACAGTAATCAGTGGACAGCGGGAATTGGTGCGTACATCGTAATTTGCCCGCCACATTATAAACGGAAAGGGGGGATCGACTAAATCTCCCCGCGCCATTAACCACCGATTGTTTACTTCACGATTTAATTCCTTCAATCCGTTGAATGATTTCCACCGCATTTGCAATTCCATCTTCTGCTTGAATCTTCGAACCTAATTCAGCAGCGCGTTGACGCATGGCTGTATTCGTGACGGCTGCTTGAATTGCCTGTGCGAGTCGGTCAACGGTTAGTTTTGAACGTGGAATCGGTGCGGGACCAACTCCGAGATCGTGAACACGCTGACCCCAAAATGGCTGGTCGCCGAGGAATGGAATCAGGATGGAAGGCACACCCGCTCTGAGACCCGCGGCAGTTGTCCCTGCGCCGCCGTGATGCACCACAGCCGCGACGTGCGAGAAGAGCCATGCATGCGGGATCGAGTCAATCATAAATACAAAATCTGGTAATTCCGTCTTTTGCATACCACCCCAACCAGAAAGTAAAATGGCACGTTGTTGTGTCTTTGCCAAAGCTTGTAAGACCAGGTCAGTGGTCTCTGCCGGATCGCGACTGCCCATGCTCCCAAACCCAATATACACGGGGGGAGAACCAGCTTGCAGAAAATTCAGCAAGTCTGGAGGCGGCGTCCAATCAGCGGCTGGATCGAGGAACCAATAACCAGTAACATGATCATCAGCGCCCCAATCTGCAGGTGCCGGGATTACGGATGGGCTGAATCCATAAAGCACGGGAAGACCATTTGAGCCGGGGGCTTGAGAGGCAACGAAGGAAGCGGGAGGCAGGTCAAGTACTTTTTTTCGCGCCCGGTTGAGTATGGGCCGAGCCCCCAGCCACGTTAACTGTAGAATTAGATGAGAGGATATGAGATTAAAAGCGCCTCCTAAATTTGTCAGATTTGGCGGGATGAGCATGCTGGGAAAAGCTCTAGTAGGGGTGATCGGAAATAAATAAGTTTGAAGCAATGGCAGATGGTATTTCTCTGCCAGCGAGCTGCCGATGGTCAAGCCCACGCTGTTGGCGATTAACAAATCCATTCCCTGACAGGCGACGAGTCCATCCTCCATCCATTCATTGATTGCGCGTTCCGCTGATTTTTGCATGTGTCTCACGGTTGCAACGATATTCGCTTTTTTCTCCGAGAGCTCACGCATTTCATGGCTGCCCATTATCTCCTGTGAATTTCCGCGTATGGGCCAGAATTCTAGCCCATACGATTTGACAAAGGCTTCAAAATTCTTATGGGTCACCAGCCGTACAGTATGACCAGCTTTGATTAAACCCTGTCCCAAAGCGATATAGGGTTGGACATCTCCCCGGCTTCCAATGGTAATGATGGCAATCCGCATAAATCACCTTTGAAGTGTTCTATCAAACATCTGTTGCACTTACGAATTGAATTCACATTATAAAACAAGCGAGCAGATGCTATGTCCGCTCGCTTGTTGACTTCGAGACATGTTTTCCCATGCCGATGCTATCTACGCCGCGATCAATGCCTTTTCCACTTCGGCTGGTAGGTGAATGAAAACGAAGTGGCTGATGTGGTAAAGGTAATCTTCACCGCTTTCATCGATCACTCGGAGCAGGTCATCTTTCTCCGCCTGTTCGTCAGGGAGGACTTCATAGACTTTTCTCGTGATTAAAGATGCTTCGTAGTCTGTGTTATCAATGCAAAGAACGAAATGTTTTTTTGTACTCATAGGTTAATCCAAATATCTTTTGATCTTGATGTCTTTTTGACCGATCCCATGCGCTTCATACCAGTGCAGTTCAACATGGCGAATGTTGCCGTTTGGCAGTCTGACATGAGCAAAGCCCTTTAGTTTTCTCCATCTTCCACGTCCATGCATTTTTTGTAAATATGTCAAGTCACGGATGCTGGAGCCGACCGCGATAGTTTCTATTTCCGCGATTTCGTCAACGATCTCAAATTTCACACTTTGAGTTTAGCACTTATTAGATGACCTCGCAAGCCGAATTCTTATAAAATCGACAGCAACTCTCACGCATCCATTGACATCAAATACTTTTGATAGGCGGCGATCAAGTTATGTTCGATGTCGGTGTGCAGGGGTGTCTGTTTGTACGGATTCTTCTCCGCTTCTGTGAAAATGTAATTGGCACAAACCTCGCAGAGAAAGTATCCGATCAACACGCCGCGCGGACGATACATGAAGCCGTTGATTGACAGAGCATCTTCCTTACCTTTGAACTTGATCCTGTCAATGGGGCGCGTCAGACAGCCTGGGCAAAATTCGCCATCATGGAGCCAGAAAGATTTCATGGCGCTGCCAAATTGCGCCTTTCCCTGCGTAAACATCATTTCGAGAATCTTGTCCGCCTCTGTTCTGGAATTGTCTGTTTGTTTGCGATTTCGCCTTGAGCGTGATGGCATAGTTCCGTCCTTATTTCGGAGTTCTTCCTTTTTAACTATTGGCGAGTCTCAAGTCTCTTTTGTTCTCAAGCTCGCGGTCTTTTTTTAAGTCCTGAGCCATAGAAGAGTTTCCCTTCAAGAAGCCATAGCCTTGTTTGATGGGGTCTTTCACGGCAAGGACAATGGCAAGCACGCCGCCATAATCTACAATGACAACTTTTACCCCAGCGTGCAGGTTGTATTTCTTGCGATATTCAGCTGGAATAACTACCGAGCCTTTGTTCGAGATTGTCGAAGCCATCAGAAATTCCTTTTGTTATTTTGGGTAAAAAGTATACACGGATCGAACGGGGCATTTCTCTTCTAAAGTCAGCTTATTTAATCACGAAGAGCGTAGCTGATTGAGCGGGCAGAGTGATTGTGCCATCAGTTGGGAAAGGTTGTGTGCCTAGGTTCTCGGCGTTGTGAGTCGCATCCAAGAGCCAGACTTCTGCTTCGGTCAATTTGACGCCTTTTATTTGAAGCGGAGTGTGTTGTTCGGTGTCTGATAGATTGATCACCATTAAAGTTAGCGTGCCATCCGCGCGTTTGGCGGCGAAGATATCTACATCTGTCACGCCCGAGGCGGCATAGACTTGTTCACTGCCGAAGTTCTTATAAAGAGGAAAGACATAGAAAGTTGGCTGGACTTGGTCGCCTTTTAGTAGTCCCAGCCCGGTGGTGCGCTGTGAGAGCACCCACTGGTTGACCATGAAAACGTCAGCGTTCATTAGCTGCCCGAGGACATCTGCGTACCAGATTGAATTGTAGAAAGAATCGGGCGAAGCTTTCTGTAATTGTGCATTGCTGGGGTCAGAATTAAGTTCAGTGATGGCGATCGGCAGGTCATGTCCAACAATCTCCCGGATCAAGCTGCGCAGGTGTCACTACACTTAACCGTGGTCAAATTGTCCAATGTTGAGCCAGTTGAAGCATGGCAGTCGAAGGTCGACCGCGCTTTTTGGGCAATTCCCAA
>JAYUGV010000214.1:0-10075 GCA_043767565.1 Anaerolineales bacterium
CAAGCTTTATCTCAAACCGGATGCGTGAGCACGGCATCCTGCTCGGCACGGACGGACCCTATCACAATGTAGTCAAGATCCGCCCGCCGATGCCGTTCAGTGAATCCGATGCGGAGTTTTTGTTGGAGACATTGGAGAAGATTTTGAAAGAGGACTTCACTTTGAGCAGAGCGTAGTCGAACAATGAAGCCCTCAGGTTAGTTGTCCTTCGACTGCGTTCCTCGCTGGCGCTCGGCACTCCGCTCAGGACGAAAGATTGAATTAACTAACTCAATGCTACCTTTCCATAGATTCTCGCCGTTATCCGACTGAGAACCTTCACCCTGCCCTCTCCCATCGGGAGAGGGGGGAACCGTCTTGATTAAAAACCGTCTTAAACGGGGTGAGGGGATCATCAATGCAAGGTGGCAACTTGGGTTAACTAACGATAAAGCTGGAGCGCGACATCGCGCTATTTCAAGGGCAAGCTCCCAACGTATCGCCATGACCGAGATGCGCAGGTATAGCCGATTGGGGCAAGCTCAATGTATGCCCGCCCTTTTTATTGGGCTTGTGACAGATCAATACTTTTTCACCATTATCAAAAGACGTGCCGCCATCGTGGTCGTCATTTAGAATAATGATCTGGACGATCACCAGTTGACCGTTATCGGAAATGCATACAACAGCCTGCACCACCTGATCCACGCTGATGGTTGTAATGTCGGTTATGGAGCCGTCAGTGTCCTCGTTTTCATCATCGTTTTCATTTTCGTTCTCATCCTCATTGTTTTCGTTGTCGTTTTCATTCACCGCCGTGCTCACAGCTGTGCTTTCAGTTTGAGCAGCAGGCTCAAAGATCACCGTTGAGGGCCAGCCCAAAAATCGGATCTCATTGCCATTCACACTGACAACCGTGGCAATGACCGTGACACAACCAGATGTCTGGGTAACATCACTCAATTGGACAATGCTGATCACTTCCCAGGTGCCATCTGGCGCGAGCCGAATCTCCACACGGACGATCATGCCAGTGGTAATGTCTCCCTGAATGTCGGTATCAGCAGTTACATTGAGCGAGATCCCATTTACCACCCAGGGATCAGTGGAATCCACGGTACCGATCAAAACAACAATAGGCTCAGTTTGTGCGTCAGCAAGTTCGATGGAATAAGCCACCCAGGTTTTATCTTCCAGTACAACGCCCCGCACCCGCACCAATGCACCAACCTCCAAACCATCTTCTATTTGGGTTGTATCGCGAGTCTCAAGTTTGGTGCCAGCCACGGTCCAGGGATCGGTGCTTTCAAGTTTACCGACCAGTTCAAAGGATGCGCCACCCACCGGCACCCAATCGCCATTATCATTTTTTACTTCGACGATTTTGTCATTCAAACGAAACAAACCATCTTCGCTCAGCTGTGCGCCACCGCCAAACGCGGCGCATCCCACCATGACCGTGATGATCCCCAGATACCCTGCCAGCAAAAGCCATCGCGGAATCGATCTTTTACTTGTGTTCATAACTGCCTCCAAACTGTAGTTAATAAAGTGCCACCACTTTCATGGTAGCACAATAAGACTTCCTATGAACTTAACAAAACCGGGATAGTACTTTTGTCCCAGCCTAACAACTGTTATGTCTTCACGGCATACACGGCATACCCGCGCGGGGGCGCATAGAACTGCGCGCGACCGTCACGGTCGGTGGGCTGGGTGATCGGGCGAGCCAGGTCCGTTTTGCTCCACCAAGCTACGGGTTGGAAAGAGGCGTTGGTAAACTTCGTCGTGACCATGCGTCCGTTCCAGTTGTCACCGCGATTATTGAGCACGTAGATGAGTCCCGGCTTGTCTTCAAACCCCGTGCGCTGCATGATGTAGAGATTGTCGTCCACATACAAGATTTCGGTGTTGCCGCCCGCGTATTTTTCGTGCGCGCTGACGAGTGCGGCAATGCCGTTTGGCGTATCGCTGAGCGCGAGATTCAAATTAAAGTAATCGTTCCAGAACACACACGGATAGCCCTCATGCGTGAGGATATATGAATACGCGAGCAATTTATCGTTGATGATGGGACGTCCCTCATCGCGCAGGTCATGATTTTCAACAAACGTCATTGTGGTCATGGATTGTTTTTGCAAAACCGTTTCCCACGTGGGGAGGCTGCGCAGGCTGAACCCGTATTGATCGCATAACGCTTTGAGCATTTCACGCAATGGGAAATCGAACGCATCCACCGGATTCGAGTTCGAGAAGTTGGCAAGCTCCACCCAATTCTCAATAGCGCGCGCATTATCCCAAAACTCGGCGACTCCATACGGCACAACCGGTTGACCATCACGCATATAACGATATTCCTGAATCGCCGTGATGGTGTTCGCGCCATAGCCTTTGACAAAGTCATAACGAAAACCATCGAAGCCGACTTCTTCGATCAACCAGCGCGTCAGCTTGAGCAATTCGGAATACACATACGGATTACGATGCGCGAGGTCAGACATATCACCGAAGGTCATTTCATCCCACGTCTCATACATGCTCGGATGAAAACATTCCCAATTGCGCGGGAACTTACCGCTCTTTGGATCGAACAGAGTCCAGCGTGACCGACCGGTGATGGGATTCACTTCCTGCGCATCCGCGCCGCTGTTGTGATTCAGGACCATATCCGCGATCAGACTCAACCGGTAGCTGTGTGCTGTTTCAATCAGCTGATTCAACTCTGCGCGCGTTCCGAACCACGTGGGGATCGTCCCCTTCTGATCGAACTCGCCGAGATCGTAATAATCATATGGGTCATAGCCCATGGATGGTCCATTCAAATTCGCCGCCTTATGCACCGGCGGCAGCCACAAAGATGTGAACCCCACCTCCGCCAAAGCAGGCACTTGCTCGCGAATGGTATTCCACCACTGGAATTCCTTATGGTCCTCGCGCGGACAATCCCAAAAGAAAGTTTGTAACATGACACCCATAGTGATTACTCCTGATTGAAGTTCAAAGAATTTTACTCCGAGAAAAGCCAGGCATGTATTGAGATATCATTCAAAGTTTTGTATTGCCCCATCTCTAATGTGCTGGATTATGCTATCGTCTCTTTCAATAGTAAATAGGATTTATACAACGCTTCTTCCTCTTGCGCCAACAACGGACTATTTTCCAGTTTCCCCGCATTCACCCACAGATCAGAATACAACATGCCCAGCGCCCGTTCGCGCGCGGACTCTTTGAGCTTGGGTGAGTCAACACCATACGCTTCAATAGACTTTATCGGTAATAAGTAAAGAACCAATTTTTGGACGCTGAAAAACGCTGACTTTCGCTGATTCAAAAAGAGAAAATCTGCGTTTTCTGCGTGAATCAGCGTCCCGATTTAATTTCCGATAAAGTCTAATATATAAATTTGCCAAGGCGTTGACCAACTCTTGATTTTCAGCGTTGCCAAATAATTTGCGATGTACGATCCACCACTTGACTTCCAATTGTGCAGCACGCTCTACATCGAAGTCTTCGTGATGCGCATCTTTGATCATTTGATAGAAACGCCGCATGTAAGCTTCCGCTTTAGGAACATCATTCACTGGAAATGGTGCGAAGGCAATCTCTGCACGAGCAACGAGATAGGCTCCCCGAATCGCCTGCCATACTGACAGCGCAAAAGACGCTTTCACCAAGCCCACTGAGACACGCAAAAGCTTGAACCAGTCTTTTTGATAATAAGCAACGTAGTTCTCTTTTTCATAGAAAGCCACTTTACGCGGATCAAAATTCCGCATCGGGTTATCGGGTCGCATGGATACCTCTTTCAACATTAAAGAAATACTTGAAACGATCTATCAACACATCACACATCGATCCCTACCACCAGCGCAGACTGTGCCCATTCGCTCAATGAGCCATCGGTCTCGCGTTCTTTGTATTTATCGGCGAGCATGGTGCGTGCCAGCGTTTGCTCGGCTTCGTCTTTGACGAGGCGCGCGGTGGCGTTGAAGATATGTTGTTTGATTCGCACAGTGACAGCGTGATACTTGATGAGGTTTTTCACCCAGTCCGATTTGCCATCGCCAGACATGAGATAGAGGGTTGTGTCGTTGAGCCCGAACCAGATCTCGATCTCATGCGGGTTGCCGGTGACACGTCCCATAGTGGTGAAGTAGCAATAGAACTCTCCTTTGAGGCTGGCGAGGAGTTCACTCAAATCATTCGGTTTGTTATTCATAGGCAACCTCATTCGATAGGAAATAGGTTTGGGCTGGCAGGAGTAAATGTTTGCGTTTATTGGTGGTGTAGACGGTGGTGCAATGGTGACGCGGCAGGCGTTTGATCTTGGCTGAATCGTATAACAGGATGGAGCGGCTGGTGATGGTTTCGATCACGGTCCAGTGCTCGTGGTAGCCCTCCATGCCAAGGATGATCGCCCGCCCCGGCGTGCCATTCAGAAAATACTGCAAGGATTGCCAGAACGTGGTCAGAGGCGGGTTGGGAACACCGCGCCATGGAACTTGAACATGGGAAATACGCTGCTTGCCGACAACTTTATCGAGAATGAGCAGCATTTGATGGTGATGGATGCCGCCAATCAGGAATTTATCCAATAGTCTACGCCTTGAAAGGAAGTGGACAAGATCATTGAATAGTTGCTGGGTCTCTTCATCAGGGGAGCGGTTGATCATGCGCTCGGCGTTGATGATGGAGTAGAGTCCGCATAAGGAGTCGAGTCCGCCCTGTTGAAAGGGGAGCAGACTTGGGCTGAGTCGGGAAGCGGGGGACATATGTCCATTGTACTAGGAGTCACCTTGTCATATAAAAACAGTTCTTTTGTCAGATTGCAGAGCCGGGGAAAATTGGGTAAGATAAATGTGCCATGAGCATATATCTCACGTGGTCATAAATTGCGCTTTTTCAAAGAGTTGAAAACATAAGCAAAGAATCAACCAAGGAGAAAGTTTAGGATCTTTAGCCACGGATCTTGCGAATTGAACACAGATTTTTTAAACATATTGACTTACGCAAAGTGATTTTTTGTCCGCCAATCCCCGCGAATTTTCGCTAATCTTTTACAAATTCGCGGAGATTGGCATAGATTAGCGGATCCTTTTTTGGTTTTGCGTAAGTCCTACATATAAGAATAGACCCGCCAAGGCGGGTCTATTCATTCAGTGTAAATCAGTGTACTCCGTGGCAAAGGATTTATAAATTAGCCCTCTACGTACGGGACAAACTCAGCGCGGGCGATGCCTTGTTTCATGGCGGTCTCGGCTACAGCGCGCGCCACTTCGAGATGCACTTTCTTATCGAGCGGGTTGGGCATAAGTTCGCCAGCAGGCGTCATACGCACGAGCACTTCCATTGCGGCGATCAACATCTCATGTGTGATGCGCGGGGAATTTGAATCGACAGCGCCGCGGAAGATGCCGGGGAAACCCAGCACGTTGTTCACAGATTTCCCATCCGCTGCAAAAGCTGCGCCGTGCGCCAGCGCCACATCGGGGTCGATCTCTGCATTCGGATTGGATAACGCAAGAATAACCTGTCCCTTGCGCACCATCTCAGGCTTGATAAGATTTGGCACACCGGTGGTGGCGACGACAATATCACATTCAGCCATGATCTCTTCCAAACTGGATGCGATGCCGCCCTCACGCACAAACCTTGCGACTGCTTCGCGGTTCAGGTCCGACCCGAGAACTGGATTGCCAGTCAAATTCATTAACATCTTCCCGATCGCATTTCCGGCTGCGCCCAGACCGATCTGACCGATCTTCACTTTATTCAGGTCCACACCGACGCGATTCGCTGCAACCTTTAATGCGGCTATGCTGACCACGGCGGTACCGTGCTGGTCATCGTGCAGGACTGGGATATCGAGCAGGGCTTGTAAACGTTCTTCGATCTCGAAACAACGCGGTGCGGAAATATCTTCGAGTTGGATCGCGGCGAAGGTCGGCGAGATGGCAGCAATGGCATTAACGATCTCATCGGGATCTTTGGTGTTCAACAAAATCGGCATACCTGAAAGACCGACCATAGTTTCCATCAACATGGCTTTGCCTTCCATCACGGGCATGCTCGCCAGCGCACCAATATCGCCCAAGCCGAGCACGGCGGAGCCGTCTGTTACGATCGCAACGAAGTGACTGATGCTCGTATACAGCCGCGCCAGCAACGGATCATCGGCGATCTTCAAACAGACTTCAGCCACGCCGGGCGTATAGACGCGGCGCAAGGTGGCGATCGAATCGATGGGGAAACGTGAACGGATGGCGATCTTACCTTTGGTGTGGAGCGCCAGCACTTCATCACGGACCTCGAGCACGCGTGTGCCTTCATTGGTACGCATCGCCTCGATGACCTTGTCCATGTGTTCAGCGTCATCAGCGTAGATGGTGATATCACGTACCACGCTTTGGGCGGTCTCGGTGATCATGTCCATGCTGCCGACGGAGGCATCCACACCGGCGATGGCGGATAACAAGCGCGCCAATGTGCCAGTCTTTCGTTCATTTCGAACACGAACAGTCCGCATCATTTTACGTTCCCATGCCATAGCTCGCTCCTTTTTTGAAATACATGGATATCCGCCCTGCTTAATATTTGGATATTATACGTCGGTTATTATTAATATGTCTTGCGAGAAAAAACAACTAATTCATCTTACGCAGAACAACTCCGAAGGAGTGTGATGATTATAGGTTGTGGGATATTTTTTTCAATCCCGAAGGGCTGTCATGAGTTTGCGCGAAAGCATGTCATCCTGAGGGAACGTACTCGCGACCGAAGGATCTCTACGATAATCCAAGAGACTCTTCGCCCCGCTCAGAGTGACATAATTAAAACGCTGCGATGACAGGGAGCAATTCATCGAAGGAGCGGATGATGGTGCAGTCGGCGTCAGGGAAGATGAGGTACGGGTCGTAGAGCACAGGCTGAAGTCCGGCACGACGCGCGCCCATCACGTCGGCATAATAATTGTCGCCCACATAGACGGTTTCGCGCGCGGTCACATGCATGTGCTTGAGGGCGTGTTCAAAGACATAGGGATCGGGTTTGTAGCTATCCACTTCGCCAGCCGCCAGCGCATACGGGAAGAACTCGCTGAGGCCGTGTGTGATCAATATGTCCTGAAAGGGTTCATCGCGGTTGGAAACAACCGCCATCTTGTAGCCCGCCTGCTGCAGCACCGGTAACGTGCGCCGCACATCGTCAGGGACGATGCTAGCCGGTTTATATTCTGCGCCCATGTGCTTCGATACCCGGGGAGCAAGTTCAAGAGCCTGCTGTGTGGAGGCGCCGAGGGCGATCAGTCGGCGGCGGCTGTATTCAACCCAAAACTTTTCGGTATCGGATGAATGCGCCAGCAGATCATCGCGCAGATCGGCAGAACTTGCCCAGTAGAGATACTCCCAACGCGCGGCGCGCAGACGATCTTCTGCATTGAAGTGCAGTCCGAGCGTGGCGGCATAGGCGCTGGCGACTTCGCCGCCTTCAGGGACACTGTGACGGAGCGTGCCGTCAAGATCGAAAAATACGGTTGTGATGTGATCGGTCATGGGGTGTATGGTATTGCGAATGAAGTGTCACGTCAAGGTATGTTTATATTCTGTGGCTGCCTAAAGCGACTTAAAAATGTGGGGCGCAGATAAACGCTGACTTTCGCTGATTCAAAAAAGAACAAATCTGCGTTCTCTGCGCGCTTCGCGTCAGCGTTACTATTTAATTATTGATCCGTTTCGCAAGCCGAGATAAATGGATTCGTGCCCGGATAAGCGATGACTGTGCAGTGTACGGCAAATCCGTCTGCATATTCAATGTGGAAGTCATAGCCTTCGGTGGAGCTGGTGGATTTTTGTTGATAGAGTTTATAGCGCGAATCCTGACGCGCCAACACACCCGCTATTTCGCCAAGCGGATTTTTTTCCTGCGTTGGGTTTTGTAACATGCCGTTCATAAAGCGGGCAACGTCCACTCCATGCGATGAGGTTTTCGTGAAGTATCCGCACCCGGCGCCCAATGCCAGCACGATGATCAATAGTCCGGCAATACGCGCATTGCCCCACTGAGCGTGCAGAGCCGCGGCATGCCGTTCGGTGACCCAACGCAGCAGATAGGCGATCGGCAGGGTCATGGCGGCGATCGGTACGAGGATAAAGACTCCCACTACGAACTTCAAACCGGTAGGCACCTGCGATGAAAACAATGAAACGGTCAACGCCAATGCCGCCGCAACTGCAGCGCCGCTAGCCAGCCCAAGCCAAGCTTCGTGCCACCAGCATGTGACCGCGCCGACCAGCGCCAACCCCAACGTGATGAAGGGCAGGCGCATCAGCCACACCGACCAATCCACGCCAAAGGGCAGGTCGGGGTTCAATAGGATATTGATATAAGCCGCCATCACTACAAAAGCCGTGCCGCATAGAAAACCATAGAGCGCACCGACTGCGGCACGCTTGATCCGTGCCTCGCGCATATCTGTGCCGAGACCGTCCATGTTCAAACCGTAAATCGTCATACTCACCTCTTTCAAAATGCAAGGTATTTTCTCATACATTGAACTGTTCCTCCACCTACCTGAGAGGGGTAAAATCCTTTGTGTAAAAATTTTAAACACAAAGTACACAAAGGGCACAAAGTATTAAATCCTTTTGCATTTCCCTTCGTATACTTTGTGCCCATTGTGGTAAAAAAGGAGAATTCAGATGGGCAGATTATCAGGCAAGGTTGCAATCATTACGGGCGGGACATCGGGGATCGGGAAGGCGACGGCATTTCTATTTGCAGAGGAAGGCGCGGATGTAGTGATCACAGGACGCCGCGCGGAGTTAGGTCAAGGTGTGTTGGATGGGATCAGGCAAAAAGGCAGACGAGGCGTTTACGTCCAGGCAGATCATTCCAAAGCCGACGATTGCTCCCGTGTCATCGAGCGGACTCTAGCTGAATTCGGTCGCGTTGATATTTTGTTCAACAACGCGGGCATCGTCATGAAAGGGACGGCGGAGACCACGTCTGAGGAAGTATGGAACGATACGCTCGCGATCAATGTGACGGCGGTGTGGCGTATGTGCCAACTGGTCATCCCGCATATGAAGAGACAGGGCGGCGGCGTGATCGTGAATAACGGTTCGGATTGGTCGGTTGTGGCGGGGAAGAATGCATTCCCGTATATCATGAGCAAGGGCGCGGTGGGCATGATGACGAAGGCGATGGCGCTCGATCATGCGCGGGAGAAGATCCGCGTGAATGCGGTCTGCCCGGGCGATACGTTCGTAGACCGCTGGCTGGAGCGCGGTTACTTTGAATACTCAGACCCGGTTAATTTGGAGGAGGCGGTCAAAGAGTCGAGCGCGTATATCCCGATGGGGCGCTTCGGCAAACCTGAAGAGATCGCGAAGGCGGTGTTGTTCCTGGCTTCGGACGATTCGTCGTTCGTGACGGGTCATCTGCTGCTGGTGGACGGCGGCAATACGGCGCAGTGAGCAAGTTGCCTTATCATGATGCCGGGCATATAATTCTGCCTATAAGCTGTTTTGCAGAATTAATTCTGCAAAGTCCCTTTTAGGGATACCCCCCAATTGGGGTCTTAAGCAGAATGGTTCCGCTGACCTTGCCCCCGCTTGAGAGAGAATCACAATTGGAGAATAATTAATAATGGCTCAAAATGAGAATTCGATCAGGCTAGATTTCGTTGGGCCATTTGGGTGGTTTGGTACACTAGATCAGATGCTTTTTAATCAACCTGTTGCGGATCAATATGGTATTTATATTTGGGGTGTAGTTAGACCCAACGGGCTGCTTGCATATTATGTTGGCGAGACAGGGAAATCTTTCAAGGCGCGGCATAGAGTTCATCTTTGTGAATACCTGAATGGTTATTGGGCGGTATTTGACCCCGATGCTTTCGCGAATGGGCATCGAGAAATTATTTAGGGCGGGCTAAAACAATCGACAAAGTGTAGTCCAGAAGAATGGAGTGAAAGGAAAGAAGAACTTACACCTAAGGCGCTGTGTAAAAATAACTTCCGTTTTTCGCGCGTAGTGAGCGGGGCTGAAGCCACCTGCTCAGTTCGTGGAAGTCCTTCGGACTGGCAGCCCGAGTCGG
>JAYUGV010000215.1:0-26864 GCA_043767565.1 Anaerolineales bacterium
TTCCTCCGTTTTTACACGCTCATGCGGCGCGATGCCTGGCGTTTTGATTATCTGCCCAATGGCGGCGGCGAGGTCTGCGAAAATCTGTCAGCAAAGATAAAGCAACTCGGAGGCGAGATCAGGTTCAAGTCCCGAGTGAAGCGCATGGAAAAAGATGGGGATTGGATTACACATTATGAACAGGCTGGAGTCCACGATGCGATCAAATCTCCATTCATCATCCTCGCCTCAGACTCACCCGCGGCTGAATCCATTATCAAGAACAGTTTTCAATTTGATGGTTTGTTCTTCCCACACGGACTCGCGCACGCCGTAATCCGCTTGTGGTTTGACAAAGAGCCGCGCAAACATCCTGAATCTGGAATCTTCAGCGGCGACTTCATCATGCACAACTTTTTCTGGCTTGATAAGATTTATGCTGCCTATCGCAAGTGGCATGCCGAGACCGGCGGCTCGTGCATCGAAGTGCATGTGTATGGACCTGAAAAAGTGCTCGCACAAACCGATGCCGTATTGCTGACGAATGTGCTCACCGATTTTTATCGCGCCTTCCCTGAGTTAAAGGGACATCTGATCAAACCATTTATACAACGTAATGCGGCGACACACACCTTGCCAGCGTTGGGCGCGCGCGGCACACATTTAGGAATCGAAACGCCGTGGCAGAATTTATTTTGCGCAGGCGATTGGGTGCGGCATGAAACGCCCGCCTTCTTTTTGGAACGCGCTTGTGTAACGGGCATCGAAGCGGCGAATCGCGTGTTATCTTTATCTGGAAAGAAAATATTTGATGTGCAAGGATATCCGCCGCCTGAACCGATCGCGGCATGGATCGAGGGCTTGATGATCAAAGGCAGAAGATTGAAACGAAAAAGCAAGCCGCGTGTTTGAATCTGAACTTTGTTTGTGCTACACTGTTTGAAAGAATAAACCATCCAAGGAGGCTCTTTGTATAGACTCACAACTTGCTGAAACATAATGTCCGTCGCATTCAAAATTCTTTGCCAAAGAGGAGACACCATGCGTAAGATACAGTTCGTTTTTTCAATTTTGTTCGTGTTCGTTCTTGTACTGGCATCGACTGGAACAGTCAATGCTGCGCCGCCTGCACCAAAAGCCAAATGGACGGTGATGGTTTACATTTCGGGGGATAACAATTTGGAAGACTATGTTGTGAAAGATCTTGAAACAGAACTCGCGCCAACCGGTTCCAGCGCGAATGTGCAGGTCGTGGCACTCGCTGATCGTGGTCCCGGCTACGATACGAGTTATGGTGATTGGCAGACGACCAAGCTCTATCATGTGACACAAGGTATGAAAGCTGATGCCGCTAGTGCAGTTGCGGATTGGGGTGAACGCAATATGGGCGATAAGCAAACGCTGATTGATTTTGTCTCGTGGTCCAAAACCAACTATCCCGCTGACCATTATGCCTTGATCTTCTGGGGGCACGGCTGGAACTGGCATCCGGGCTATGTGATGTTGGATGATACCAGCGCTGACACGCTGGATTATGAAGAAGAGAAAGCCGCGCTCCCATCGTTGGGTTTCATTGATGTGGTTGGATATGACGGTTGTAACATGGCGTCTATTGAGATCATGAATCTCTGGAACGGACATGCTACTGCGATCACCGGCTCTCAAGAGTACGTCGGCTGGGAAGGTCTGCAATATGACCTGGTGCTGGCGCAATTAGCCGCCAATCCCTTGATGACCGCCGATCAGGTGGCGGTTGCGTTCAGCCAGAGCGCCAACGCTGATAAGACCTGGGCGGCTTTGGCAGTGGACAGCCGTTATACAACGTTGAAGACAGACGTAGATCAATGGGCGGTGGCGTTGAACAACGGGCTCACTGCGAACCGAACCAAATATGCCAAGGCGTTTGTGGCAACCCGCAGCATGTGGCAAGCGCCCATGGACAAGGATCTGTATGATATGGCATATGAGATCAACCGCAATGTGACCGATGCCAACATCAAGTCCAAGAGTCAGGCGGTGATGACGGCGATGAATAGTGTGGTGCTACATCAATATCACGTCAATGCGTATGCCGATACACACGGCATCACCATCTATCACATCTCGAAGGCGACCGAGAAGGATTCAAATTACACGTACTATCGCTCCACGATCGATTTTGCCCTGCAGACCGCATGGGATGAGTTTTTGAACGCGTATGCACAGTAGGTAAACAGGCAAGCAAGTAGACATGAAAAGACCTCCGAGTTTCGACTCGGAGGTCTTTGTTTTATAACACGGCTTGCTATTTAATATCGTTCAATACTTCGGTTGCGGCGCGTTCGCCTGATTCCACTGCTCCGTTGAGATAGCCTTGGAAATCAATAGAGGTGTGCTCACCTGCGAAGTGACAGTTGCTCTGGCGTTCGCGTTCCATGCCGGAGAACTTGGTGTATTGTCCAACTTTCCAGAATGAGTAGGAACCTTTTGCCCATGGATAGCCCTGCCAGTAATCGATCGTCGCTTTGCCATTCCATTTGGGCGTAATGCCAGGCAGGACGGGTTCAATCTGTGTGAGGAATTGTTGCGCGCGTGAGGTGGGTGTGCCTGATCCAAAGGTTGCACCGTAGTTACCGCCGGTGTAATTGACGAGCAGGCCCGAGGTCCCGGCTTGACCGCGTGAGACTTCCCACGAGTTTTGATAGCCGGTGTCGGCATAGGTCTCGCCGTTCGAACCAAGCCCAACCCAGTGGCGATCCGTGAATTGGAGGTGCATCTTTGAATTGGTGCCCATGCCGAGTTCGGTGATGGCGGTTTTCTTGAGTGTGGAGAAGCCCGCGTTTTGATAATTCACTGAAGAGCGCAGGATGGAGAAGGGGATCGTGAGGATGACCTTATCAGCCGTCACATTTGTGGATATTTTTCCATTTTTGAATGTGAGTGAGAAAGTGCCATTGGTATTTTGTTTGATAATGGTCAGCTCCTGATTGAATTTGATCTGGCTGCCCAGGTTCTGTGCCATCAGTCTGGTGATCTGGTCATTGCCACCGCGCACATGATATTTCTCGTTCGATGGACCAAAGATGCGGAGTTGTCCCTGACCGGAATAACCCAACAGATAGAGCAGGTTCAACGAGGATTGGACGCTGCTCTCGCCGCCGTATTCGATGTTGTATGCCACATCCAATAGTTGACCAAGCTTGGAATTGATGCCGCCTGGCACACTTTCGTTGATCCAGTCGATAATGGACATGTGATCGAGTTCCCAGCCGCGTTGGGTATAGCTATTGTAGAGAGTCGGATAGGATGCGGCGGAGACGTCGCTGTGGATTTTTTGCCACACTTGCTTGAGGTCATTTGTTGCCTGAGCATATGAATACGGCTGACCATCGAAGTAATATGATGGTTCGGTCCCGTTGACCTCAGCCGACACAAGGTTATCGAGATTTAATCCCAGCTCCTGGGCAAGCTGGCGGATCTGGGTATGGCTCTGATCGATCAACTCAGCCGCCGTGTTCGTAGATCTGACCATCGTTGAAGAAGCTGGTGTCGCTCCAGCAACGTCCGCCGACGCGGCCGGAGGCTTCATATACATCTGCAAGGAAGCCGTTTTGCTTGAGACGATAGGCTGCGGTCAGCCCTGCCAACCCCGCGCCCACCACCACGACTTTTGGAGCAGTTGCGGCACTAACAGCTTTTACTGCCGGTGCAAGCGCCAGCGCACTAACACCTGCCAGACCCAACTTAAGAAAATCGCGCCGACTTAACGAAGCGGCGCGGCGTTCTTCCAGAACTTGTTCGGTGGAAACATTGCGTTCTACGGACTCTTGCACAACAGACAGCATCTCTTGCACTTGATTGGCTAACGGAGAGCGGGGCATGGGATTCCTCCAATATGAAGTTGTTTGCCTTTATCGAGAAAGGTAATCCGAATAGTACGAGTTAAACCCCACAGATGCAATAGATTTTTGCCGAAAACAACATATGAGTATGTTACAGGGAGGGAGTGAACAAGGAAACAAGTAGACATGTAAACAGAAGATCTCCGAGTTCTCAAAGAACTCGGAGATCTTTTCACTGATGACTGATCACTTGCTCACTGATTACTGTATCACTCCCAACTTCTTTCCAACCTTCGCGAACGCTTCCAAGCCCTGACCGAGATCATCGTTATCGTGCGAGGCAGAAATCATCACGCGGATGCGGGCTTTGCCTTTCGGAACCGTGGGGAAACCAATTGCCATGCCAAATACGCCTTCTTCAAAAAGTTCACGGCTGAATTGTTGCGCGAGTGGAGCTTCACCGAGCATTACGGGTGTGATGGGTGTTTCGCTGACGCCGGTATCGAAGCCGAGTTTCTTCATTTCTTCTTTGAAGTATTTGGCGTTTGCCCAGAGTTTATCTACAAGTTCAGTTGACTCTTCGAGCAAGTCAACTGCGGCTAAACATGCAGCAGCATCGGGTGCGGTGACAGCGGACGAGAACAGGAACGGTCGTCCGCGTTGGCGCAGCCATTCGATGATGACTTTGTCGCCCGCGACCATTCCGCCCACGACACCAAAAGCCTTTGACATTGTGCCGACTTCGATATCTACTTGACCATGCAAACCGAAGTGATCCACGATGCCGCGTCCGCCTTTGCCGAGCACACCCTCACCGTGGGCATCATCCACCATGAAGAGGATGTCATATTTCTTCGCGACCTCCACCAGGGCGGGGAGGGGGGCGATGTCGCCGTCCATGCTGAAGACGCCGTCCGTGATGATCAAGGCACGGCGGTAGGATGAAGCGTTTTCTTTGATCGCATCCTCCAATGAGCCGGGGTCGTTATGTTCGTAGGCGATGATCTTTGCGCCCGAGAGTCGACATCCATCAATGATCGAAGCGTGATTGAGACGGTCAGAAAAAATCACATCTTCTTTGGCAACGAGCGCTGAAATGGTTCCAAGATTGGCGGTGAAGCCTGATTGAAACGTGATGACATCTTCCGCGCCTTTGAACTTGGCGAGGCGCTGTTCGAGTTGCACATGTAGATCAGTGGTGCCTGCAATTGAACGCACCGCGGCAGGACCGACGCCATATTTCTTCGTGGCTTCTTTTGCAGCTTCAACGAGTTTGGGATGATTTGCCAAGCCAAGATAATTGTTGGAGCAGAAGTTGAGCACATCTTTGCCATCAACGACGATGCGTGCGCCCTGCGCCGAACCAATCGTGCGGATGCGATTGTATAAGCCTTGTTCTTTCAAGCCGTCAATTTCCTGCGTAAGCCAATCGAGTTTTGTGGTCATGGGGGACTCCTTATCAAGTTTCACGGTGGTCGAGTAGGTCGAGCGATAGCGAGACCGTATCGAGACCACCAAGTAACAAAAGTATTTTACTTATTTGCAGGTCTCGATATTGCGGACAAACACCGCCTACTCGACCAGCAGCAGGTTTTCATTATAGCCACTAAACAAAAAGCGACTGTCACAACTTGTTAGTGACAGTCGCCCTGTTTTCTTATTCTTTGAGCTGCAGAGGTTCAGGTTGCAGGCTGCCCTTATTCCGGGTCAAAGCCCAGGCGAGATAGATCAATACGCCGTATGGCAAAACATAATACAGACTGTCTATCAACATGCCCGTGAGCAAGATGAACGAAGTGCCAATTAGCAAAAGTGCCGGGTGTAAAGTTTTAATGAGCTCACTTTTTGTGATTAGCAATAAGGGGATGAGCAATATCGTCAGGTCGTGCAGGTGTAGATGCGGGGCGGTGACGATAACCAGTATGATCGTTAATCCCAACAGCCGCTCATCTATATTCTTTGCGCGCGCCCAAAGTACAGCAATGATAACAAGCCCGATACCAAATACTACCCAGCTCAGAATGTTGATCGTATTTGCATCAAGGGGCGGCAGGCTTCGAATGATGAGACCAAGCAGGTTATACATCGCTTCTGGTTTCATACCGAACCAGGTACCTTCTGCACTAATGCGGAGCAGGTTTAGAAAACCGAGCACACCATTGGGAGTCAGTATTAGGATGCTGAAGATTGCCAGAGCCCCAGCCAGACATGCAAAGCGCCATGCGATTCGCCAGTGTCTAAATACCAACGGCACTGCCAGCGCAATACAAAGGTGCGGACGGGTCGTGACGAGTGTCAGTCCGAGCGCGGCAGTGAGGTCTTGTTTTTTTAGCATACCCACACACCACAATGCTAGACCCAGAAAAAGGAATGCGGTATCCTGTCCCTGCCAAATGCTAATAAACAGCGGAAAAAAAGTGAGACACCCGCCTGCCAGCATCAAACGGGTTTGAAGGTCTTTGTCTGCAAAAAGCGAATTGATCAAAAACAAGATTGTCAAAAGATAGATCAGCGCCAGCAAAACTTCCCAGCGTATAAAAGACCCTTGATAATCTGCATTGACGATAAGTTTTAGCAGGGGCACCAGATAGGGCAGATGGTTATACAACAGCACCTGTCCTTCACCCAATTCAAACCCCACCACCGTCTGCTGAACTTTTTGTTGGAACTCGATATTGTACATATCGGGATAGCCGTGCAATTGCGCGACCCGACCCGCGGCATAGAATGCCATGAAATCGGTGCCCGTCCGTTCTTGCGCGTTGCCGATCATTTGAGTCCACCAGATACAGTAGATGAAGATCAAAGCGCCGATACCTGCCAGCAGAATGGTTTGTAGGGATCGTGTTCGCATCATGCCTCGCCTTCACCTAATATGCCCAACTCCATTAACACCTCCAGCACTTTTTGGATGGCTCCGCCTTTGACGACCACTGCAGTTGGACTTAATACTTCGCCCAGATATTTTGCCGCTTTGGAGCTGCGCCGCAGCTCTTCCAAAATCTCGGGCTTGCTCAGCCTCAAAACGACTTGAGTCTCAGCCCGAGCCTCGGTGCCGCTCACTTCCCAACGCTTGAGGGCTTTGACGAGCGACGGTGGAACATTCCCGTTGGTGTGCTTTACTAACAACGCTAATAGTTGTTCGGCTTTCAATCTTTGTTCCTTGGCATTCGTGAGGGAGTGGGGCGTGAGTCGATATTTGTAATCATCACCTTTCGATTCTTCCCATTCGCAAAATCTTGAGACTTGATAACGTACAACGCGGGGAGCATCACGAGGGATGGTGATCTTGCCAGTGGATGCAACGCTTATCTTTCCTTTTTCTTCTTTCTTATTATCTAGCGATGAAATTCTAAATGCAGTCGGCTCCGTCGCTCCCTCCGCAATGGATAGATCCACTTGCCCGAGCCAGTGAAGAATACTCGTGATGAAATATCTGATGAGCGCGCCGTCTACTTGATCCCAGTATGAGAAGCCGCGCAGGAATTGACCGTCTGATCCGCGTTTGATAAACCAAGAGTCATAATCTCCGGCGGGGCGTTGGTAATCGGCATATTTAGTTTTGACATCGCGGATAAAGGAATTCAAACTCCACCATTTGCCTTCAGGGATGACGTCTATCAGGTTCAATAAGAACTCACGTGTCTCTTGCGGCTGATTGGTCCATTCGCCTTCGCAGACGATGCCGGGCATAAGTTTTAATTCATTGAAGGTTGTGCTTTCGAGCCACGCGTCTTGGAGAATTTTCAACGCGTCGGCACGTGGAGCTTCCAGGAAGGCTTTGACAGCTTCGGCTTGGATGGTGTTTTTCTTGATGAGGTTTGCGGTGGTGAGCAGACTCTGCAAACCCGACAGCAAGCTGTCGGACTCCAGAGTTAATGATTCCAGAGATTTGCCCATACGAAGGGCGGCAAGCATGGTCGTGGCATCATCGAGAATAAAATCGTTGGCGAGAATTTCTGTCCCTTTTTCTTTGGGTGATGCAGGGCGACCGAGTGCCTCTGTTGTGACAGGTTGCTCATCTCCTCCGGCTTTACGGCTTTCGATGAGCAATAATAGATCGTCAGGGATGTAGGCGAATTCTTGTGAGCCTTTGTCGGTTTCGAAGAAGGCACGCGCGAGCATGCCGCGATAAAAAAGGATTTCTGCTGTAGATGAAGGCTTGAGATGCGGACGTTCGCGGTCGCGTTTACCAGCACCCATTTCGCGGATGTCGCCGTATTTGCGCGTGAAGGTGGACCAGGCAATGCGTCCGCCTGAGGTGACGAGGTCGGTGATGGCAGAGTCCGCTTGAGGGGAGAGCGAGTCCATTAATTCAGCGAGCAGGTTCGGTTCGAGGAGCGCAGCGGACAGTTCATCCCGCGCTGAATCCACATCGCTGGAATCCAATTCGAGTCCCCAGAATTCCGCGATAATGCGGAGATGTCCGATATCTTGTTTGAGGAGGGAGTGGGTGAGGTCAGGCATGAGGTCAAATTACCAATTACGATTTATGAATAATTGTAATTGGTAATTTGTAATTAGCCGCGCACGACTTTGAGCGCATTCGGCAGGATTTCAAACGAGACCTTGCGCAGGTCTGAGTCGGGACCGGAATAGATCTC
Source organism: Anaerolineales bacterium (assembly GCA_043767565.1). Classification (GTDB taxonomy): domain Bacteria; phylum Chloroflexota; class Anaerolineae; order Anaerolineales; family Villigracilaceae; genus Defluviilinea. The sequence goes on from JAYUGV010000215.1 coordinate 8,405, forward strand.
GCCATCGGCATGGATGTATAACGGGCGATTGGCGGTGAGCGAGAATTTTTTGCAGGTGCCCATCTTGACTTGTTTGAAACGACCGTGTGTGCCTTTCATGACCTCGGGCACAATGCGGAGCATCATGAGGCGGCTGACGTTGGTGATCATGGCGTAGTGGAAGATGCCATCGTCAATTTTTGCATCAGGTGCAATGAGGAAGCCGCCGCCTTCACGCGGTCCGTTGCAGAGGATGAGGTAGATCACGCTCTGTTCCCATTTTTCACCGTCTGATTCGATCTGCATTTGGATGGGATTGTGGTCGAGGGCGATGGTTTGTAAAACTGCGGTGAGATACATGATGAATCCGCGCAGGAGGGGGAGCTTGTGTGAGCGGATGGTGACTGTCGCACCGAAGCCAATGCCGAGGGTATTATCGAAATATTCTGTGCGGCCTTCGCCATCGGTCATCAAGCCGAGATCAACGGTGGATGATTCGCCGTTGATCGCGCGCGTAAGTGCTTCAGTGGGGGTTGTGGATGCGCCGATGCCATGTCCAAAATCATTGCCTGAACCGACGGGCACAACGCCGAGGATGGGACGTTTGTTTTCAGGAATTTGCATGAGCCCGTTCATCACTTCATGCACCGTGCCATCGCCGCCCATGGCGATGACCCTATCGTAGCCTTCAGATTGTTTGGCAAGGTCAATCGCGTGACCAGGGTAGACCGTGCCGCTCCAATCGATGCCGCCATGTTGTTCTGTGATGGAACGCAGGTCGCGCGCCACGCGCCAGGCGTTGCCCATATCTGCCATGGGATTCAGGATGATCTTGATTTTGCGATGCATTGGATTCTCCTCATTATGGAATGTCACCCTCCCGAAGGACATTGGGACGATGTGAGCGACAGCGAAGGGTCTCTAATTTATTTTAGAGACTCTTCGGGCAAAGAACGCCCTCAGAGTGACATGAGTGTAAAAATTATAACCCCCGTAATAGCAATCCGATACTTATTCTGCTCCAATGTTATGCGTTGCCAGCGGACCGGTAATACCGCGCGCCACCTGAAATGTGCCGCGGTCATATTTCTTGGCTTTGTATAATGCCGCATCTGCCGCGCGCAGGAGGTCGGGTCCATTGCGGGCGTTGACGGGGAAGAGGGCGATGCCGCCAGAGATGCCGAGTTTGAGCTTTTTGCCGTCAGGGAGTTTGTATTTGAGTTTCTTCATCCCCTCCACGATCTTTTCGGCAACGATCTTGGATGATGACATATCTGATTGGGTTAAGATCAGGGTCAACTCATCGCCGCCGTATCGCGCTAGAAAATCAGTGTTGCGGACGCCGCGTGCCATTTGATTGAAGACCAGGCGTAATACATCATCGCCAATTGGGTGACCATACGTGTCGTTCACATCTTTGAAGCCATCCAGGTCCATCATGACGACCGCAAAGGAATAATTGTTCTTGCGTGCAGAGAGGACTTCCTCTTCCAGTCTTTCATCCAGGGCGCGGCGGTTGGGTAAGCCAGTGAGGGTGTCGCTGTAAGCCTGGCGGCTGATGATCTGGTGCAGGCTGGCGTTCGAGATCGCCACCGCGGCTTGATCGGCAAGCAGGCTGAGCAGGCGCAGATCCGAATCGGAGAAACTCCCAACGACCGAACGCGCCAAATTCATAACGCCAACGATGGTTGAGCCCACGTTGAGGGGAATGCCGATGATCGAGCCCTGCCAATCTGAAGGCGCGCTGACGAACAGCGGATGATTTCTCATATCTTCAACGATGATCATCTCACCATCCCGCGCCACGGTGTAGGTCAGTCCGTTCGTGCGGGGTTTGGACCAGTCCTTGTTGTGATTGCCTTCCGCATCCAGAGCGGCGCCGAAAGTCAGTTTTTTGTTCTTATAGAGAAAGATATGTGCATCGCGCGCGTTCGCGATCAGACGCAGGGCTTCAGAAGCGACCGCGTCTAATACGTCGGGCAGGTCAAGGCTGGAAGTCAGGTCAATGCTTAGTTTTTTTAGCGCGTCCAGTTCATCGGTCTGCTGCTTGAGCAGCGCCAATAGGGCGCGGTTATCGAAGAGTCCCTGAACGAGACGTTCAGTACTTTCGTGATATTCAGATGCAAATTGTTCAATGGATGCGGAGAGAATATCGAGAAGTTTTAAAAGGTATTCGCGTTCTTCTGGAGAACCGCCCTGTTCTTCCAATGCGTGGCGCGCCAGTGTTAATATTTTTAAGCGTGTGTCTTTCATTCGTTAGTTTTACCAGTGCGATATTTGATCATGAATTAAATAAGGTAGAGAGGGACTTTAGTCCTAAAATGTGAGATTGCATTGAAATCATTATAATCATTCGAGTTGAGGGGCTGTATTACATGCCCGTTACAACCTTCTGTCTGTGGATATGCTACAGGGTGCCGCATAAGCATCCAAACTGGAAGTATAAAATTCAGCCGACGATTTTTCCAAAAAGCCTATAAATAACGAGACAGCGGTAAAATCAACTCATCTTATTTGGAGGACAACGTGTCAGACTCACCCAAGCCTGCTTCTGCAACCCCGCTGAATCCACGCCGACGAGGACTCATCATTGGCGCCTCCGATGGACTCGGCGCCGAACTCGCCCGAAAACTTGCGCGTGAAGGTTATGCCCTGGCTTTGCTGGCACGCACCAAAGATAAACTAGATGCGTTGTGCAGCGAACTCAACACCAAAGAACAACTTGCGCGTGCTTATGTCCACGATGTGGCGGAATATGACAAAGTACCCGACCTGCTCCGAAAAATCGTGGCTGAACTCGGCGGTCTGGACCTGGTGATCTTTGTTGCAGGCGTGAACTATCCGCCCGGTGGGATCGAAAAATTCAATTTCGAAAACGACCGCAAGATGATCGAGGTCAATCTCATTGGTGCGATGGCATGGCTGCATCCCATCAGCGAGATGTTCCAAGCCGCAAAAGCGGGACAGATCGTGGGCATCGCTTCCGTTGCCGGGGATCGCGGGCGCGTGGGTAACCCAGGTTACAACACATCCAAGGCGGGGCTCGCAACCTATTTGGAAGCGTTGCGCAATCGTCTAACGCGGCATGGCGTGAATGTCCTTACTGTAAAACCTGGTTTCTTGAAAACCGAAATGCTCAAAGCTGCGCAGGGTGCAACTCCGTTTGCAATCGAGCCTGAGAAAGCTGCGGATGATATTTTGAAAGCCATGCAAAAGCGCAAGCAGGTGATCTACACCGCATCCATTTGGCGTTGGGTCATGCTGGTGATCCAGCATACGCCGTCGTTCATTTTCAGAAAGTTATCTTTTTAGTTAGCTCTCGCCGCCGTCCTCGGCGGCGAGGACGCCGCCTTGAGCTAATTCATGAACCTCAACTCTCACTTCACGCAACTCGAAAACTTTGGGCATTCGCTGAAAGCTTCCTGCTATCGTATTCAGATCAAACGCGCTGAAGATATTTACGAAGCCTTTCAGCTCGCGAAGAAACTCGGGTTAAAAGTCACAGCACGCGGCACTGGCATCAGCTATAACGATGTCTCGCTTAACGGCGGCGGCATCGTGCTGGATATGACCGGCATGGATCAGATCCAGGAATGGGATCCAGCTACCGGCTTGGTGCGCTGCGAGTCCGGCGTCACGCTGGAGCAACTGTGGAAACGCGTCGAGCCCGATGGTTGGTGGCCTCCCATCGTCTCAGGCACCATGAGGACCACGCTGGGCGGCTGTCTTTCGGCTAACATCCACGGCAAGAATAATTTTCAAGCTGGTCCGATCGGCGAGCATGTCGTTGAATTTACGGCGATGACTCCGACCGGCGCACTGCTCACCTGTACGCCCAAGAAAAATGCGGACCTGTTCTACGCCATGATCAGCGGACTTGGGATGCTGGGTATCTTCACGTCCATTACGCTGAAAATGAAACGCATCTATTCTGGACTTATCACTGTTGACGCGTGGCATGTGCCGAATCTCAGCCGACAGTTAAGCGGCTTGCTCGAACACGCGCCCGACCATGATTACATCGTGGGCTGGCTTGATACAATGGCGCCTGGAAAGAATCTCGGCCGTGGACAGATCCATGCCGCGCGCAATTTAAAAGAAGGCGAAGATCCCAATGCCCATGCGACGATGCAGCTTGCGTATCAACATCTGCCGGATCGTTTGTTCGGCGTGATGCCGAAATCACTGCTGCATTATTTTATGAGTCCCTTCGTAAATAATTTGGGTTGGTGGGGAGTCAATACTGCGAAATATTTAGCGAGTTTGCGTGATTATACATTTCGACAATCGCATGCCGCATTTCATTTCCTGTTGGATTACGTGCCCGATTGGGAGCGTGCAGTGGGACGTGGCGGCTTGATCCAATATCAATCGTTCCTGCCCAAAGAGACGGCTGAAAAAGCCTGGCGCGAGATGATCGAACGGTCATGCCGACGCGGGCTGCCGTCCTATTTGGGGGTGACCAAACGCCATCGCCCCGATCAGTTCCTGTTGACACATGCTGTAGATGGCTTCTCGCTGGCGATGGATTTCAAAGTGACCGATCGAAACCGGGTAAAGTTGAGACAGATGTTGCAGGAGTTCGATGAGATCGTGCTGAAAAATGGCGGGCGTTTCTATTTTGCCAAGAACAGCGAAACCTCTGCTGAAAGTGCTAGAAGATTTTTGGGCGATGAAACCCTATCGAAATTCAAGAAGCTTAAAAAGCGCTGCGACCCGCAGCATTTGTTAGAATCGGATCTGTATCGTCGTTTGTTTGGGTAGTTTTAACTCGCTTTGCGCAGTGCGTCGCACCAAACGGGTGGACGAGCCTCATCAATGAGTCGAATCTACTCTGTTGGATTATCCTCCCGAAGCTAGTGCGACGCACCCTCTGCATAACATCAATAATTAACTTCGAGGTATATGATGGAACATTATGATTTAATCGTGATCGGCTCAGGACCAGCAGGGGAGAAGGGCGCGGCGCAGGCAGCATATTTCCATAAGCGGGTGGCGTTGATCGAGCGTTCACCCCATGTAGGCGGCGCAGGAATTAATACCGGCACAGTCCCATCCAAGACTTTGCGCGAGGCGGCGTTGTATTTTTCCGGTTTGCGTCAGCGGGGTTTGTACGGTATCGATTATTCGCTCAAAGAGAACATGTCCATTGCGGATTTTATGTACCGTGAGCATATCGTCGTTGAGAACGAACATAAGATCATCGAGAAGAACATTCAGCGGCATAACATTACCTTGATGCGCGGCGAGGCTTCACTGCAGGATGCACATACCGTCACTGTGACTTCTGCCGAGGGTGTGCTGAAGCTTAGCGGGGATATTATCCTGATCGCGACCGGTTCAGCGCCGTTTCATCCGCCCGAGATCCCGTTTGACGGCAACTTGATCTATGATTCGGATTCCATTCTGCACATGGACCGCATCCCTAAAACGATGGCGGTGGTGGGCGCAGGCGTGATCGGCACCGAGTACGCCTCCATCTTCACCGCGCTGGGTGTGCAGGTGATGTTGATCGAGCCGAAGGAACGTGTACTGCCGTTCGTGGATTATGAAATGATCCAGCGTCTGCAGGAGCAACTTAAGCTGCTTGGCTTGAAATTCATGTTGGGGCATAGAATGACAGCCATCGAGCGGCACGCAGATCATGTTCAATTGACCCTGGATAATGACAAAGTGTTTGAGTTCGACATTGTATTGGTTGCTTCAGGCCGGCAGAGCAATGTACAAGAGTTGGGGCTTGCACAGATCGGCGTGAATATGGGCAGCCGCGGGCTCATCCTGGTCAATGATAAATATCAAACGAGCGTACCGAATATCTACGCCGCGGGGGATGTGATCGGATTCCCGGCGCTGGCTTCCACTTCCATGGAACAGGCGCGGGTGGCGATGGCACATGCATTTAACCTGGAATATAAGGAGCACATGTCAACTGTCCTGCCGTTAGCGGTGTATGCCATCCCGGAAATTTCAATGGTCGGTATTACAGAGGACGATTGTATAGCGAAGCAGATCCCCTATCTCGTTGGGCGCGCCTACTATGAGAATAACCCGCGCGGACAGATCATCGGCGACATGAGCGGGATGCTCAAACTGGTATTTGCACCGGATGATAAAAAACTGCTCGGGGCGCATATCATTGGCGAACAGGCTTCTGAGTTGATCCACATTGCCGCGCATGTGATGCTTACGAACGGGACCATCGATGCGTTCATCGATGCGGTCTATAACTACCCAACGCTTGCAGATATATACAAGTATGCCGCCTATGATGGGTTGGGGAGTTGGGAGAAGTGGAATGCATCCAAATAATTCGATCTCAATGAAGGTTACGATCCTCGGATTCAACTCGATCAAACAAATATGAACAAGCTGTAAATTACAAAAGCAATTCACAGTGGAGTTCCCGCGCGGTAAAGGACCGCGAACGTGTTATGCTTGAATTTCAAGAAACCCTAAAACGTTTTTGACATGAATAATTTGTTAGAATAAACTCTGGATAGGTGAGTTTCCCTATCGTTACTAGAGGAGATGCCATGAATATGCCCAATGAACACTATGACTTGATCGTGATCGGTTCAGGACCCGCCGGAGAGAAGGGTGCGGCGCAAGCTGCAAATTCCGGCAAGCGGGTGGCGATGATCGAACGCTCGGCAAATGTCGGTGGCGCGGGGATCAACGGCACGGTGCCGTCCAAGACCCTGCGTGAAGCGGCGCTATATTTTTCAGGGCTGAGACAGCGCGGTTTGTTCGGCATCGATTATTCGCTCAAGGAAAACCTTTCCATCAGGGATTTTATGCAGCGCGAGCGCGCCGTGGTAGAGAATGAGCAGAAGATCATTGAAGGCAATATTCAACGGAATAACATCACGCTCATTCACGGCGCGGCTTCGTTCAAAGATGCGCATACCGTGCAGGTGACATCAGCCAGTGGCGAAAGGCTGGTCAGCGGCGATGTGATCCTGATCGCGACCGGGTCGATTCCCTTTAATCCGCCGGAACTTGCGATTGACCGCAAACAGGTCTACGATTCGGATTCGATCCTGCAGATGGACCATTTACCCAAGACCATGGCGATCGTGGGTGCGGGCGTGGTCGGCACGGAGTATGCCTCGCTGTTCGCTGCACTGGGTGTGCAGGTGATGTTGATCGAACCGCGCGAACGCGTGCTGCCGTTCGTAGATACAGAGATGATCCACCGGCTGCTCGAACATCTCACGGCATTGGATGTGCAATTCGCATTGGGGCACACGGTGACCGCCATTGCGAAACAGGAAAATCGAGTCCGGCTTACGCTGAACAACCGCAGTGTCAGCGATTTTGAGGCTGTGCTGGTTGCCACGGGACGTCAGGGTAATGTGAAGTCGCTCGGACTGGAGCAGATCGGGGTGGAAGTGGGGGAGCGCGGCATTATCTTCGTCAATGAAAATTATCAGACCAGCGTGTCGAATATTTATGCGGCGGGCGATGTGATCGGCTTCCCGGCGTTGGCATCATCATCGATGGAGCAGGCGCGCGTGGCGATGGTGAATGCTTTCGATCCAAAAGCGAAAGAGCAGATGTCGCCTATTCTGCCGTTGTCTATTTATGCCATCCCGGAAATTTCGATGGTGGGGGTTACTGAGGATGAATGTATCGCGAAGCAGATCCCGTATGTGGTCGGGCGCGGTTACTATAAAGACAATCCGCGCGGGCAGATCATCGGCGATATGAGCGGGATGATCAAACTCATTTTCTCACCACACGATAAAAAATTATTGGGCGTGCATATTGTCGGTGAGCAGGCTTCGGAGTTGATCCATATCGGCGCGCATGTGATGATCGCGGACGGCACGCTCAATGCGTTCATTCAGGCGATCTATAACTATCCCACGCTGGCGGGTTTGTATAAGCATGCCGCGCAGGATGGGTTGGCGAATTTGGAAAAGCGGCGTGCTTCAGCATAGTATCGAAATTCTTGATCTCGGTTTGATCGAATACGAACAAGCCTGGAGATTACAAGACCAATATGCGGCGGAGATCGCGGAGGGGAAACGTGCGCCGACGCTATTGCTGCTTGAACATCCGCATGTGTATACGTTTGGGCGGCGCGGGGAGCAGAAGAATCTTTTGTGGGGCGAAGAAAGACTCAAAGAAAAAGGAATTGCGATTCATTGGGTCGATCGCGGCGGCGATGTGACGTATCATGGACCGGGGCAGTTGGTTGGGTATCCGTTGTTACCGTTAATTCCAATAAGACCTGACAGGTCTTCGCAGGAATCTTCCATGTCAGATTTCGTGTCCACACAAATGCCAAACTCGACTCTCGACACGATGAGACATGTCAGGTCTGACGAGAATCTAAAAATACCTCAAGCTGATTACGTAGGCTACGTCCGCAAATTGGAGAAGACGATCATCGTTGCGCTGGCGAATCTTGGACTTGTTGCAGGACAACGTTCAGGCTTGACCGGGGTCTGGATCCAGTCCGATGTGCATTCGCGGTGCCGACACTGTTCGCCGGAAGACCGCAAGAAGCCAGCCAAGATCGCGGCGATCGGCGTCAAAGTGGATGTGCGTGGAGTATCTCGTCACGGCTTTGCGTTGAATGTGAATCCCGATATGGAATATTGGGACGGCATCATCGCCTGCGGTTTGCAGGATGAGCCGGTCGTGTCGCTCGCGGATCTGTTTGAGAGTCCGCCTGCGATGGAGGTTGTGAAAGGGGAAGTGGTGAAGGCGTTTCGGGAAGTGTTTGGGATGTGAATTTATCGTCCCGAAGGTTTGACTGACGCACAAAGTTTTTAAAGAAATCCTTCGGGACGTTCTAGCTTGATTAAACAGAAACAGGCTCCGGCTTAGAAAGAAGCGCACTCACCTGCACTTGCGCCAGGTGCAAGTGTCGTCCTCTCGCTCAGCATGAGCCTGTTCTTTTCTAAAACCCCAAGCAGCAAGCTGCGTGAGTCCAGATTTTAGGCACGTGATTCGGCGGCTGCTTTGACAGTGACTTTATTGTCGCGCCGCCAGAAAATGAACACGACTGCGATGTATGTGAAGTATGTGAACATTTCGGTCAATGAAGGATTGCCGTTATAGCCGAACAGGGTTTGGAGTAACTGACCTGCGACTGAATTCTCATCGAGGATCATGTTCACATCCCAGACGTGTTCAACCACACCGGGGACCCAGCCGACTTCGTTGAATTCGTGAATGCCGTGGGCAACGAGACCTGCCGCAAATAAGATGAGCAGAATGCCAGTGACCTGGAAGAAGCGGCGCAGGTCAAGGCGCAAGCTGGTGGCAAAGATCGTATATCCGATGAGGGCGGCGGTGCCGAGACCCAGGATTGTGCCCGCCAGCGTTTGAATGATATTGTTGGTGACTGGGTTTTGACTGCCCGCGAAAAATGCGGCCGTGATGAAGAAAGCCAGTTCAACGCCCTCACGGACAACTGCGACAAAAGCCAGCCAGAACATGGCACGTTTGCCGGTGGAGGCAGCGGCTTTATTGACGCTCTCTTCCAACTCGCTTTTCAGGAAGCGGGCTTGTTTGCCCATCCAGAAGATCATCCAGGTGAGGATGCCAGCCGCGATGAGCATGGTGATGCCCTCGAAGATGGCTTCAGCGGGATCTTCAAGCGACATGCCGAAACGGGTGAGGAGCAGCGCGGTCAAGATACTGACGGCGAAAGCGCTCAACACGCCCAGCCAAACGGGGGGAGCGAGATCCTTACGGCGGATCTTGCTGACAGCCCCAAGCACGATGCCGATAATGAGAGCGGCTTCAAGTCCCTCGCGCAGGGACAGCAGGTAAGTTGGTAACATTTAGAAATCTCCTAATATGGTTTTTATTGCCTTGTTGCGGATGTTATAATCGGAGCTGCTGGAAATATCCAGACACTTGTTTGATACTCGGTTTCACCCAGGGTGAAACTTTTCTATTTATGGAGAGCAATTGATGGCGACACCCGCAATGCAGAGATATGCGGCTGAGATCTTTCGGCTTCAACAGGATATGCCTTACGTCGCACTGAATGAGTTATCGGAAAGCGCGAATTCGTCCATGCAGGCGACCGCGCGCATGGTGGGGCGGATGAAGAAGCTGGATTATCTGGAACATGAACTCTATCGCGGCGTAAGGTTAACTGACAAGGGCGCACAGATCGCCATGCCAGCCCTGCGGCGTCACCGCTTGGTGGAAGTCTTTTTGGTGAAGGTGATGAAATACGGCTGGGACGAAGCACATGAGCTTTCTGATACCTTTGCGTTGGGGGTGAACAACGTAGTTGAAGATCGCATCGACGAGATCACGGGGTATCCGAAACGCTGTCCGCATGGGGAGCCGATCCCCGGCAAGGACGGGGTGATGCCGATGGTGAAAGATGTGCCATTGGTGGATGTGCTCTCTGGCTCAGACTGCATCATCAGCCGCGTGCGGACTCACGACATGGATAAGCTGAAATATTTTGGCGAGCTTGGACTTGTGCCGGGCGTGCCGTTCCATTTGTTCAGCTGTGCGCCGTTCAAAGGTCCGCTGCGTTTGCAGATGAAGTCGCATGACCATTTGATCGGATATGAGTTGGCGGGGTCGTTGTGGGTGGAAGTGACGAAGCAGGGCGAAGGCAACAAACCACTGCCGAAGAAAAATTGAGTTTGTGGAGTTAATCAAGACCATCAGTTGCGATGTATTGCAACTGATGGTCTTTTTGATTCAATAAGGCTTACTAAAAATCGAATCGCATTCCTAAAGCAGGGCATGTAACGCAAAGGCGCGAAGTCGCAATGTGAATTTAAACTTTGCGTCTTTGCGCCTTTGCGTTGAGATATTTCGTGTTCACGTCAGTAGAGATGCTTCGCTAGCGCTCAGCATGACATTGGGTGGGTTATCTCCGACCCTTTTTCGCCTTACCCTGATATGCGGGGGCATTGATCACAACATAATCACAGATGCGTTCATCCAACATGCGGGTGATGATGCGCTCGTCCACTTGATGTTGTTCAACGCTCTCTTTGGCAACCGTGATGACGGTCGGCAATTCCGCGTTGTATCTATAATTCAATAACTGATGCAGTTTCTCTTTTGCCCACGGCGTGGCGGACTGTGAACCGAGATCATCCAACACGAGCAGGGCGGCGGTGCGGACCTCGTCAAAGCGGCGGTCGTAGCTTGTGCCAGCGTTGGGACTGAATGCCGCGCGTAAATGATCGAGCAGATCAGGCACCATCACAAAGAGCGGTGGGTCGCCCAACCCGGCGCGGTGATTGGCGATTGCCGCGGCGAGATGCGTCTTGCCGCAGCCGTATGTCCCTTCAAAGACCAGCCAGCCTTTTGGTTTCTCGGCGAAGGCGTGCGCCACCTTGAGCGCCTTCTGCACAGACTTCAATTCATCCGTGCGCAGGTTTTCAAGCGCACGGTCGCTAAATACCTCAAAGGTTCTGTTTGTGAGCAGATCAAGCGACGATAACTCAGGATGGCTGGTGTCCTGCATGGGACGGCGATAATCGGGCGCGCTTATGCGGACCGAGGTCACCAACTCCGGGTCCGATAGACGCGAGCGGATACGCGGTTCGATCTCATCCAAAGCGAGGTTGGTGGTGACGACGGTCGAAAGTTTATTGATATAACGATAATTGACGATCTGGAATAATTTTTCCTGTGCCCAGCCAGTGGCGTTTTGAGTCCCGAAATCATCGAGCACCAAAAGCTTGGCATTGCGGATCTGATCGAAGCGTTCTTCAAAAGTTGTATCTTCCGCGCCATAAGCAAAGCGCAGTGTATCGAGCAGATCTGGAACAGTTAGAAACAAAGTCGGCACGCCCATGCTAACCGCAAAGTTTGCAATGGCTGCGGCGAGATGCGTCTTGCCACTGCCGTATCCGCCTTGCAGCATCAACCAGCCGTTTAAATTTTGAGCATAATGATGCGCATGGTTATAAGCCATCTCCAATGAAGTGGATTGCATTTCACCAAGCCCTTTGCGTCCGCGTGGCTTGAAGGCATCGAAGGTCAACTCTTTTAATTCATCAAGATGACTCAGCGCGAACAAACGCTCACGTACTGCATCAGTGATGTTTGCGCGGCGGCAAACACAGATTTCCAGCTTGCCGAAATCGGGATGTCCCACTTCCACATCTAGGCGCAAATAGCCGACCCCGCCGCAGTGCGGGCAGTTCGGGTCGCCTGGCAGTTCATTTCTTGGAGCGCTTGCGGAGCTGTTCGATCTTTCGGTCGAGGCTCCCCTCGCCAGATTTTTTATCGTCGCGTCTATCTTGCTTTTCGGCACGGCCTTCTTCCTTCCAGCGTTTCAAAATTGCTTCACAATATTTCCAATTTCGTTTGTTGTTTTTTACCGCCAGTTCGATCGCATCCGCGATCCACTCGGCATGAAACAACTCTTCAGCATCCTTCAATGCATCCGCGATCAACGGCGTCAGCGGACCGATATTCTCTTCATACAACTTGAACACATTCGGACGTTCCAACGGCGCCGACATGATCCTGCCGGACTCACGCCACTGACCTTTTGCGAATGCTTCAGCCGCGGCGCGCCCTCTGGGAGAATTCAGGAAATAAAAAACATCCGCTTCATGTGTGGACTTGAGGATGCTCCCGCGCTGGACAGCTTTTCCCAGCCCGAGCCTGATCTCCTCAGCGCTCAAACCCAACTCCTTCTTATCGAAATCCGTCTCACACAACATGCGGAACGGACCCTCCATATGCGCCATGCGCCATAGAAAATATAAAGCGATTTTCAACTCCGCCGCATCATCAATCTCTTTGAGCAGTTGATGGAACAATGCATCCGGGAGTTGGGTGAATGTTTCAGAGTCGGTGAAGCCTTTGAATTTTGGCATATGATTTTTATGTCGTTGCGAGTCTTCGAGAAGCAATCTCCATGATGTTGTAGGGGATTGCTTCGCCAAAGAGCGGCTCGCAATGACGGGTGGGTTATTCGTTGGGTTTAAACACCCTTGTCGCGGCGTTCTCGAACTTCGCCTGTGCGCCGCGGAAGACCAACTCCACACTGCCGACTGGTCCATTGCGGTGTTTGGCAATGATGATCTCAGCTACGTTCTGTTTGACCGTATCCTTTTCGTATTGGTCGGGGCGATAGATGAACATCACGATATCGGCGTCCTGCTCCAAACTATTATGGACGATTATGTTATTCGCCACAAAGTTGTGATGCCCTGGCACGGTCAAATCGTAGACTGGTTCTTCGCCATCGAATTCAATCGAGATGATACTGTCCCAGTAGACATCACTTTCTGCGAGTGCTTGCAACTCTGACGATTGCACAACATTTGCGACGCGTAATGCGCGTTCGCGGCTTATGTTTTGTTTATATAAGCCTGTGCCGCAGTATTGGGTTTCGATTGCCGCCTGCATTTGACGAGTTGTCATGCCAAGCTGTTGCATGGCAGGGACAACATGCAGTCGCCAAATAGTGTTTGGTATCACATCGCGGTTTGTGTTTGCTTCGCGCCCTTGCAAATAGGTTTCAACTTCTGCCAGTCGTCCTTTTTTGTAGGCTCCCACTGCGTCGACCTTTTCTACAAAAATATCAAGATCGGATTTTCCCGTAATGATTACGTGATATTGATCTCGTCCTTTACCGTTTTGTGGAACTTGTTTCAATATTGCATTGATTCCGAGCCGCAGTAACAAAGCTTGAACCTCATAGGCAAGTTGTTGACTGCTGGAAGCGTAATATGCAATAGGGCGCACGCTTTTTCCTTTGACCAGTTGAATGCTCCCATCCGTTGCCCATAAATGACGCAGGAAAAGAGCGATTGCATTTTCAGGTTGTTCAAATACCTGGGCGGGAATGCGCTTCTCATAAGAGCGAAGCCCGAAAGCGCGCAATTCATCCAGCCATTCAGTGACTGCGCTGTGAACGTTGTGGGTATGGTGCCGTGTGGAACTCAAGTAGACCTGATACCATTGCTTTTCAGGAGAAATGCGCGGGTTGACTTCCTCGCCAAAGACTTCCAAAGCCAGGTTGGCGACAGTTTCCGCTAAATCTCTTTCGCGGGTTGTGTATTGGATTACATGACGAGGCAGGGTACAACCATCTCCGATCAAGTGACCGAGCAAAGCCAGTTCTGAATTAGACATGGTTTGTTCGAGATCAGTTGCGGGCAAAATACGAGGAACAGCAAGATAATCCCCGGCTTGTAATTCATCCAATTGTTTCCAGCCATAAATGGTCAGGAATTTATGATTGCTGGTTGCCCGAATTTCCCTGCCCAGTCTGGTCTTTATTTTGAAGATAGATTTTACGCCTGTTGAAAATGCGCGGCTGACAGGTTTCGTTTCCAATTTGAATGTGGATGGATTCAATGCCCAGATATTGAAATTTGAACTTCCCTCCAGTTCACGAATAGGCATATTCCTGCCGTTCTCAAGAGTAATCAATGTATCTCCAGATAAGCAACCCGATTCTCTCAAGTCGGAGAGCACCGGTTTTTTATCCGAGCGTTGTTCCACTGCACGCGATAATTGTGCCGCGGCGAGAACTGGCACATTCAACTCACGTGCCAGCACTTTGAGATTTCGCGAAATGTACGAAACTTCCTGCACACGGTTGTCGTTGCGCGTGTCCCCACTCATTAGCTGGAGATAATCAATAATGATGAGGTCCAGCCCAAATTCCATGTGGAGGCGTCGGCACTTTGTCCGCAGTTGGAGGGGGGTGATGGCAGGCGTGTCATCCAGATAGATATGGGTGTCGGAGAAGACTTCGATGGCGTGTGTGAACAGAGGCCACTCATTCTCATTCAACTTGCCTGTCCGCATTTTTTGCGAATCAATTCCGGTTTCCTGTGAGATCAGACGCTGCACCACCTGCTCATTCGACATTTCAAGTGAAAAGATCGCGATGTGTTTTTTGTGGGTCAGCCCGGCATTCTTGGCAACGGAAAGCATAAAACCGGTTTTACCCTGACCTGGGCGGCCTGCGATAATCAGCAAGTCCGAGGGTTGTAAGCCGGTTAATAATTTATCCAGATCAATAAAGCCAGTCGGAACGCCAACGATCTCATCGGGGCGTTTGGCAAGATCATCGATGCGGTCGTAGTATTCGCTTAATACTTTTGAGATCGGCTGGAGGTCATGTTTGAGGCGGCGTTCGCTGACGTTGAAGACTGCCTTCTCCGATTCGTTCATCAGATCGTCAACGCTGGTCTTTTCGTTGTACGCGATCGCAGCGATCTGGTTCGCGGCGTTGATCATCTTGCGCCGCACGGAATGTCCCTCGACGATGCGTCCATAGGACTCGGCGTTGAGCGACGATGGCACCTGATTCACCAGCGACGTGAGATACGCCGGTCCGCCGATTTCGTTCAGTTGGTTGCGTCGCCCCAATTCATCGGAGACAGTCAACAGGTCAATGGGGATGCGCTGCTCGTGCAGACTGACGAACGCGTCCCAGATCCATTTGTGACGGTGAATGTAAAAATCGTCGGCAGTCAGGAACTGCGCAACGTCATAGTAGGCTTCAGGGTTAATGAAGACCGCCCCAACGACGGCTTCTTCGGCTTCTCGGCTGTGAGGCACTGCCGTTGATGTGGTGGGGGCGGAGGTTTCTTCAGCGGGTATGTAGTCGGTCATTTACTCTTGGGCTTCTTCGGCTGGTCTGGTTTATCTTCTTCGGGACCGTTCGGATCACTGGGTTTATCGAAATCGAGTTTATCGAGGAAATTTTCAAAGACGGATAAACGTTCGACGCCTTCCTGCGTGAGTGGAGCTGGATCGCTTTTCTCGGGGGCTGCTGCACTCTCTTCGGGCATATCCTCTTCGGGCGTGATGCTGCCTTTTTCCATCACACTCGCATGGACCAGGATCGGCACATGCGCGCGCACTGACAATGCGATGGCATCTGACGAACGTGAATCGATGCGTACTTCTTTGCCATTGAACTCGGCGATGATGGTGCCATAGTAAGTATCGTTCTCGAGTTTGACAATTTCAACACGCACAATGCGGGCACCGAATACATTGAAAACATTCTTGAGCAGGTCATGCGTGAGCGGACGGCTCATCTCTACTTCCTGCAATGCAATCGTGATGGCTTCGGCTTCATAGGGACCGACCCAAATGGGGAGGTAGCGTTCAGAGTTCATTTGCTTCAACACCACCAGGCGGTTCGGCGTCATCAAATGCACACGGACACTGTCAATTTGAACTTCGATCATCTCTGTCATGGGGACTCCAAAAGTTGGTTGCTTATTGTAGCATTAAGTTCTATGCGTTGCCAGAAAACCGAAACGCGACTATAATCCTGCTTCGCTGAAAGTAATTCGGGGCGTGGTGAAGTCCGACTAGTGCGTGGCGCAATGCGCCAAGGTCGGAGGACATCATCCCAAACCAATCGGGGCGTGGCGCAGCCCGGTAGCGCGCTTGCATGGGGTGCAAGAGGTCGCAGGTTCAAATCCTGTCGCCCCGACTGAGAAAGAGACTCGATTTCTCGAGTCTCTTTTGCTTTTAATAGCATCTCTATCGCAATGTCATTCTGAGCGAAGCGAAGAATCTCTACGACTATCTCAGAGACCCCTCGCTATCGCTCAGGGTGACATAAAAATGGAACTCGGCTACAATCCATCTAACAAGCGAGGTTATATGAACTTGTTTACCAAAGTCACTAAAGAGCAATTAGCATCCGCTAAATCACTCAAGGGCGCAACAATGCCAGACGGGACAAAGCACGAATAGCCTTGCCCGTTATGATCGAAACCATTCCCATCCCTCCATTCAACCGCAAAGCAATCATTGGTTTTATCGCCGCGATGATTGCTTTGCTGGCATTATGTATGGGCGTATTGCCAATACCATTTACGATTCTATTTTGCTATCCGCCGGGGATCATTTGCGGAATCGCTGCGCTGGTTTTGGGAATCCAAGCCCAGCGTGAGATTCGTCAAAGCAACGAAAGCGGAAAATTTCTGGCAGGGGTCGCGATATGGGCTGGGGGCATCGCCATCATCGCCACGTTGTGTATTATCACAACGGGTATCTTGATCTATCCTTATATTTCCGCATTCATTCAACAGAACTGGCAAAACATTCATTCGCCCTGAGAAATTTGCCGGGCTAAAGCCGCTTGCTCAGTGCATGGAAGCCCTGCGGGCTGATGAGCGAGTCCGCTTTGAGCGGACTTTCACGTACTGAGGCAGGACTTTAGTCCGCCGAAGCCCAATTGGACAAGACACAGATCGTGGATATGTTAAATAACGTGAATAATGGGTAAGGACATTATGTCATGCTGAGGGGCGTTTTTTGCCCCGAAGCATCTCTACCAGGCCTTGTCCGAGACCCTTCGGTCGCTGAAAAGCGCTCCCTCAGGGTGACATGTCGGTATTTTTTTTGCTTATCCATTATTGACGTTAAATACACCTTACAAACAAAAATCTCAAATTAATCCATTCTGAAAATCTCACTTGCAATCCCTTCCTCATTCGATTATCCTTGCGCATGGGAGTGGTTAGGTCCCGGTGGGCTTCCTGGTCTTCAAAACCTGTGGTGGGTCGCGTTGCGAGCCGCGGTGGGTTCGACTCCCATCCACTCTCGCCTACAACTGATATGTCACCCTGAGCGATAGCGAAGGGTCTCTACTACTGATGTACGAGACTCTTCGGTCGCCTGACGGCTCCCTCAGAGTGACATGTCGTTATTATTCTTTTCTTGAAGGTAAATCATGCCTATCCCCGAAATTGAAATTTTAAACAGTCAGGTATCAAAAATCTTTCGCATTGAAGATGTCACGCTGGGCAATCCAAAGGAATGGATCGCTCGTTATCGCGGAACTTTTTTGAGCGAAGACACTATCGCCGCCTATGACCAACTTGCCGAGGCGGTGAAACCCTACGATCTCGTTCCGTTATTTCGAAAAGGGGATGACGATAAGCCGGTCATCTTTCTGTCTCAGCCGCCGCCGATCCCCAGATCCACTGCACGAGTAACGGTTAATATTGCTCTGTTCATTCTCACGATCTTGAGTGTGATGTTGACCGGCGCAAAAGTCCCAGCCAGTGCCATACCCGTGGATGGCTCTGGTTCAATTTTGCTGGCGTTCCGCTATATCTTAACTGGCTGGCCCTTTGCGTTAAGTATGGTGGGCATTTTATTTGCTCACGAAATGGGACATTATCTCGCCTGCCGTTATTACAAAGTGCCGGCCACGCTGCCGTTCTTTATCCCGGCTCCATTTCTCAGCCCGCTTGGGACGTTGGGTGCGTTCATCGCGATGCGCGGCGTTCCGAAGAACAAGCGCGTGTTGTTCGATGTCGGCATCGCCGGTCCGCTGGCAGGGTTGGTGGTTGCGATCCCGGTATTGTTCTATGGACTATCCATTTCACATGTTGGTCCGATCAGCACAGTTTCACAAGGGACTGGTTTTATTGAAGGCAACTCCTTGTTTTACCTGTTCTCAAAATATCTTATGTTTGGAAAACTGCTTCCTGAACCTGCCAGCATGGGCGGATTATCTCCCATCGTCTATTGGATA
>JAYUGV010000216.1:0-10061 GCA_043767565.1 Anaerolineales bacterium
AAAGAAGCGAGACGAAAGAAAGATAAACGATAAAATATCACCAACAAGGAGAATTTAAATGGCAAAACAATGGTCTACCCCACCCGCAATGCAGATCGACCCAAAGAAAAAATACAAGGCAAAGATGGAAACCGATAAAGGCACCCTGGTTATCGAACTCTTTGCAGATAAGACCCCAAACACTGTGAACAACTTTGTCTTCCTCTCACGCGAAGGCTATTATGATGGCGTTATCTTCCATCGTGTAATCTCTAATTTTATGGTACAAGGCGGCGACCCTACCGGCACCGGCACGGGCGGACCCGGCTACAAGTTTGGCGATGAATTTCATCCCAGCCTGAAACATGATAAGCAAGGCATCCTCTCCATGGCAAATGCTGGACCCGGCACCAACGGTTCACAGTTTTTCATTACCCATGGTCCCACCCCGCATCTGAATAACAAACACACCGTCTTTGGTCAGGTGGTTGAAGGCTTGGACGTCCTCATGTCCATTCCACCGCGCGACCCGAACAACCGCAATGCGCCCTCCGTAAAGATCACCCGTGTCACCATCGAAGAAAGCGAATAAGCAAGGCTCAATAAAGAAAACCAGGAGCGCACAGCCGGTGATCAAGAAAACCGCTGTGCGCTCTTCACGCGCGTCATCCGACTCTGGAGTCCAACAGCTTGCTGTTGAAAACAAGCGCCGATCAACGATTTCTCCCCAACCAAACCAAACAATCCAAAAAGAATCAAATCTGCGAACCAATATTTTACGCGTACTTGCGTTGCTCGGGGTTATAGCAATCACGCTTTACATCATCTCCATTCGTGACCATGTAGCTGAGTTCAAGCAATACGGGTACCTCGGCATTTTCTTTGTGGCACTTCTTGCGAATGCAACCGTGTTCATTCCCGCGCCGGGTGTTGCCATCATCTACGCCATGGGTGCAGTTTTCAATCCACTCTATGTAGGTCTGGTCGCGGGCACCGGCGGTGCGATCGGTGAGCTATCTGGTTTTCTGGCAGGCTTCAGCGGCCAAGCCATCATTGAACGCACCCATATCTACGAACGCACCAAACCCTGGGTGGACAAATACGGCGGCTGGGCAATTTTTGTTTTAGCTGCCATTCCCAATCCATTCTTCGACATTGCCGGCTTCGCAGCCGGCATCGCAAAAATGAAAATGCGGACATTCCTGTTTTCTGTCTGGATCGGTCAACTCATCAAAATGACTTTGTTTGCCTACGCCGGAAAATATTCCATTGAATGGATCGCTGGTTTCATGAAATAAAAATGTAGTAGCGACTTCAGTCGCTTTTTTGTGAGGCGACTGAAGTCGCTACTACAAAATAACAGGAGAATCACCATGTCTGATCACACAAAGCTCGATTCGTATCTCGAAAAAAATCTCGATAAGAGTATCGCTGAACTCTCAAGGCTAGTTGCCCAGCCCAGCATCAGCGCACAAGGGATTGGACTGAAAGAGTGTGCCGCCCTCGTCGCAGAGATGCTACGTGCGCGCGGCTTCACTGCCGAAGTGATAGATACCGACGGCGCGCCGGTGGTCTTTGCCGAACGCAAAGGCAAAACCGACAAGACCCTGTTGTTTTACAATCACTATGATGTACAACCACCCGAGCCGCTCGAATTATGGGAAACACCGCCCTTTGAGCCAAGTCTGCGCGCGGGCAAGTTATACGGACGCGGCGTCAGCGATGATAAAGGTCATATCGTTTCGCGCTTACATGCCATCGATGCGATTCTCGCAACCGAAGGCGAATTGCCCTGCAATATCAAATTCATTATCGAAGGTGAAGAAGAAACTTCGAGCGTGCATTTGCATGATTTCATCCGCGAGAACAAAGAGAAATTAAAAGCCGATGCCTGCATCTGGGAATTCGGCGGCGTGGACCACCGTGAAGTGCCCATGCAATATTTGGGACTGCGCGGAATCTGTTACGTGGAACTCTCGGTTGAATCGCTAGGCACAGATGTCCACTCTGGACTCGGCGGTTCGATCCTCCCGAATGCTGCGTGGCGACTCGTTTGGGCTTTAGCTACACTGAAAGGACCTGACGAACGAATCCGCATTCCGGGCTTCTACGATAACATCGTACAGCCCTCTGCGCGTGACCGTGAACTCATGGATGCTTTACCCGATGTTGCAGATGAATACAAAAGACGCTTCGGCGCAAAAGGCTTCATCAAAGGACTCACTGGCGGCAATGACTTGAAAATGGAAGAGGTCTTCACACCCACCTGCACGATCTGTGGACTCACCAGCGGCTATCAAGGTCCCGGTTCAAAAACAGTTCAACCCGCCTTCGCCTCTGCCAAAGTGGATTTCCGACTCGTCATCGGGCAAATGCCAGAAGATATTCTCAAGAAATTGCGCGCGCATCTCGATGCAGAAGGCTTCAGCGATGTGCAGATCAAATATCTAGGCGGGGAACCAGCCGCTCGGACGGATCCAGATGACAGCTTCGTCAGAACCGTGGTGCAGTCCGCTGAAGAAGTGTACGAGTTCCCGATGGAGATCGTCCCCACCGTTGGTGGATCCGGTCCCAATTATCCATTTGTGCATGATCTCGGCTTGCCCGTGGCAACTGCCGGTCTTGGATACCCCGATACGCGCGCACATGCACCCAATGAAAACATCCGCGTAGACTTATATCTCAAACACGCCCGCCATATGGCGCGTGTGATCAAAGAGTTCGCAAAATAATAAGAGTGTGAGGCAAAAATGAAAAAAACAACTTCTCCATCTTTCGTCGATAGTGATCTAAATATACCCAGTCAGACTTGGGGGGTATTTTTTATCAGCGTTCTAGGACTGTTCCTCGAATTGCTTTTTATACGCTGGATCGGAACTGAAATACGAATTTTTGCCTACCTCCAAAATACAATTCTGGTTGTTTGTTTTCTAGGGCTTGGGTTGGGCATGTTCACTTCATCGAAGCCTATCGCCATAAAACAGAGCCTGATCCCGCTGACATTTCTTCTGGTGATGATGGCGATCCCCATTACCCGGTCGGCATTGGGAAGCACCAGTGAAATGTTGAGCGTATTGGGCGATCTGGTGATCTGGTTTGATGCGGCTACAAACGATATAAAAACTACAATCATCTTCCTTGTCCTTGGACTAGCCCTGACCTATTTCACCCTCGCTTTAATCGTTGATATATTTGTCCCGCTGGGTCGAATACTTGGGCGATTGATGGACACACACCCAAACCCGATCTGGATATATTCCGTCAATATATTTGGCAGTATTCTGGGAACCTGGTTGTTTGTCCTGCTTAGCTATTTTTACCAACCCCCTTTCACCTGGTTTCTTATTTTAAGCATCCTGATTGCGGTCTTCATAGCCTGGTCAAATAACAGCAAGGGCGTAAATTTTGCCTTGGTTGCAGCTATTTTGATCCTGGCTTGGTTTTCAAGCCGAACACCCGGGGTGATTAGCGCGACCTGGTCTCCTTATCAAAAATTAGTACTACGGGGGACCCGCGGCCAGGAGATTGGCACCTACATTATTGATGTAAACAATGTAGGCTATCAGGGAATGATCGACTTAAGCGACGCCAACGTTTCTGCGAACCCGGGCACCTACCCACTAGAGCAAAAGGGCTTGAGTCAATACGATATCCCCTATCTATTGCATCCAAATCCAAAAACAGCTTTGATTGTTGGCGCCGGTTCAGGAAATGATGCAGCCGGGGCTTTGCGCAATAACGTAGAGAAAGTTACAGCTGTTGAAATAGACCCGGCCATCATTACTCTTGGAAAGCAATACCACCCGGAAAAGCCTTATTCTTCACCCAAGGTTCTGGTTGTCAACGATGATGCGCGTTCATTTTTCGCAACCACAAATGATAAATATGATGTTATATCCTTTGGATTGCTGGATTCGCACACAACCACCGCCATGACAAACGCGCGCCTTGACCATTATGTTTACACCAAGGAAAGCATTGCTCAGGCAAAATCGAAACTCGCCGAGGGAGGTGTGATGGTTCTAACCTTTGAGGCGCGCAAACCCTATATCGCTGACCGAATTGCAATAGCGCTGGAGGATGTTTTCGGTCAACCGCCTCTGGTATTTGTGATCCCAGGTAATTCCTACGGCTGGGGCGGTGTCATGTTTGTCACCGGGAACATGCAAAATGTTCAGGCACAACTCGATCAAAGTCCGCGCTTGGCTGGCTATGTAAGGCACCTGCAAGATGCTTTCCCAATAAATTTGCCCCACTCAACAAAAACCGTTATAGATGACTGGCCATATCTATATCTTGAATCTCCCAAAATACCCACGCTCTATTACCTCCTGATTGGATTAATGGTGCTCTTGTTCATAAGAAGTTCGCGAAAGTGGCAAGCCAGCATTAACCTGTCGTTCACCAACCGAACCTTCTGGCATTTCTTCTTTCTTGGCAGCGCGTTCTTGCTGCTAGAGGTGCAAAACATCAGCAAAGCCTCTGTGGTTTTGGGAAACACCTGGCAAGTTAATGCAGTGATCATATCGAGCATCCTCGGTATGGCGTTATTAGCAAACTGGATCGCTTACAAGTTTCCCAAACTGCCCCTTGCGCCTGTTTATTTGTTGTTAATCGGCACAGCGCTTGGATTGTATTTCATCGACCTCGCTCGCTTCGGCTTCCTGCCTTACGCAACAAAAGCTTTGATCGTTGGCGCTCTCACCAGCCTGCCCATGCTCTTCAGCGGCATTGTGTTTGTCCGCTCCTTTGCCGCGGCGCAGGAAAAAAGTAATGCTCTCGGAGCCAACCTAATTGGAGCACTGGTTGGAGCATTGCTTCAATCAATAACTTTCATTACGGGCATCAAAGCCCTGCTCTTAATTGTTGCTGGGTTCTATCTGCTCTCATTATTCACATTACCTCGGCTCGATCCAGCCCAGGGTCGCGGCGACGAAATAAAGTGACCTAAATCACTCCAATTCAGTGACAAACATTTTGCCAATCAGACATATAATGACCCTGTAAGTTTTTTACACACTGGAGGTAAAAATGTTAGTTGGTGAAAGAATGTCCCGCCCGGTTATTTCAGTATCACCTGATGCCCCTATTCAGGATGTGCTGATTATGTTTAAAAAGGAACACATCCGCCGTGCGCCTGTGTTGAAGGACGGCAAATTGGTCGGCATGATCTCGCAAGGCGATCTGCTGAACGCTTCGCCATCGCCTGTGACCTCACTGAGCGTTTGGGAAATGAATTACCTGCTCAGCAAAGTGACCGTCAAGCGCGTGATGAGTAAAAAGGTGATCACCGTTGACAGCGATACGCCCATCGAAGAAGTTGCGCGCATCATGGCAGACAACAAGATTGGCGGCATGCCCGTCATGAGCAGCGGCAAAGTGGTCGGCATGATCACAGAGACTGATCTGTTCAAAGTCTTCCTCGAACTCATGGGCGCGCGCGATAAAGGCATCCGCGTGACAGCGAGTATCGATGATAAACCCGGTGAGCTTGCCAAGATCACCAAAGCCATCGCAGAGGCTGGCGGCAACTTCGTCTCCTTTGGTTTTTTCGACGGTCAGGATGCTAGCACCAAGGTGTTGACCTTCAAGGTGGAAGGCATCAAGAAGGAAGATGTCAAACGCGTGCTCGGCACTTCAATAAAGAAATTCTGGGATGTCCGGCAAAGCTAGAAGGTAATTACAAAAAAACAAGTCGCTTTATCGGCGACTTGTTTTTTTGTATGCAGGTTTAGGTTCTTCTTTTTTCCTGGTTTCTTTCGATTTCAACTCGTTGATCTCATCGTTGTTTAAGTACCGCCACGAGCGCGGCTTCAGCGAATCGATCCGCAGCGCGCCGATTCGAATACGCAAGATGCGGACAACCGGCAAGCCCAACTGTTTACAGGTCTCACGGATCTGACGTTTGCGCCCTTCACCCATCGTAACACGGACCCACGCACCTTTGCCCTGCCCGGTCTCATAATGGATATCGACAGGCTGAGTCTTGTAGCCATCTTCAAGCACCACGCCTCGCCCCCACGCCTCCATTTGGTCCCGGTCCGGACGCCTCGCCAGCAGCACCCGATATTCTTTCTGATGCCCATAGCGTGGATGCGTGAGCCGATTCGCGAGGTCGCCATCGTTGGTCATCAGCATCAGACCTTCGCTCTCGAAATCCAGCCTGCCCACCGGGAAGATATGACCCGGCAGCTCGATCAGATCGCGGACTGTGCTGCGGTCATCGCCGGGTTCTTTCTCCACAGCAGATAAGATATTGCGCGGCTTGTACAACGCAATATACATCAATGATTCAGCTTTGGCGATGGGATGTCCATCCACTGTGATCTTATCAACGGTTGGGTCAGCCTTTTGCCCGAGTTCGGCGAGTTTTCCGTTAACACGGACACGCCCCGCGGAGATAAAGTCTTCGCAGGCGCGGCGGGAGCCATAACCTGCTTGTGCAAGTATTTTTTGTAAGCGTTCAGACATAATGTTGGAATTATACCCGCAGGGCTGCACAAACTACATGGATTGCGCGCAGGCAATAACGGACTACAATGTAGGCAATAGAATTAAGAAAGCCTCAGGCGCTAACAAACAGATCTGTTTCGTCGAATCAAACAACCCAGAAAAGATGAAGCGTATGGCAGTCAAATCCACAGCAAAACCGAAAAGGAAATCCAAAAAACAGGAAGAGCCCGAAGAGCCGGTCTGGACCTATCGCGGTTACCATCTCAAGACGAGTGAGTTCGTGACGGCGATGGTGCATCTCTTCCGTGCCGAGGTCCAGCGCGCGAATGTATGGCGGCAGAGACTCGATACCACCACCAATTGGGCAGTGGTGGCTACCGGCGCAACACTTTCGATCGCATTTGGTCAAGCGAGTGTGCATCATGCCATTATCCTCTTGAATACACTGCTGGTCTTATGGTTCCTTTTTATCGAGGCACGTCGTTATCGCTATTATGAATTATGGAGCTATCGCGTCCGTTTGATGGAAACAGATTTCTACGCCGCAATGCTTGTGCCGCCATTCCATCCTTCACCTGAATGGGCGGAGAGTCTCGCTGAAAGTTTGCTCATACCCAGTTTTCCTATTTCGATCTGGGAGGCTTTCGGCCGCCGCCTGCGCAGGAATTATCTTTGGATCTTTTTTATTCTCTTTGCAGCTTGGGTCGCCAAGATCTGGTTATTCCCCAATGCGCCGAACAACTTACAGGACTTTATCGACCGCGCGGCAGTCGGTCCGGTTTCGGGTCAGGTCATGATCGTCTTGGGCATGGTCTTCTATACATCTCTGGCATTGATCGCCATCGGCACGATTAATATGACCCACGCCGCTGGTGAAGTGTTGCCGCGTTTTGGCGATGCCTCAGCGCCTGTTACGCCATCCACCTCTGAGCGAGGCAAGCCAACGAGTTTACGCACCTGGCTTACGCCTCGTAACCGCCGCCGCCAACTGCTGGCATTGATCATCACTGGCAAGGCAGAGACAGTTTCAAACCGTATTCTCTCTGACCTTGGACGCGGTGTCACTGCCATTAATGGGAAAGGTATGTACACCGGCTCAGATCGAACGATTCTCTTATGCGCACTGACCGTCACTGAAGTTCACAACCTCAAAACCGCCGTTGCAAAAGAAGACCCGCAGGCTTTTGTGATCGTATCACCAGCACAAGAGATTCTGGGACGCGGCTTCAATCCACTGCAAGATAATTAATTTTTAGAGTGGATGATTTTGTCGGCTTGTCCAGAGATTTAGCCACAGAACCGCTGAGAAAAAACTTTAAGATCTCTACGCACTCTGTGTCTCTGCGACAAAAGTATGTTCTTAACCCAACCTTTGAGCATGCTATACTCGGATTAAATCCATATCCCCAAAATATAAATATCAAGGAGTGCTCTCATGTATCAAACCGATATGTACGAAGGCTTACTCGCAGAAACCATCACGATGACCGGCGCGGACGGCGATCCGATTAACGCCTTTTTCGCGCGCCCGCTAGGGAAAGGTCCCTACCCAGCGATGGTGTTGGCACATCACATGCCCGGCTGGGATCAATGGTATCGCGAGACCACGCTCAAGTTCGCGCACCAGGGTTATATAACGATTTCCCCCAATTTGTATTTTCGTTCCGGTCATGGCACGCCTGAAGATGTTGCTGCCAAAGTCCGCGCGGACGGCGGCATCCCAGACGATCAAGCTGTTGGCGATCTCGCAGGTGCGATGAACTACTTGCGCGGACTCCCCTACTCGAACGGTAAAGTCGGCATCTTCGGTACCTGTTCCGGTGGACGTCATTCTTATCTCGCCGCCTGCCGCGCGCCCGGCTTCGATGCTATCGTCGATTGCTGGGGCGGACGGGTCGTGATGACTCCCGATCAGTTAACCAAGAACTTCCCCGTCTCGCCTCTCGACTACACCAAAGATCTGCCCTGCCCAATATTAGGTTTGTTTGGCAACGAAGACAGCAGCCCCACACCTGAGCAGGTGAACCAGCACGAAGCGGAGCTGAAGAAGCTCGGCAAGACCTATGAGTTCCATCGCTACGATGGCGCAGGTCATGGATTCTTTTATTATCATGCGCCCATGTATCGTCAGGCGCAAGCTGTGGATGGCTGGCAGAAGACCTTCGCGTTTTTGGAAAAATATTTAAACACTTCGCGCTGAGCGGAGCGAGCCGATAGGCGAGTGCAGACGAAGTGCGCATTATATGGAGCCATTGCGTTTCGTCTACATGCCGACGAGCACGGCACTCCGCTCAACGCGAGCATCAACGAAGGAGAATAACCCATGTGCACCATGATCGTGGAAAAAGTAAAAGTAGACGGCAGCGCCAAAGGCACCAGCGGCTGGTTCACGTTGAACCAAGCTAATATTTCATACGATCATCCCTTCAACGCCCCATTCGAACACGCGCTCAACATTGATTTCGTGAACGAGTCACAAGGGCTCGGCGCACGTGTGGCTGTTGAATTAAGTGAGCAAGCTGCGCGCGAATTAGTGAAGACGATTCTTGCGGTGTTGGATCAAGCTGAATCGGGCGGACATCTGTCGCACACGAGTTAGCGTCATCCATTTTATGATCGTTATCCAAGCTTATGACCCGAAATGGACTAAAGAATTTGAAGTGATTCGAGAAGCCTTGCAAGATACTTTGGGAAACCGTGTGATGCGCATTGATCATATCGGCTCAACCTCCGTGCCCGGTTTAGGAGCAAAAGATGTGATTGACGTTCAAATCACAGTAAAAGAATTAAGCCCCAAGATCATTCAAAAAATGGTCAACGCCGGATACGAACATCTAGGCAATATCACACATGACCACGTTCCGCTAGGCGAAGACGAAAATCCTAAATTATGGGAAAAACTTTTTTTCAATCAGCCGCAAGGGCAGCGCCGTGCCAACATCCATGTGCGTGTGGAAGGCAATCCGAATCAACGCTATCCATTATTGTTTCGCGATTATTTGTGTGCGCATCCCAACTCTGCTAGATCAATCGAACTCATCAAACGCGAGATCGCCAAACGACA
This sequence comes from Anaerolineales bacterium, assembly GCA_043767565.1. Taxonomy (GTDB): domain Bacteria; phylum Chloroflexota; class Anaerolineae; order Anaerolineales; family Villigracilaceae; genus Defluviilinea. The sequence goes on from JAYUGV010000216.1 coordinate 9,497, forward strand.
TGCGGACAATATAGAAGCGTATTACGATATCAAAGACCCCGTTTACGATCTTATATGGGACGCCGCTCAGGAGTGGGCAGAGCATACGAATTGGATATTAGAATCACCCGCACTTTAATAAATAAAACTCGCCAGCCCTGCATGGATTCAGGTCAAGCGCAAGTTACATTCGCCTTATATCAACCAAATAATTAAACAAAAAGCCGGAGAGACTATGATAAATCTTTCCGGCTAACGTTTTAAATTTACCCCTTCAACAACTCATTCTGCTTGGACTCTTCCTCTTCCGGTCTTGCAAGCGGCGGCATTTCCAAAATAGAATTCAACCCAAAGTGTTGTAAAAATTCCGGCGTGGTGGAATACAGGATCGGGCGACCCGGCCCATCGGCGCGACCGGATTCGAGGATCAAGTTTTTGCTCAAGAGACTCTTCATCATACTGTCACTGTTCACGCCGCGGATCGAGTCGATCTGCGGACGAGTGACTGGCTGCTGATAGGCGATAATCGCCAGGGTCTCCAGCGCGGCGCGGCTGAGGTGTGAGGTCGCTTCAAGCCCCAGAAAAC
>JAYUGV010000217.1:0-4028 GCA_043767565.1 Anaerolineales bacterium
GTGTGAATTCAGACACAGAGACTCTCTTACCACCTGAAGCACCTGTCCCTCGTCTTTGGTCTATCTACAGGCGGCCTGTTTTCCTTGCGAGCTTAATAACAGAGTTGGTTATCTTCTTCATTTGGCTGCCAACTGGGGCACGGGCGGCGTTGTTCTCATTGCTGCTGGCTCAACAAGAGCTGATGAGCATGCTGTTGCTCTTTGTTTTGATCGTTGTGTCCCTGGTATGGGCAGCCGGTCAACGCATGGATATATGGGTTTTCCAGTTCTTTAACCTTCGAGGTTATCATCCTAGATGGCTGGATCGCATCATGTGGCTGGCGACACAGGCGGGCAATATGGTGACTGCATTTCTCATAGCTGGAATATTCTTCGCGCTGAGCTACCGCCGCCTGGCTGTTGCGATCATCTTGGGCACGCTCACCCTATGGCTGCTTGTAGAGACTATCAAGGCGCTGACAGATCGTGCTCGTCCATTTCTTGACATTGTGGGGGCGCGAGTGATTGGCTGGCGCGAACGAGGTCGGTCTTTTCCAAGCGGACACACTACCCAGACATTTTTCTAGTAACACTGTTAATCCATCGGTTTCAACTTGGAGTTGGGGGAACTGTTATTTTATATGCAGTTGCTGTGCTGGTCGGCTTCACCCGGATGTATGTTGGTGCTCATTATCCGCGCGATGTTATCGGAGGCGCTGTGCTTGGTTCGGTCTGGGGGGTTCTGGCGATACTTGTCGATCCCTATTGGTTTGGTCTGCGGTTCTAATAAAATCTCCCCCAAGTGGTGGAGTAAAACACTCCCCGGCTGATGGATGTGGCTGGGGAGTGTTTGTTGTATGATGAATCTGTAGGATATACCGCTAAAAAAGGAGAAATCTCATGCTTACCTGGATCATTGTAATTCTGCTCATACTATGGTTGCTCGGAGCCTTCGGGCCGAATATCTCAGCCAGTATTCCGCGCACCGGCAACGTTGTCCACACACTGCTCGTGATCGCCGTCATTCTCATTATCTTGAGACTGCTGGGCCTCATATAGATTTGATCTGGTTGAAATAGGAGGCACCAACAGGCCGCCTCCTTATAAATAAAACAAGAAAGGAGTTTCCCAATGTTATATACCATCATTATTGTCTTGATCGTACTGTTCATTATTGGTTATTTACGATAAGACCTACGATGTATAGGTGCCGTGCAATGAACTAAATCAAGAATTTAGATATTGCCCATAAATTATTTCGAAAGTCAGATAATTTATAAAGCAAATATTCAGTAACTCAAGTTGCTACCTTGATCATTGATGATCCCCTCACCCGTCTAAGATGGCCCCCTCTCCCGGTGGGAGAGGGCAGGCGCTGCACTGAGCCTGTCGAAGTGGTGAGGGTTCTCAGTCGGATAGCGGCGAGAATCTATGGAAAGGTGGCAACTTGAGTTAAGTATCAAGTTTTGAAAGAGAGACTATATGAAGAAATGTAATGAAGTCATGACGAAAAACCCGATCTGCTGTCTGCCAAATGCCATGGCGTCAGAAGTTGCGGAAATGATGAAGAGTGAGAACATTGGCTCGCTGCCGGTAGTTGAGAACGAACAAACCAGGAAGCTGATTGGCATCGTGACCGATCGCGATCTGACCTTGAAGGTTGTGGCAGCTGGGTTGGATGCCAAATCCACGAAAGTACAGGCAGTTATGACTCGCAAGGTGGTCACCTGCCATGTCGACGATGATCTACAGAAAGCGCTGGATGCGATGGCTGAGCACCAATTGCGCCGTATTCCCATTGTGGATAACGACAATAAGATTGTAGGGATCATTGCCCAGGCTGACGTGGCGACGCGCGTCAATCAGCCGGAAAAAACTGCCGAAATGGTTAAGGAAATTTCTCAAGCCGGTGGCTAGCAGAAAGTCTTTACGATCGATTGATAAGGAGAATGAAAATGTCTATTAAGAGAATGAACAAGTCTCAGTTTGTGATGACGCTGGCCGAGAAAAGCGGACTCAATAAGAAGCAAGCCGCTTCAGCGCTCGATACGATCAATTCGATGGTAGCTCAGCAGCTCGGCAAAGGAGGACCGGGAGAAGTTCTCATCCCGGGTTTGCTGAAACTGAACATCGTCCAAAAGCCTGCCACGCGTCAGCATGAAGGCGTCAATCCATTTACCAAAGAGCCTATGACTTACAAGGCAAAAGCAGCCCGCAAAGTGATCAAGGTGCGGACTCTTAAAGCGCTGAAGGATGCCATATAAATTCCGCTGCAAATAGCGGTAGTTTCCAGTTCGCGGGCTCGGTAAAAAGATAAAGCTATGAATAATTCACGCCTTGTGGTTATATGTGGAACAGTGTTAACGCTGATGCTGCTTTTGTTTGCCTGTGTCCCTGAGGTACAGAACCCTTCGGCGGCGCAGAGTTTAATCATTACGTTAGCATCAACCAACGTGCCGTGCGAGGCTTGCGCGCAGGCAACGCTGGCAGCCGCATTAACTCAAGGCGTGGATAATGCTTATTTTCAGGCGGCAGCTACCGCTGAGATTGTACGCGTCAATGCACAGTCAACTTTGGACTCCGCCAACGCCACTTTAGGCGCGGTCCAGACCCAGGATCAAAACAACGCCAACGTCCTCGCAGCGCAGATCGCAGCGACAATTGAGATCGAGCGTGCCAACGCCCAGGCGACCTTGAGTTCTGCGGGTTCAACACAAAGTGCCGCATTGACACAGGATGCGATCAATCAGACCCAGGCGGCGAACATAGCCACAAGCGGCGCAGATGCCATCCTGCTTCAACAAAATAAAGATGAACAGATTGCCAACACACAGACTGCCATCGCCAATCAGATTGCCACACAAACCCAAGTCGCTGTGGCAACTTCGCAATGGTATACCGACCAGGCTCGCCAGCGTACAGAGCAAAGGCAGGGACCGATCGCATTCCTATGGATGTGGTGCCTGCCGGTCTTCCTTTTGGTATTGGCAGGCTTGGCGGTTTGGGGATTCTGGCGCTGGCTCAGGATTCAGCAAGCCAACCAGCGTATTCTCGTAAGTCCCATTGAGAAGTTACAGACGCCAAGGATCGAGGTCATAGAACATCAACACGATAATTCAATGCCCTATCTTGAAAGCGACCTGGTCGAGGACCGCACTCAACCCACTGAACAGGATGACCAGGTACATCAGTGGTTGGATGAGGTCAAGAGCAAGCTGTTAGACGACGATAAAAAGGCTGAAGATGATAATCCAGAAAAATGATCAAAGTCAATTCAATCAAGAAGCCTGGCGGATCAGAAAAAAAGTATCGACCATCCTTATAAAATGGGGATTGTTACCACGCTTCAAACGCTGGCGTTTGGCACGCGATCCAGACACGGGCATGATCGTGCTGTTCGGCATACTTAATAATAAATATATTGCCGCACATACCTCAATTCCGTTTAGCAACTATTTCGATCCAAGTTTATTACATGACCTCGCAAGTGAACTTCAAGTACAAGTAGTGTCCTGCAACAGCGATGGTCTTCGTTACGCCTTCGTCCTGGATCGTGGACAGTTGGGTAAATTGCCAACGCACATTGACTTTCCGTTTATAGACAATGGCAAGATGTTGGTCAGGGTCGTTTATGGCGAGACTCCACAATCTGCGCCGGTTCCGCCGGTAGATATTGCAAGTGTTGATGATCGCAAGTTAGTCGACGATGGTGTGGGAGCTTTTTTGAAGGTGTTTGATGGTATCAAACGCAGAGATGAAGCTGCCCTGCTATCCTCAGATCAGAAGCTACCTGATATTGTTGTCATCGATGCCGATGAATTCCAAAAGCGGATCGCAGAGCATGAAGCGAATTGGCAAAGGACGAAACATATCCAGGAGTTGTTTGGCAAGGCGACTGGTTCATCTCAAGAGTTATGACAAGCAATCATCGTAAAGCTTCGGCCTGACCAATAGACTTTATCGGAAATTAAATCGGGACGCTGATTCACGCAGAAAACGCAGATCTTTCTTTTTGAATCAGCGAAAGTCAGCGTTTTCAGCGTCCAAAA
>JAYUGV010000218.1:0-9999 GCA_043767565.1 Anaerolineales bacterium
TCGGTAGGTAAGCGTAAAAGCAGGTCACCGAGTTCGCTTTTGAAGGACTCATTGAACCATTTGCAATAAGCCATTGTGTCATCCCATGAAACTTGAACAACAGGATGGTCTGCCTTATCCTCCCATTTCTCTTTCGGGTTGGCGGGATGTGCCCAGTTCACGCCTTTCACGAATTTACTTTCTTTTGGAGAATAACCGCCTTCCTTATCGGCGGTCGTCACATACTTTGTGTCCTTGATGAAATCAGCAAACTGGCGATTGGTCAGGATAAACTTGCCCATCCAATAATCATAGGCGAGATCGATCGTGTGCTGTGGTCTTTCATCTTCCTGCTGAAACTCATTATCGTCCTTGCTGCCCATCACAAATTTACCGGCGGGCACGCGCATGAGATCCAGCCCGCCAATGGTGAGGCGGTTGCCGTCGCCGCGCGTCGCCCCCACTTCACGACGGAAGACCTGAGTTTCAAGTTTACCTTCCATGATTAATTCCCCACCAACCTCTATCGCTTCAGTTGGCTTCTTTTCTTCCACAGGCGGCGCTACTGATTCAACCTTCGGCGGCGGCGCAGACATGTAGATCATGGAGTTCAAGGCTTCGGGTGAAAACTCACTGCTGAACGAGATCTGTTTTAACACCCCGCGCAATCTTTTCGAGTCCTTATCTTCGTACGCGCTGAAATAACCTTTGACCAATTCCTTATCTTCCTGTTTGCCGGTCTGCCACTTCAACGCATCCATGATGAAGCTGTGGCGGCGCTCGCTGTCTTCAAACGTGCCCAAGATATGATCGGTAAAAGTTTTCGGCGCGGCGCGCATCAGCGCCTGCCAGCAAATGAAGTCATCACGGTCTACACCTTCGGCTTGCCCGGAATTGACCGCCATAAACCACTGCAAGTTCAGATCGTTGATCACGTTCTTCACGCGGCGCGGGTTCACTTCCGCGGCGGCAACCAATGCCTGCCAGCGTTTGAGCATGGCTTCATCCACTTTGGTTTTATCCTGCATCTTCAAGTAGTCTTGCATGGCTTGTTCAACGATAGGCGGCAGGTCAAAACGAATCTGGATGATCTTTTCGAGATAATCTTTCGCGTTCTCGCCCGTAATGCCCACGTTCTTATAATGCGTCTCCACCGCCGATTGCACGATCTTGATATCCGCGCCGAGCACGAAGACACAGCCGCTCTTATCGAGAAAGAGCTTGATCGCCTCCAAGACTTGCACGGTTTTATTGGGCATACAACGGTCCAGGTCGTCAATGAAGATAACCAACGCACCGTTCTTCCCCATCCAAGCCGCAAGCAGCTTTGCTAACGATTCGTCAAAGTAATCAAAGAAAGCTGAGGCTTGTTTAAGCGGTGTATCAACCCGATAATCGTCCAGTTTGAAATCAACAGTTCCTGCACTCACAAACTGAAGTAAGGAATTAGCCAACAAATCAAACCAGCGCAATTCCTCCGGTTTGACTTTCAGATCTGATTTGAGTCGGTTCCAAAAACCATCGCGTTGCATCTCCATCACGATCCCACGTAATAAGGCTGCCAAAATTTGTTCTTCGCCGCCATACTTCCACGCATCAAACCAGACCGTTTTGCAATGTCTGAATTTACTTTCCTCGCCCTCCGCAAAGCGATGCTCATCAGTATTGCGCTTCGGCTCATCGAGCATATTCTTCACACGCAACAGCAGGGATGTTTTGCCTGAACCCCACGCGCCGTTGATACCAATGGCGAGCGGCGTTTCCGTCTCATGGTTGGCGATCAGGCGCGCGAAGGTGGCGGCGAAGTCGTCGAAGTGAAAGTCCGCTGATTTGTTATTCGTCAGCGGTGCGTCGTGCATGATCTCGGGAGTTTGGTATTTGCGTTTTGGCATGACGATCCCTCATAGCGATTGAAACAACCAGGTACTACTTGAAAATAAAGAGAACAAGCGCGGAAAGCCCACAACTTGTTCTCGATGCAATTCCTTATTCACCTACCTCTGAAAGGATGGTTTTTGCCAAATGCTCATTGATATAAAACCCCGCCTAGTGTTGCAATCTCTCCAGAATTTCTTTCAAAGAGTTAATTTGCCCAACTTGTTTCGCTTGAAGCAATATTCCAAGGATACCTATCGGTGAAAGTCCCACTGCTTTTGCCGCCGCCCGGCCATCACGTTCATCGATCAAAACTACTTCAATGCTCATTTCAAGCGCGAGCGCAATAGCTTCAGCTTCGCCATCGTCAAGTTCGCGTTTCAAAACACGCGTCATTCGATCGCTTTGCAGATCCGCCTTGCGGAGCCAGCCATCCTTGAGTGCCTGACGAATTTGACTCGTGCCAGGATACTCTGAATCAACTTTAAGCTCTTCAAGAACCGCAGGAGGAAAAACAACCTCACCAAATTGCAGGCGTAACAACTCCAAGCGACCAATCACCGCCAGATTCAAAACAGGTGAAGTATCACTAACGACCAGCATATTTTAGATCATCCTGTAAATCCTCTTCGGTATAGTGCCGGGGAATCCCACGCTGCCCAAGCAACAGTCCGAAATCGTATTTGCTCAAGCCGCACAACTGGCGCGCTTTACCAAAGGACAATATACCCTGGGCATACAGTGAAACTGCCAGTTCAACCAGAACGCGATGTTCTTGTTCATGCCTTGGCAAACGCAGAGCCTGCGCTATTGAATCCGGAATTTCCAAATGTAAAGCCATAAGTTACTCCTGCGCGTATTATAAGCGTATTTACACGTCGCCGGGTGGAAGTATAATCAGCCCCATGGCAACCAAAAAACAACTGGAATACGAAAACGGCATTCTGCAGTGGCAGGCGTTGAAATATGATGAACTGGTCCGCGAGAATGGGTGGGTATCGCTGGCGGGTTTGTATTGGCTCCATGAGGGGCGGAATTTGATCGGCGCGAACCCGATGTGCGAAGTGGTGCTGCCAGACCGCGCGCCCACCTTTTTGGGAGTCGTGCTTGTAAAGGGCAAGACCAAACGCTTTACCGGAGCAGAGGGAGTGCGGGTGAAAGTCAACGGCCGGTTGGTAGAGAAGGCGATCCTAAAGTCCAGTAAGGAGGCGCAGCCTAGCTTCATCACATGGAATGAAGATCTGCGTCTGGTCGTCCATGAACATGACGGCAAACCTGCCGTCCGTATTTGGGATAATAAAAGCGAGGAACGTTTCTCGCTGCCGCCGCTGAAATGGTTCCCGGTCAATAAAGAATTTCGCATCGCGGCAAAATACACGCGCTACCCTGATTCACAGCACACGCCGCACGAAGATACCTTTGGCGAAATGGTCGACGATCGTATTGACGGGTATGTGACGTTCAAGTTCCAGGGCAACAAATATAAACTAGATGTGACCGAAACCCGGAACCATAAGTTGTTCATCAAGTTCCGCGATGAAACCAGCGGCAAAGAAACCTATCCGCCCAGCCGCTATTACTACACCGCGCCAGTGGGCAAGGATGGCAAGGTCGCGTTGGACTTCAATTATTCATACAGTCCGCCGTGCGCGTTCACGCCGTACGCCACCTGCATCTTCGCACCGCCGCAAAACAAATTACCTTTCCGCGTGGAAGCGGGCGAGATCTACCACGGGTAGACGGCATGACAAAATAAAAGTCTCAGGTATAATCGAAACATGGCAAACAACGAAGAATACGAAAAGAGTGTTTTGAAATGGCGCGAGGAAGTGGACAGCAACCTGCGCCGCGAAAACGGCTGGCTGGCGCTGGCAGGTTTGTTCTGGCTGCGTAAAGGCACGAACGATATCGGTTCCGCCCCAGGCAGTGACATTCTGCTGCCCCCGCGTGCACCTGCAAAACTCGGTACGTTCGTGTTCGATGGCGAGAGCGTCATCTTGAACGTGGAGTTGGATACGCCGCTCGAGGTCAATGGCGTGCAGACCAAGATCGTCCGCCTCGATACAGATGAAGAAGACGTGCCCAGCTTTATCACCTTCAGCGACATGCGGATGGTGGTCGTCCGCCGTTCGAAGGGTGTGGGCATTCGCTTGTGGGATAACACCCGCGAAGAACGCCGCCTCTTTCCACCCCGCAACTGGTATCCCATTAATGAGGCTTTACGCCTCCCGGCAACGTATACGCGTTACAGCACCCCCCGTATCGTGAAAATGCCCGATATCCTCGGCGCCATCGTTGACCAACGCATGGAAGGCTTTGTCGCTTTTGAATTGAACGGGGTAAAGTATGAATTAGTCGTGGAAGAATTACCTGATAAACGCCTCTTCGTCCAATTCATGGATTCGACCAACGGCAACCCCACCTATCCATCCGGTCGTTATCATTACACCGACGCCCACGAGAACGGACATGTCTTCGTGGATTTCAACAAAGCCTACAGTCCGCCCTGCGCCTTCACAGATTATGCCACCTGTACTTTCCCGTCGCAGGAGAATCATTTGAAGGTCGCGGTTGAAGCGGGTGAGATCTACAAGGGGCATCATTAATAAGTCTGTCAGCAAACTGACAGACTCCAGAGATAAGAATAAAGCCGTCCACAAGTTGCGAGACGGCTTTTCGTTTATAGATCCAAAGTAAATTACCCAACCATAAATTTCGTGAAAAAATCTGGTACGAAGAATTCGCCGACCCCAAATACCCACTTCAACAAACAACAACCGACAAAGATCAAAACACCCAACCCCAAAATAAAATAATCGCGCGGGGCGTATTTCAATGTCATACTCATTAACCAGGTACGTGGAGCGGCGCCAAAGGCGCGCAAATCCATCGCATCAATGACTTCCTCGCCTGTCACCGTAGACTGCATCGTGACCGGGATCACCAATGGCGCCAGCCTGCGGATCTTCGCGATAATGCCACCCTTTAATTTTTCCATTTCATAACCACGCGCGCGCTGCGCATCCACCGTGGTTGCCAGGTCACGCGTAAAGGTTGGCAGAAAGCGAAATGCCAGATCCATTGTGAAGGAAATTTTATCCGATGCGCCCATGCGCTTGAAGGCTGTCCCATAGATATTGGGGTCCATCGTATATGGGATCGGGATGGCAAGCAGCGCCATACAAAACATACGGGACATTTGCGTAAGCGAAAACCAGGCTTTGGAAACGGTCACTGGCACCGACCACCCCCAATCGGTGCCAGGGATCTTAATTGGCAGTGTGAATAGAACCGGCGAAGTCGGGTCTAACACTGAGGAAGGACCGCCGCGCCCGGAAATCAATCCATTCAATCCAACAATGAAGAACACCAGAATGAAGATAAAAAGCAGGGGCCGTCTGATATCCTTCCACTCGATACGTGCCATCAAGAACAGGGTCAGCGAAATGATGAAGAGTGGAAAGATAATGCGGTAGTCCCAAATTTCAGGAATGGTCAACGCGAAGATGACGCATAGCATGAAGAGCAATCTGGTGCGTGGGTCGAGGCTTTGGATGAAGGTATTACGCGGGCGGTACTTCCAGGTTGCAAGCATGACTTAGCGGCCTCTGCGCGCAGCGACTCCGGCAAATGCGATCATCAGGATCGGCAGCAAGATAACGGTCACCACGAGATTGCCGATGAAGGCGGGCGTAAAGTAACCGACCAGGGCGGTGCTCAAGTCAATGCCGCTGACGAACATCTCGGTCAACGAGGCGAACAACATGCCCACGGCAATGCCGAGCGTCCCCCAGCCCACTGCTTTAATGATGTCATTGCGAGCTTTGAAATCGGTAATAGCAACCATGATCAAGCCAGGGATCAGGCCCATCAAACCGTTGCCGATGCTCCAGTTCCAATAAAAACCCCAACCGGAAATGCCATCACCAAGGGTGTTGCCGATGAAGCCAGCCAAGAAACCAACGATCGGACCATAGGCAACGCCGAAGAAGATCAATACCGCAACAGCCGGGCGGAAAGTGATATTCCCCGCGGCAGGCAGCGGGAAGAGGATATTCGTCGCATACGAGAACGCGCCATACAATGCAGCGCCAATGGCTCCGTATACAACCTGACGTGTTCCAAACTCCCAAGTGGATTTATCGTTCATTTTTCTTCTCTCCTTTTGAATATGTTGAATAACGAACTGACCCATGCTTGATAACCCTGTAACGGCGTTACAGTTGCAGGGAAATGCACTATGAATACGCCGCCAATGCCTCAGCTGTGAGAAACTGCTTCGTAAGCGGCAGCAGGTTCATATTAAGACGCAGAAGCGAAGTCGGTCGCACGCGATAACGCGCCAGCAGGTCAAAATCCTTGAGCACCTCTTCAGGAGCGCCATCCGCAACAATGTGCTTATCGCCAAACAATAAGACCCGGTTGGCATAGGTCACCGCGAGATCAAGGTCGTGCGTGATGAAAAGCGTTGCCTCAAAATTCGATGCCACCAAAGATCGCAAACCACCCGCAAGCGGCTTGCACATCGCATCCATGAAGTGAGTGTAATTGGCGTAATCCTGCCCGGCGGTGGGCTCGTCCATCACCATGATCTTCGATCGCATTGCCAGCACCGCCGCGATCGTCGTACGTTTTTGCTGACCGAACGAAAGTCCCAGCGGTGGATATTCTTCAAAGCCCTTCAAGTTTAGAGCCTCAATACTATCAGTAACCGCTTTTTGAATGACCTCTGCCGTAAATTCCAAATTCTTCGGACCAAACTCCAATTCTTCACGCACCGTCGGCGCATATAACATGTGAGTTGGGCTTTGGAACACAAACCCAAGCACACGCGCGATCTGCGCCACACTGACATTCCGCGTATCTTTGCCTTCCACCAATACACGTCCGTTCGTTGGCTTCAACAACCCGATCGCATGTTTGATCAACGTGGACTTTCCCGCGCCATTCGGACCCAACACTGCGATCAGATCACCGCGCCGAATTTCAAGATCGACGTTTTGCAGGATATAAGGAGTCTCATCGCTATAACGGAAGTCCACATTCTCAAAGATGACCAGCGGCGCGCCTCGTTTCGAAACGCTCAACGCATCGCGTTCCACGCTCGGGGCTGGTTCTGTTTTCTCAAGCTTCTCCCCCATCTGTTGGACGCGTTTCACCACCCACTCAGCCGGAAGCTTGACTTCATGATGATCGATCTCCGTAGGCAGGTCTTCGATCCCACCCAAGTATTTGACTTGCCCGGCTTCCATATACATCAAACGGTCTGGCTTTGCAAAGATCGCATCTTCCACGCGGTGCTCAATCAACACCACGGTCTTGCCTTCATCAGCCAGACTCCGAAACACGGATAATGCCTCATACGCAGAAGCCGGATCTAACGAAGCTAGTGGTTCATCCAACAACAAAATGGACGGGTTCATCGCCAGCAATCCAGCCAGGGCAACCTTTTGTTTTTCACCGCCCGAGAGGTTGAAGGTCTCACGCTCCCGCAAATATTCGATCTTCAAGCGCTTTATGGCATTTTCAACCCGCGCCAGAATCTCATCACGCGGCATGCCCAGGTTTTCCGGTCCGAATGCGATCTCGTTATACACATTGCTCGCCACGATCTGACGCTCGGGATCTTGCAATAAAGTTCCCACTGTTTGTGCTACATCTGCGATCTGCATTTCAGAGACATCTTTGCCGTGAAGCAGTACCTTTCCCTCGCGCTTGCCGCCGTACGAACGCGGAATCAAGCCATTAATACAACGCGCCAACGTGGTTTTGCCACAACCGCTGGACCCTGCGATCAACAGCATTTCCCCAGGCTGGAGTTCAAAGGATATATCCTCGATCGCCAGTTCAGGTCGGGTCCGATATTGAAAAGTCAAGTTCTGTATAACTAAAGAAGATTCGCTCATTTATCACCCACGTCGATTATATGATCACACTAATTTCATCGCCTACTCTAACACCCAAACTAGCCGCAGCGTTACCATTTACCACCGAAATCCCCAAATTGCCTGTGCTCCCCATTAACGCGATCAATTCACCCACAGGACGCTCGCCAAAGGTATTCACCAATCCGTTAATTTGCATATCCTTTAACCAAACGATCAGCTTGTCTTTGTCCATCATTGATTCGCCGAGATGCTCGATCCGAATATTGGAGGCCAGATTACCGAAATGGTCGATGTGGATCACTTCACCGCGCCAGCCGTGTTCAGTTTGCACCGGCTTGGGAAGATCCGCACGAACAGGGTTTGTAAAGGATGTTCCCAACTCCTGAAGAGGAACTCCGCTCGCCAGATGCGCTGCCACCGGAGCGAAAATATCGCGGCCATGAAACACGAAACTGACGTTTGGCAGCCAGTATTTTTTGCGGTCCAGTTCAACAAATTCACAAGACCAACCCTGCATCTCAGCCCGCTCAAGCAAACCGGTGATCGTCCCATTATCAGGACCGACATAAAACCAGTCCCCGATGCGGGCAGCCATCGGACGGCGTTGCGTGCCGACACCCGGATCCACCACCACAATATTGACAGAACCTTTTGGGAAATAAGGGATCGAACGGGCAAAAATATATGCCGCCTCGCGAATATTTTGCGCTTGAATAATATGGCTTAGATCTGAGATCTGCGCCGTTGGGCATATCCCCCAGATCACCCCTTTCATAACCCCTACCGTTCCATCCTTGATGCCAAAATCGGTCATCAGAGTGATCACAGGCATGCGAATCTCCTCAGCAATGAATAGCCAAATTATAAAGCAGTTTACCGTCGAGCACATTTACCATTAATCTGCGTTATGTTTATGTTCCTTGATCTTGCGAACAAACAGCGGCGGCAAATGGAATTTCCGTGCCCGGTCACCGGACCAGGGCGCCGAGGGGGACATGACCAGGCTGCACATGATCAACAGAGTACGGTCATAGTTCACGCGCCAGCCTGCGAAATCATTCCAGGCTTTTTCGCGGTCGGGTTTGAGCTGTACACCAGCCTCGGCGAGTTTATCCAACACGGAGTCAAATTCTGCACGGCTGATGCTGATCGGGTTGGCTGGATAATGAGGGTCATGCGGATGCGGGATATCAAAGTAATCCGTCACGCGGTGGAACGTCAGAAATCCCGCCCGGATGCAAAGCGCAGCCGAGGCTTCAGCGGGAATATCAATGGCAGAGAGCGTGATCGCCGCTGCATCCAGCACCGTCCCCGAGGCAGTGACCCACGAATTTTCAGCGCGCGGCGAACGGAAGAAAACCAGCGCAGGCAAGGTAGTGTGACTCTCCTCCACGTCCGCGAACCAGGCTTCCCATGTGTTCCAATACTCGCCGAGTTTATCCAACCCATGAATGCGGTTAAAACGCAGCAGCATCTCCAGCGCGGAGGGCGGAGTCCCGGCCCGCACTTCCAACATGTTAACCGCTTGTTCACGACGCGAAAATGCAGCATACATGGTTGGCAAGTACGCAATGAGCAAACCGACCAGCATAAGTCCCAGCATGGCTTCCGTGAAGACAACCGCGGTCACAATGGGCGTCTTGGAGATATCAAACCCAAGCGTGAACAGCGAAGAACCGCTCAACCGTAATGCTGCAAAAATATCCCCCACATCCAACGTCCAGTAGATCGCGGCGTATCCGACCATGATCAGGAGATACCAGGCTGGCAGGAGCAGCATCAACCCGATCGGCGCATAATACGCCATGATGGCATCACGTTGGGCATAGGTCCGCGTAAAGTATAGCGGAATGGCAAAGAGACGCCGCAGCAACCCGAAGACAATCCGGTTGAGTTGACTGCGTGCGGCACGCGGCAATACAAATGTCGAGAGCGCCGAGAAGAGCGTGAGGATGACGATGATCAGACCGGCGAGGAAGACAAGAATGTGAATAAAGGAGTCCATGACAGGGATTATAACTGCAAGAGGAGCACTCAAAGTTTGTTAGCACGTAAGCTCCCTTCGCCGAGGCTTGTACTGAGCCTGTCGAAGTGACGGCGAAGGGAGCAAATCCATCTACATACTCTTAGCGCACCCAGGGCTTTCTTAAAGTCATAAAAAGGGGTTGTTTTTGATCTAGGCAGTCTGTATGCGTATTTGCAATCTCTGCACGACAAGCGCAAGCCACGTGGCGTGCGCTACTCATTGGTCACGATT
>JAYUGV010000219.1:0-9991 GCA_043767565.1 Anaerolineales bacterium
TAACCCCCAACACTAATGAAATCCTCCTCGATCTTGAGGAGCGCCTCGCAGGGACTCTAAAACCGATCCGCCCTTCCAACGATGTTGTGCAGCGTCTGCGCGAACGGATTCGCTTTCCGATGCGCGAGGAAATTACTTCCACGTTGGCGGATTGGAAGCGGATGTTCCTTGTATTTGGCGGGGTGATGTCTGGTTTGCTGGCGCTGATCACTATTGCGCGAGCTTTTTTCTACCTCGTAGGCAGACGACACATGTAATGTGTTCTTGAAAACATCAACCCCTGAAAGGTAACAACTTTCAGGGGTTGATGTTTATTTTAACAACTCATTGCAAAACAATTTTGCTTCGGCGATCAGGTCAGCGTCTACGGGGAGTTTGAATTCCTCAGTGACGCGCAAGGTCAAATGGTCAGCGATCAGCTTCAAGTTGGAAGAGAGAAGCGGGTCATCCTTGAGGAGATTCAGCAGATCGTACGAACTGGTGCTCGGAGGGCGGATCCCTTTTCGTCCAAGATATTCCCGGATTGCTATACCAGCCGCGCGGCGGGCGCAGACACGGGCTTGACCCTCGTTATTGTTGGCACGTGCCTGTTCAGCCAGGTCAAATTCTTTTTGTAGTTTTTCTTGCCAGTCAGTCATGGGAGTTAATCCACAAAACGATATTTGATCAATGCCCACACAGCCTCAAAAGCGTCTTTGAGTTTTATCTTTTTCCCCTCGGAATAATCACGTGGGTTGAAAGAGATCGGCACCTCGTAGATGCGGTGTTTGCGTTTGAGTATCTTGGCAGTGAACTCGGGTTCGAAGTTGAAGCGTTTGGCTTTGATGGTCATGCCCTCGATCACTTCGCGGCGGAAAACTTTGTAGCCGGTTTCCATATCGGTGAGAATGGAGTCGTATAAGATGTTCGTCATCAAGGTGAGTAAATTGTTAGCGACTTGATGCCAGAACATAGTCACGCGATGTGAGCCGCCGAGGAAGCGTGAACCGTAGACAACTTCTGCAACACCTTCCTGAATAGGCTTGATGAGCACAGGATAATCACGTGGATCGTATTCGAGATCGGCATCCTGGATCAAGATAATATCGCCCTTTGCAGTTTTCATACCAGTGACCACCGCCGCGCCTTTGCCCTGATTTTTTTCATGGAGGATCACGCGGATCTTTTTCTTGCCATTCATTGTTTTTAGGATGTCACGGGTGCCATCCTTGGAGCCGTCATCTACAATAACGATCTCGGTCGCCAGCTTGGTAGCTTGGACGCGTTTGATGATCTCTTTGATATTTTTTACTTCGTTGTAGACAGGGATAATGACGGATATGTTCATAGTGTTACAAATTATATACGATATTACATGAAGCGATTCGATTTTGAGTTGGGCGTGCTATAATTTGTATATGCTAGATTATTTATATCCACAGATCATCCCAACTTGGGAGGTTTTATGACAAACCCACTCGCTCGCCCCAATCCAGTTCAGGCTCCATTTTCTCCTCCGCCGATTAACTCCGTTGAGGATACCGGGCTTTCAGCGCTTTGGCTGCAAGATCTGGCATTAAAGATCATTTACTCGCAGGGCTATATGAGTGGTTTCAAGATTGCTGAGTTGATCGCTTTGCCTTTTGCGGGCGTGATGGATGGTATTCTCGAAACGCTCAAACGCGAGAAGATGCTTGAAGTGAAATCATCCCAGGGCGGGTTGGGGGAAGGCGCTTATACCTATGCTATTACCAGTGTGGGTGTTACGCGTGCGCGTGAAGCCTTGGAGCGTAGTCAATATGCAGGACCTGCTCCAATTCCGTTTGAAGTGTATAACGAAGCGATACGCCGCCAGAAAACCGGACGACTGTCTGTCACTGCGCGTACGATGCGGCAAGTCCTTTCGCAGTTGGTGATGTCGGAAGCCACGTTTCAACGGTTGGGACCTGCCCTTAACTCCGGCACATCCATTTTTATGTATGGACCTCCCGGTAATGGTAAGACCAGCGTAGCGCGCGCGTTTGGCAATCTTGTCTTACAGCAGGCGATGTATATTCCGTATGCATTGTATCTGGATGGTCAGGTGATCAAAGTGTACGATGCTGTCAGTCATACCCCGGCACCAGAAGCCGATGGGGTGGTTGCCCCCGGCACAGGCAACTTGCGCTCCAGTCCGCGCAAAGACCCGCGCTGGATCAAGATCCGGCGTCCGTTCATTGTGGTGGGTGGTGAGTTGACACTGGAAGGCTTGGACCTCGTTTACGATGATGTGCATAAGTTCTATGAAGCGCCGTTCCAGGTGAAAGCCAATGGCGGTATTCTGTTGATCGATGACTTCGGACGCCAGCAGGTACGTCCGCGCGATCTATTGAATCGCTGGATCGTCCCGCTCGAAAACCGGGTTGACTTTCTTGCGCTTCACAACGGACGTAAAGTTGAAGTGCCTTTCGATGTTTTAATCGTGTTCTCGACCAATCTTCCGCCCAAAGATCTGGTGGATGAAGCCTTCCTGCGGCGTTTGCGTCACAAGATCGAGATCGGTGATCCAACGTATGAAGAATATCGCGAGATCTTCAAGCGCGTGGCACAGGATAAGAAAGTTGAATACAGCGACCAGGGTCTGGCTTACCTTTTGCAGGAATGGTATATCAAACGCAATCGTAAATTGCGCGCCTCCCATCCGCGTGACTTGTGCGATCAGATCCTCGATATTTCAGGTTATTTGGTTGTGCCTCCGACCATGTCGCGCGATATGTTGGACCGCGCTGCACTGGCGTACTTCGTGGATATTTAGATTTCGTTGATACTACAATCTTACGGATTACGCAGCTCTGTCTTTATGAACGCGTGATCCGTTAATTTTTTGCCATGCTCACATCCCTTCCTCAACCTATCGTTTTTGCTCATCGCGGCGCATCGGCTCATGCGCCGGAGAATACGCTGGCGGCGTTTGAGCTCGCCTTGGCTCAAAATGCCGATGGTATCGAACTCGATGTCAAATTATCTGCCGATGGGCAGGTCGTTGTCATTCACGACCCAACGGTGGATCGCACGACCGGCACACATGGAAAAGTGAAGGATCTAGCGCTGGCTGAGCTGCGCGCGTTGAACGCCGGTAATTTTTTCTCGGCTGCATTCAGCACCGAAAAAATACCTACGCTGGAAGAAGTATTCGAGACTTGCGGCAAAAGAACCTTGATCAATGTTGAGTTGACCAATTACAACACGCCGCGTGATCATTTGGTCGAGTCGGTGTGTATGTTGGTTAAAAAATTTAGTTTGCAAAAGCATGTGATGTTCTCCTCTTTTTACGCTTCCAATCTTTCCAAGGCGCGCAGTTATCTCCCTGAGGTGCCCTGCGGTCTGCTTGCATTCGGCGGCTTACTCGGCGCCTGGGCACGTTCGTTCGGTTTTGCATTTGGAAAATACACCGCCTTGCATCCGTATTTAAAGGATGTCACGCCGCAGCAGATTCAACGCGTCCATCGCTTGAAGGGACGTGTGCATGTGTGGACGGTCAACGCCGAAGCGGACATGCGCCGTTTGTTCGGCTGGGGTGTGGATGCGATCTTCACGGATGATCCACAGCTTGCAGTGCGGGTGCGGGGCGAGTCAAAATGAAGCTGACGAACAGCCGATCGAGCGGTGAACAGTTACCGGCTGGAAATGAAGCGGGTACCACATCCAGACAGGCAGGACGATGAAACTCAGACAAATCCTACATTGGCTGATCTTGATGACGTTCGCCGCGTCTCTTTTTGGACCTGTGCCTGCTGCGCGTGCCCAACCTTTTTCTCAGGCGACGTCTGCGCAGGCGATCCTTAGATCCATGACACCCGAAGAACGCGTGGGGCAGTTGTTTCTCGTGACCTTTCGTGGAACTGATACAAGCCCCGAATCGCAGATCTATGATCTGATCGTTAACCATCATATCGGCGGCGCGGTGTTAGTGACTGAGAACGATAATTTTGTAGCCGCGCCAGACACCGTGAGTGGTGTGCATCAATTAATCAGTACGCTGCAAACGATCGAAGCAGATGCAACGACTCAGAACCTGAATGGAAAATCTCCGCGCAGTATTTATGTGCCGTTATTTGTCGGGCTTTCACAGGAAGGCAACGGCTCGCCGCATGATCAGATCCTGAGTGGCTTGACGCCGCTGCCAGATGCGATGGCGATCGGCGCGACTTGGAATACAGATCTTTCCAAGCAAGTGGGGGCAGTCTTGGGCAGTGAATTAAGTGCCCTGGGTTTTAATTTATATCTTGGTCCATCATTGGACGTGGTTGAATCACCCGACCCAGCCGCGCGCAGTGACTTGGGGATACGCGTGTTTGGCGGTGATCCGTTTTGGGTGGGCGAGATGGGGCGTGCTTATGTGACCGGTATCCATGAGGGCAGTAATAACCGTATGGTAGTGGTGGCAAAACATTTCCCGGGGCGCGGTAGTTCGGATCGTTTACCTGAAGAGGAAGTTGCCACGGTCCGCAAATCGCTGGAGCAATTGAAGCAGATCGAGTTGCCCCCGTTTTTTGCTGTGACGAATTCAAAAGACTCAGCCAGTGTTGTGGATGGATTGCTTGTATCACATATCCGGTATCAGGGTTTTCAAGGGAACATTCGGGCAACCACACGCCCGGTCAGCTTTGATGCATCGGCGTTACCGGCAATTCTGGCTTTACCTGAATTTACAACCTGGCGCGCGAATGGCGGTTTGGTTATCAGTGATGCGTTGGGAAGTGCGGCGGTGCGGGATTTTTATTCTCAGCAAGGTACGGAAAACTTTTCGCCGCGCTTGGTTGCGCGGGATGCGTTCAACGCCGGGAATGATCTGTTGTATCTCGGCAATATCACCTCAGACGCCGCAGGGAGTGATACCTATTCCGCAACATTGGAGATCGTTGATTTTTTTGCGCAGGAATATAACAATGATCCTGTTTTTGCCCAGCGGGTAGATGCGGCTGCATTAAGGATCCTTTCTAAAAAATTGCAGTTGTATGGTTTGTTTGGTCTTTCGAATGTGCTTGCGTCAGATCTTAATTCCACAAACCTGGGTGGAGCGCAGCAGGTGATGTCTGATGTTGCGCGTAATGCCGCCACCCTGGTCAGCCCGGACCCTCAGGAATTAAGTACCTTGTTGCCTTCACCGCCCAGCCAGGGTGATCGAATAGTTTTTCTTTCAGATACTTCCACCTATCAGCAATGCAGTACCTGTGCTCCGCAAGATGCGTTTGCCGTGGATACGCTCCAAAAGAATGTAGTGCGCTTATTCGGGCAAAGCGGCAGTGGACAAATATTGACCAACCGTTTGAGTTCTTTTTCATTTTCTGAAGTGGGGTTGATGCTCAATGGTGAAAGTCAAACGGATATCGAAGGGTCTTTATCGCGTGCGACTTGGGTGGTCATTTCATTGGCGGACGTCAACGGGAATCAACTAGCCCTGTTGCGACGCTTCTTTTCTGAACGCCCGAACCTGATTCGGAACAAGAACGTTATCTTGTTCTCATTCACTGTGCCTTATTATCTGGATGCTACGGATATTTCCAAGCTGACCGCTTATTATGTACTATACAGCAAACAACCCGCTTTTGTGGATGTTGCCGCGCGTTTGTTATTTCAGCAAGTGTCTTTGCAGGGTGCGTCACCGGTCTCGATTCCGGCAGTCGGATATGACCTGATCATAGAGACATCTCCGGATGCATCTCAGGTGATTTCGTTAGCGCTGGAACGGGAAGAAACACCGGCATCGACAACAGATGAAACTGCGACTGTCGAGCCGACTCAAATTCCTCAATATCGGATCGGGGATACGCTGGCGGTGCGGGCTGGCCCGATTCTAGATCACAATGGTCACATCGTTCCAGATGGAACAGTGGCGCGGTTCACCATGTCCACGCGGGCGGAGAGCGGCGGTATCCTGCGGGTTGTGGATGCTACAACTGTAGACGGGATCGCGCGCGCGACATTTGTCATTGATAAACCAGGCAGTGTTGAGATCAGTGTTGCAAGCGAACCTGCGCTGGTTTCAGAGGTGCTACAGTTTGAAGCATCTAATGAGGGTGGTGTGGTTGTAACGGTTATGGTGCCGGTCGTAACATCGACACCCGAACCTGTTTTACCCACCCCTACGGTTGTGGTCGTTGCAAATGATCTTATTTCTCTTGAGGGTTATCCGCGCCTGGGAATGTGGCTGCTGACGCTGCTCGCATTATTTGGCAGTGCCGGGTTGGCTTTTTGGGCAGTGAGCAAGATCATTTCGGTGCGCTGGGGTTTGCGCTGGGCGTTGTGCATCTTCTTTGGCGGCTTGCTGGGTTATAACTATCTCGCCTTGGATTTCCCCGGCGCAGCAAATTGGATCGCGGCAGATGCCGGTGCGATCGGGGTGTTGGTATTAACTTTTGGAGGGGAAGTGCTTGGGGGGCTTGCCGCCTGGGTTTGGATGCATTGGTTTAGCGGGCAAGAGTCGCAAGTAGACTGATCAGTAGTAAAACCGCGGCGCTCCAGGTGAGTATGGTCTCTGGGGGATGCGCAAGATAATCCCAAATTGAATTCGATGGTGGCTGACTTCTGCGTGTGGGGAAGGGATTTGTGGGCGGTTCGGAATACCCAAGCAATGCCTGACGAAAATCATTGATGGTATGCGGACGTTCATCTGGGTGCAGGGACATTGCCCAGAGCACGGCTTTTTCAGTGCGCTGCGAAATGGCTGGATTAATTTGTCGTAACGGGATCAGGCTTTCGGGTTGAAGGAAGCGTTTGCGTGCATCCGCCGGAGGTTCGTTGGTGAGCAGGTGGTATAACGTCGCGCCGAAGGCATATATATCCGAGCGGATGTCGGTGTGGGCATCGCTGCCGCCGTATTGTTCGAGCGGTGTATACAGCGCAGTACCTTGTCCCTGAATGATCGTGATGGTCACTTCTTCAGGAGCCAGAATCTTTACCAGACCAAAATCTACAAGTTTGATCAAACCGTGCGGCATAAGTTTTACA
Organism: Anaerolineales bacterium; assembly: GCA_043767565.1. Classification (GTDB taxonomy): domain Bacteria; phylum Chloroflexota; class Anaerolineae; order Anaerolineales; family Villigracilaceae; genus Defluviilinea. The sequence goes on from JAYUGV010000219.1 coordinate 6,970, forward strand.
TTGCTGGGCTTGATGTCGCGATGCACAATGGGAGGTTCCTGACTGTGCATAAAGTTCAGTGCATTGGCAATTTGATCGGCCCAGGCAAGCACTTCCTTTTCGCTGGTGGCGATTTTGTTGCGACGGGCTTCTAATAATAGTGTGCGTAGATCTTTGCCGGGGACATAATCCATCACGAGGTAATCACGGGGACCATTCGAAAAGAAATCAGATACTTTAGGAAGGTTGGGGTGATCGAGACGCGCGAGCACAGTCGCCTCGCGCAGGAATTGATCGCGGGCTTCATCTCGTATTTTTTCCGGGAGGGCGCGTTCGTACTCGACTTCCTTCAACGCGCATTCGCGGCCCTTGAGGCGGGTATCATCGGCAAGATAAATGGAACCCATGCCGCCCTGACCGATCCGTTCACGGATCTTGTAGCGGCCGCGTAAGACCTCCCCGTTCTTCAGGGGTGGGAGCACTCTTCTCCTTTTCGTTCTCGTTCATCCAGCAGTTCAACTGCTGGATGAAACACAACCATTGACTGAATACTGAATAGTGTAATGGGTGCAGATCTATTTCGGCGTAGTTCTGCACAGAAACGCATGTTTATGCTATATTATTATACTCGTAACTCATATGAAAAAATCACAAGAAGAATTTCCTTTACTGATCGCGCAGGAAGGACCTCTCAAAGGTCAACGCTGGCAATTGAGCCAGACGATTATGCTTGGCCGTGAAGCGACCTGTGATGTGACAGTGGCAGACCGTCAGATCTCGCGTTTCCACGCGCGTATTACGCCCACCCCTGAAGGCGTCATTCTTGAGGATCTGGGCAGCAAGAATGGCACGCACCTTAATGGGGCCTTGATCACTGCGCCGATCGTTTTGCAGGATGGGGATGTTCTATCGGTTGCCATGGCTCAGCAATTCATGTTCATTATCTCGGATGCTACAACTCCATTAATAGATGGTCCATCTCAGCATGGACGTCTGATGATGGATTTGAAATCCAGGCGTGTTTGGGTCAATCAGCAGCAGCTTGTGCCGCCGCTTTCAGCCCAGCAGTTTAAATTGCTGTGGTTATTATATGAAAGAGATGGACAAGTCGTTACCCGGCCTGACCTGGTTGCCGTGGTGTGGGGTGACGAACAAATGCAAGGTGTTTCAGATCAGGCGCTCGATGCCTTGATCCGCCGTTTGCGTGAACGGATAGCCGCGCTCGACCCAACGCACCATTATATTGATACAGTCCGGGGTCACGGAATCCGATTAGATAACCCTAAAACTTAAAAATTGAGGTTGAGATTTTTTCCGCCTCTTGCCCAGCAGCAAGAGGCTTTTTCGTCCCCGTAACTTTTACTCATCCCATGCGACTAGCTATATGTGCATAGTATTAGCGTGAATTATGGCTTTTCCATGTTGTTTTTGAGGACGGCGGGTTTGCAAGCCCTTGTGTGCGATATACTTGATATAAATACCTATCCCTATGATTTTTCGTATATAGTGCGGGGTACCGCACAAACCATGTCCAATTATAATGACCGACATGCTCTGGATGGTTTGCAGGATCTAGACCCGCAAGCCATCGGAGCCATTTACGATCAATATTTCTCCGAAGTCTATCGCTATGTTCGTTACCGTCTTGAGGATGCGACGATCGCAGAAGATATCGCAAGCGATGTATTCGTGCGCCTGTTGGAAGCCTCTCATAAAAAAATTGGACCACATCTTGATCACATTTGATCCGCAGCAGCGCGAGATCCTTGAACTGGAACAGGAGAACAAGCGGCTGGATGAATTGCAGAATATCTTTGAAGAGGGACGTTCTGTTCCTGTAGATTTTTCTGGTTTGGTTACCGTTCAAAATGCAGGTCATTGGTCTGTTTCCGGAATTAATGTGTTGATCACATCTCAAACCCACCTGCCTCAAGCTGTCTTATCAGTAGGAACGGGAATTCAGGTGGTCGGGTATGCGCAGAACGGGATTGTGCAAGCCGAGTCGATCACATTGATTTCGCTTAATGAGATTGATGCCAATCAGGATATATCATCAAATGCTGGTCTGGTTCAGACCCCAACGCTGGTGGATCCGAATAATTCAAACTTAACTCCAGAGCCTAAAGCGACGGTGTTTGCCGCGCAGCCGTCTGCAACTACATCGTTCAAAGGGATTGTCCAATCCATGGGCGGGAATGTATGGATTATCAATGGTGTGCAGGTAAATGTAAGTATGGCTGAAGTTTCTGGTAGGCTTGCCGACGGCGTGGTTGCGAAAGTGGAAGGCTATTTCGATCAAAGCGGTGTTTTTATTGCCAAACGAATTGAGCTTCCAGAAAATAAATCTGGTGGTGATAACTCAAACGGTGGCGAGGATGTTTTGTCCGGCTCAACACCTACTTATCAAAATGACCATAATGAAAATAATCATGTCACCGAAACGCCAGAAAAGCAGCATGAAGATCACAACGAGGTTCATGTCACCGAGACACCCGAACCACAGCATTAGCATTCCATGTAAACGCCAGACTGTTTAAATAACTTAAATCCTGTGGAATAATCCCCATAGGATTTTTTAATGGGGCTGACAATCAATAAGCAGTAAAATAAATGCATTCAACTTTCGCGCAGGAGACTTTAATGACCGACTCGAACTTTTACCTTGGACGCGCGTACGACCCCATCAAACAAACAGTTACAACTCAACAAACGGATTATGATCCTGCCGACTTGACCACGCATGCCGTCGTTACCGGAATGACCGGTTCCGGCAAGACCGGCCTATGTATCACGCTGCTTGAAGAAGCTGCACTAAAAGGGATTCCTGCGATCATCATCGATCCCAAAGGTGACCTCACGAATTTACTATTGCACTTCCCCGACCTTGCGCCGCAAGATTTTCAACCTTGGATCGATTCAGACCTGGCACGGCGGGCTGGCAAAACAGAAGAACAAGTTTCCACCGAGACTGCCGCTTCATGGCGCAATGGATTAACCGAGTGGAGTATCACGCCCGAACGTGTGCTGGCTCTCAAGAACGCTG
>JAYUGV010000220.1:0-1545 GCA_043767565.1 Anaerolineales bacterium
GAATTCTTCACGCAGAAGAAAGTTGTGGTGGAGAGATGGCCGAAGGAATGGACAAGGAAGTTTTAGATAATTATCGCGCTGAGCGGAGCGAGCCGACAGGCGAGCGCAGACGAAGCGCTTCGTCTACAGGTCTCGACTTGCACTCGACCCTCCGCTCAGCGCGATAGCATGAGGAATTATATGAATTACGAAAACGCACTCTCATACTCATCCCAATGGCTTGACATCATCAAGCAGGAAAATTTCCCTGAACAGAGTCAGGCAAAATGGATCATCGACGAATCAAAACAAAATTTCGCCGAACATTTCAACCGTGGCTGGCTCGAGTATCGCAAGTCCGTGACAGAGGCGGGCGATTGGGCTTCCGTGGAATGGTCAGGCAAAGGCTCGACCTTCACGGATGTGATGGGACGTAAATATATTGATTGGCTTGGCGGCTTCGGCATGATGGATTTAGGTTGGTGTCATCCTGAAGTTATCGAAGCGGTGATTGCTCAGGTGAAGCGTAGTCCCATGCCTTCGCAGGAATTGATCGATCCATTGCGCGGTGTGCTGGCAAAACTCATGTCCGAGATCACGCCCGGTGATTTGAAATATTCATGGTTTGCCGCGAGTGGAACGGAGGCGATTGAGGCTTCGATAAAAATCGCAAAACTTTATACAGGAAAGTCCGCGTTCATCGTTGCGCTCAAAGGTTTTCATGGCAAGACCATGGGTTCGCTTTCGATGATGGGCAAGGCGGATTATCGCCAGCCGATGGGCATGTTATACGGCGGGCAGATTTATCATGTCCCATTTGGTGATGCAGAGGCGGTCGAGAAGCAACTTGAAATTTGTGATAAAGTCGGCATTGGTGTGGCGGGTGTTCTATTCGAACCAATCCAAGGTGAAGCGGGCGCAATTGTCCCGCCTGATGATTTCTGGCCCCGTGTACGCGCCGCAACCAAAAAATATGGTTCGCTGTTGATTGCAGACGAAGTGCAAACTGGGATGGGACGCACCGGCAAACTCTGGGGCGTGAATCATTGGGATGTTCAACCCGATATTATTGCCACTGCTAAATCCCTGGGTGGCGGCGTCATGCCGGTTTCCTCCGTGACGACCACTGAAGAAATCTTCAAACCGATGATGTATCCGAATCCGTTTATGCACACGACCACAACGGGCGGCGGCGCGTTAGCCTGCGCTGCGGCGATCGCCTCTATCAACATCACGCTGCGTGACCGACTTTGGGAGGGTGCGGCGGCGAAAGGCAATTATCTCTCTGAGAAAGTTTCTGAACTCGCCGAAGAATTTCCACAAGTCTATGAGAAAATTACCGGCAAAGGACTGTTGATCGGTCAACACTTCCGCACACCGGAATTAGGCTATAAAGTCGCGTCAGAATTATTCAAACGCGGCGTCTTGGTCGCTGGAACATTGACCAGCGCCCAGACTATTCGCATTGAGCCGCCGTTGATTATTTCGCAGGCAGAGATCGATGAAGGCTTGAACCGGTTGAATGATGCGGTGGGTGTTGTGGCAAAGATGATGTAACTCTGGAGT
>JAYUGV010000221.1:0-26658 GCA_043767565.1 Anaerolineales bacterium
AACCGACAGGCACGGAAATACGCCTCCCTGTTTTTCGTCCTAAAAATTTCAATAGCATCAAATTACCACTCATCAAACCGTGCAAAGGCGAACTCAAAAGTAGCTTCATTATAGGGTTTACAAGTTTGAATGCGCCTCTGGGAATTGGCGGGCCACCGCGATCGGCAGGTATGGGTTGAGACGTATTTTCCATGGCAGCTCCTGTGTCTAATACTTCTTTATATTTCTCTAATAAAGAAGATATCTTTTTTATCTTTGCGTTATTGACCAACAATGATATTATAACGACTGGTCTATATACAGTCAAGAAGGAGAAATATCATGTCCTCCCCCATTCTCGTGATCGGCGCGCTCGGCAACGTGGGCGCGGAAGTTGTTAAGCAGGTTTTAGACAGAGGCGGTAAGGTTCGTGCGGCAGATAGAAACGTAAAGAAACTCAAGGAGAGATTCGGCGATTCGGTGGAATCAGTTCACTTTGATTTTACTGACTCTGCTACCTATACAGCGACCTTCAAAGATGTGAAGAAAATGTTCTACATGCGTCCGCCGCACTTGACCAATATCCAGCGTGATATGAATCCGTCTATGGATGCGGCAAAACGGGCAGGTATAACGCATGTTGTCTTTCTTTCCTTGATTGGAATTGAGAATGCAAAGTATGTTCCTCATTACAAAGTGGAAACGTACTTGCATAAAATTAATCTGCAAACCACCTTTCTGCGTTGTAGTTTCTTTATGCAGAATCTAAATACCACTCATCGCAAGGAAATCAAAGAACGCAATGAAATTTTTGTGCCTGTGGGAAATGCCAAAACCAGTTTTGTTGATGTCCGCGATATTGGTGCAGTTGCGGCTCTGGCATTGACGGAGGATGGACACGCCGGAAAAAATTACGATTTGACGGGAAGTGAGGCTCTTAATTATTGGGAAGCTACAAAGATAATGAGTGATATATTAGGGCGCGAAATTGTTTATCGCAATCCCAACCCTTTTTATTTCTTGATTGAAACTGTTCGTAGGGGGACGCCGCTTATGTTCGCACTCGTGCAGATGGGATTGTATACATCCACACGATTTGGAATGGCGAAAAATGTAACTCGTGATGTGGAAACCTTGACGGGGCGCAAACCAATTCTGTTCAAGCAGTATGTGATTGATTATAAAGATAATTGGTTTTGAGAGAAGCACCTAACTTCATTCTACTGCTTTGTGTTTCAGCCGCCAAAACAATGAGTTATACAGCATTATAAAACTAAATCTTCCTCGCTACATCCCCAACGCGAATCGCCCCGCCCTGCACCACTCGCGCATTCACCCCGCGCAAGCGGAGCGGCTTCCCCTCCAGCGAGTTGACGAACTTGTGCGCTTCCACGCCGAAACGTTGCGAGAATTTCGCGCAGCCTGTATGCGGCTGGGCAGAGACTTCGAGAATCACCGAACCAATTGCGATGCGCGTCCCGGCTGGCAAATTGGCTTCACTCAGATCCATATCCACATATAACTGATCGCCAGCCAGTGACCAACGCTCTTCACTTTGCGCGATCAATGCTGCGGCGCGGGAATTCATCAGCGTGATCTGTGCCTGCGGGTTTGCCGAGCCATCCGGTGTCGCTTTGCTCCCGCGCATTTTCCAGGTATCGCCAATCAATCCAATTTCCAGATCCAGTTCGGCTTCGTTCACGACCTCGCGCTCATCCACATTAGGACGCCGCACGATCATTTTCAACTGACCATTATCTTGCGGCGCTTGGCGGATAAATTCCAACCCGGCTTCAAGTTCTGTCTTTGCTACATGTGTTAACGTATCCATAAAAACCAATTCTCCTTTTTGATTATGTCATGCTGAGCGAAGGGAAGCATCTCTACGATTGTCTTAGAGACCCTTCGCTATCGCTCAGGGTGACATATCTAAAAGATGTTAGTGATAAAATCTCTTACATAAACTATGGCTGAAATTCAACTTCACAACGTCAGTTTGAACTATTCTACCCCGGCACGCGAACCTGTGAGCCGCATCTTTGAGATCCGCCGCGAGCGCAATATGGAAGACCTGCCGGTGGAAACCGGCAAACATGTCAACGCGCTCGATCACGTAAATTTAACGATTCCCGATGGGCAAACGTTTACCGTGGTCGGTCCTTCCGGTTGCGGAAAAAGTACGCTCTTACGCGTCGTATCTGGCATCGCGAACAATTATTCCGGTCAGGTACTTTACGATGGCGAAGATGTACAAGACATTGCGCCCAAAGACCGTTATATCGGCATGGTCTTTCAGAATTACGCACTCTATCCAAATTTAGATAACGAAGGCAACCTGTCCTTTTTCTTCCGCATGCACAAAATCAGCGATGAGAAAACGCGCGAGCGCATTCAATACACCTCCGATCTGATGGGCATCGGTTTCGAAGAGCTCCTGCCGCGCAATCCCAAAACGCTTTCGGGCGGCGAGAAACAGCGCGTGGCGATCGCGCGTGCCATCGTCCGTGCGCCAAAATTATTTTTGTTGGACGAACCGCTTTCGAGCCTCGATGCCAAACTCCGCCTGCAGACCCGCACTGAGATCAAACGCCTGCTCCATCAATTCGGCATCACCAGTTTATATGTCACGCACGATCAAACCGAAGCCATCGCGCTCGGCGATCAGATCGTCGTGATGCATTCCGGGCGCATCGAACAAGTTGGGACTTATCAGGACTTGATGGAGAATCCCGTCAGCGAATTTGTAGCGGGATTTTTGGGACTGTCCCCGATGAACCTGCTCCCTAGCGGTTCGATCTCTGGGGATAAGCTGGTTTTGGGCAACTATCTGATCCCACTCTCGAGCCGAGTCTACCCACTCGTCGCCAACGGACAACTTGTCACACTCGGGTTTCGGCGCGAAGCTGTCAAAGTTTCAGCGGAGCAAAGTTCCGGCAACGGGATTCAGTTGCGGGGTGAGATCGAAGCGCTTGAACCCGATTTTGTCCAACGCAATCAGATCGTCTACATCCGCGATGGACTATGGAATTATTCCAGTCTATGTCCGCTCGATATAAAACTAAGACTCGGGCAGACCATTTATGTAGAACTTGATCCCGAACGTTTGTATTTCTTCGATACAAAATCTGGTTTGCGGCTATAGTCGCGCGCTGAGCGGTGGTGGTCGAGTAGTCCCGCGTGCTTTTCGCGGGACGTATCGAGACCGGTTGTAGTCGAAGCGCAGTTCCGTAAAGAAGTTTTCAAGCTCAAGAAAATTTCTTCCACCTCGCAATCAAGATCTCCACTCGCACCCGCACGCGGCAATCAGCATCGGCGACCGCCCAGGCTGAACGTGTGGCGCGCCGCGTATCTTCTTCCATGCCGACAAAATCCTGCCAATCGTCATCCACAAATTCTTCCATTTCGCTCGGTGTATCCCACGAATAGAAAAGCGGAAAAAGTTCATCCTGCTCACGTTTGAACCAACCGCGCTTTTCGACTGCCTTCATCGCCTCGTTCGCCGCAAGATCACCATTGGTCTGTGTAGGCAGATCTTCCACGCGCCCCGTGCGCTTGATCTCACGTAATGAGACCACTTCCACGCGCCAATTATCAGCGAGCGGGCGCAGATCGATCAGGATCCCGCCCGGCACCAGCACGCGCCGTATTTCTTCCAGAGCATGCACCATGCTCTCAGGGTCGATACATCAGAGCGACCATGCCAGGATCGCAATATCGAACTTTTCTTTGGAGAACGGCAGATATTTCGAATCGGCACAAACCAAAGCAACTGTATCTTCCACAAGAACAGGACGATCCACTTTTGCGACGCGCAGAGAATCATGATCAAGGTCAATAGCAACGACAGACTGCGTGTCCTTGGCATATTGCCAGGTCAACCGTCCTTCACCGCAGCCGATCTCCAGTACGCGTTTATTCGCCAAGTCTATGAACTTGGATAAGTATTTCTTTTCGTAGCCGTCCGGGTCTTTTTGAATAGTCATACTGCTTTTTTCTTCATCACTTTTACAGACTCACTGACAAGTTCTTTCAACACTTTTTTATCCACGTCACTTAATTTTTTGATATACAAACAGGACCCACCGCTAATGGAATGTTTCCCCAACTTCTTTAGCAGGTCTTTATTGCGCTCAAAGCCGGGCATGATATACAGCGTAATGTTTTGTTTACGCGGGGAGAAGCCGATCAGCATCCAATCCCCTTCGCGTCCGCTGGCAGATTTGTAGTGATATTTGCCGAACCCAACAATGCTTGCCCCCCACATCTTTGGCTCGGCTTTCGCGGCTTGCTTCATCATCTTCAGGACTTCAAAGCAGTCCTTGCGCTTTTCCTCATCAGGGATGCGGCTCAAAAAATCAGTGACGCTTGCATCATTAAGTTTGGTCTTTATTTCAGCCATGAGAATCTCCTTTGGGTCAATAGTAAATCAACTCAGCCCAACACGCTGGGCATTCGAATATACATTGAAGCGGTGTTTGCGCGCATACCCGATCAACGTGATCCCATATCGCTCCGACATCTCGATCGAAAGCGAACTCGGCGAGGTACGCGAGATCAAGATCGGGACTTGCAGACGCGCAGCTTTTTGCAACATCTCAGAACTGATGCGCCCGGTCGTGATCAAGATGCGCTTTTCCGGGAACACATTTTGCATCAAGCACAAGCCTGCGATCTTATCCAACGTGTTGTGCCTGCCAATATCTTCGGCAGACAACAGAACCTTTTCTCCATCACTCAATGCGGAGGTATGGACTCCGCCCGTCTCGCGATACAACTCCTGCGACTCAAAAAGCATCTCGACTAAAAATCCGATCGCCTCAGGACTCAGCCGGAGGCTGTTCATTCCAAAATGAACGTTGGGCTTCGCTAACAGATCTACCGCGGTGACGCCGCCCGTACAGCCCGATGTCCGCCGCCAATTCGTGGGTTGTTCTGCGGCGTGATTGAGCCATACATCCACGTTATCGCCGTGTTCGCAGACGCGCACATCGGCGACCTCTGTCATCGATTCGATGATGCCTTCGTTATATAAAAATCCCACCGCCAGCGCCTCAAGATGGACAGGTGTACACATGAACGTCAGCCACACTGCGCCGTTCACAGTTAGCGAGACGGGTGTCTCAACAATGGTCTCTGCGTCGTGATGTTCCCATTTCTTGAATTCATAACGCTCGTATTGAATTGCTTTTTGAGGGGTGATCATTTTTCTCCAACCATAAAGGTTCTGAAGTGCGGGAGCTTGCTCCCGCATTGTCGGACAGCAAACTGTCCGACTCCAGAGTTTTTATATCTTATCCCAATTCGCGAGTAATTTGGGTGGGGACCAATTCGGGTCTGGCATCCAATCCAACCACGAGCCGTTGAAGGGATATTCTCGTTTTTCAAGTCTAGCAAAAATCTCAGGCTTGGCATCTTCGATACCCCGGATCCATTCGGGGGAAATAATGCCGTGATCGATCGCTTTCTGATAATCGTCTTCATCTTTCCATTCAAAACTGTGATCCGGGTTGATAATAATATCCAAGTCTAGATCCAGTGTATCCACCCCGCAATGACTTCTCCTGAATGGCTCTTGAAAGTTGATGTAATAACACAGAAAATCATTATCGGCATGATTCCAAAAGAGAATCGTTGAATAGAATTTTTCAGGCTCAAAGATCAATAACAGGCGGTTTGTCTGCCACGTATACTTCTCAAGATTCCAATTGCTGTCTTTGAAATCCCAGCGGCGGTTGCCTTTCTTCTTGCCCTTGGGGTAGGTCTCTTCCGCGATACATTCAGTGCCAGGGAGAAGCGTCAGCACTATCTCATCGGGGCTATCTTTGACAACAATGGTCGGTTGAACGTGCCAGATACGTTCATCATAAATTCCCCGCCATGCCACAATATCACCGGGTTTCCACAAAGTTGTCATTTTTCACTAGAGACTCTTTTCTTGTAATAATTTCACCACAAAGCTCATGGAAGATCAGCAGAATGATCTTTGGACGGATCGGGAACGATAATATCTATCTTTCATTTACAAAACAGTTCTTGATCTTGGCATTGGATAAAAGCGCATCATTGATCTTATAAAATCTCATCTCCAAATTTAGGTTTTGAAACTTTTGCCTTTGATCAAGGGTATCACCTTCATATCCATAAGGTATGAAGTTTTCCGGATGAGATGCCGATAAAAGAAGGTCGCCTGTAATCACTGGAACATCTTCAGGGGCTGTTAAAAATAATTTGGCGTTTTCGATCAGATAGCCGTTATTTTGACAAACGAGTGGGGCGCCAAACTCCAATCGTTTGAAGGAAAACTCAAAAGCAGGAAAATATGCCTGTGCATCCAAAACGAAATCCCTCGGGTAGGAGAGATTGGATATAGACGAATAATTCCACCCTGCCTGTATAAATATGACTACCATAATAAATCTTACAATCTTCTCTCCTGAAGGAATATTTTGCTGCAATCGCATTAGACCGCCAGCAGCCAAAAGTATAAGGAAAGGCATCATCTGTCTGGCCAATCTCCCATAAACAACAAAAGAATGGAGAAAAACAGATGGTATCAATAAACACAAGTAAATAAACAAAACTCCCAGAATCCATAAGCCTGGACACTTTCTCCCGTCCTTGTATGCAATAATTATTGCATACAAAGATAATAATCCCAAAATAACTATCAGAGCATGTTCGGCATACCAAAAATATTCAAAGGGCAATTTCCAACCTTCATCAAAACTTCCCTGGTTTATCGTTGTAGCGAACTTGCCGTACTCAGAGATCATATTTTTTTCAAAACTCATTGCAATGAAAAACAAAAACAACAGTGGCACTATGAAACCTGCTGCTACTAATAAGACTTTCAATATAAATCTCCTGGCAGATTCCCAATTCCAAAAAACATGAACAAGCATTGCAAAACCCGCCAGAGACCAATACCCATTATAGGTAATAAAACAAAGGAACCCCAATCCGCCGCAAGCCAAGGATGATTTAATACTTGGCTTCTCCTCAAGAGCAACATACAAAGCCAGAAGTCCAAAGAACATCCCCGGGTCATAAGGCATAAGATGCCTTGCGTAATAAAGGAGAGACATGGATGATGCAGAAAGAAATAAAGCAAACAGAGCCTCCTCGATAGATCCACCGAGCCTTCGAGAAAGTTGAAAGATCAAATACAGGTTCAAGACGGAAAAAAGGCTAAAAAACATGGCAGGCATTACCAAACTCGGACCCATTAAGTGTTCAATACCAGCTGGAATGACCCCAATTACTTTAAATCCAAGATGCTCTGGGGAGATAATTAATTGGGAAAGCGCTTCTTTAAAGTGACCTTGAATAAGAAGTTCGGCAATGTCACGCGAATTATCATAGCGATGTTCATCAGAAAAATAATACTGCCCGCCCTTATAGGCAAGAAACCAGCGAAGACCAAGTGAGATAATAAGAATACTAATTACAACCCAAACATAGTTAGAAAGGATAGCTTTTGAATAGGTAGTCTTCATAGAGTTATTTATGCTTTTATCACAAAGGACAAATATCAACACTTCAACTTATCGGGCTTCTACTTGATTTTTTTCTCTGCGTTGCGATGGACTTTGTAAAATAGATCTGGGTCTGAAAGAAACGCACCGAGACAGGCTTCGGTGCAGAGAAGGATCGTTCGTCCACGATATTCGGCGCGCGGGAAATAGGCAGGGTCGGTGTCGCGAAAAATCCGCCCACAGAGGGTGACAAATCTTCGTGGGCGGGAATTTGGTTGGATGGTTTCTGACATTAGGTCTGGGAATTTGCACCGGCGCTTCTCGATTACAGCCAGTCTCGATACGTCCCACGAAAAGCACGTGCGACTACTCGACCACCACCGCTCTGCGCGATGAGCATCACTTCACTTCCGCAATGAAGACTTCGAATGCGCCAATGTGCAGTTTTTTGGGATGAAGGTCGGCGTTCGATCTGACTGAACTGGAAAAGAGGACATGGAGATTGCGATCATCAATCTCATTTGTATTCGACAAATCCAAGTCCAATGGCTGTTCTGAGAAGTTTAATACGACCAGGGCTGTCTGCCCGCCCTTCGTCTCCGCTCCGCTCCGCTCAGGGCGAATAGAACGCAGGAAAACAAAATAATCTTCGGCGGTATCTTGAAGCGGAATATATTCACCTTCGATCAGAGCGGGTGCATTCTTGCGAACACGCAGAATGTGCTTGTAGTAATTGAGCAGGGAACTTGGGTTGTGGTGTTGATCCTTGACGTTGATACCCGCTTTGTAGTTTGGATTTACAGGTAACCAGGTTGCAACGTCCATCGGTGAAAATCCGCCGTTCGGGTTGTTCGACCACTGCAGCGGTGTGCGGTTGCGGTCACGGGTCATTTCGGCGGTGCGCTGCATGGCTTCATCGGGATGCACGCCCATGTCTGTGACGATGGCATGGTAATACCAGGAGCCCATCGTATCTTTGACTTGCGATATGTCGGTGAGCATGTAGTCGGTCATGCCGATCTCTTCGCCGTTGTAGAGGAAGGGTGTGCCTTTAAGCGTCAACACCAGCGCAACGTGGAGGCGTGCCAAGTCAGCATCGTGTCGTTTATCGCCGAAGTGGGAGTACACGCGTGAAGAATCATGATTGCCAAGAGTGTTACAAGCCCAGCCTTTAACGGCGAGAGATTCCAGCTGAGTCAAACGTTCCTTTTGGTTGCGCCGGATGTGGGTCGGAGTGAGGCGTTCCGTCCGCATGAGGGGGAAGTTGAAGACGAGCTGCAATTCATCGTCACCGTTACCCATATAGTTAATATCATCATCTTCGCCGACCAGCATACGGTCACCGTCATATTCAGCAAGGATGGCGCGCAGTTCTTTCATCAACTCATGGACACCGCCCTGACCATATTGATTCTTGAACATATCGAACCAATATTTTTCTTTGAGTTTGTGTTCTTCAGGCGTTTTGGCAAGTTCAGAAAAACGCCGGAGTTCAGCCAGATTCATCGGGACCGTATGCGGAGTGAGATTCGGGTCTTCGTAGATCGTGCCAATGGCATCGAGGCGATAGCCATCCACACCGAGATCAAGCCAGAAGCGCGCCGCATCCCACATGGCTTTCTTCACTTCAGGGTTGTGCCAGTTGAGATCGGGCTGCTGCTTCATGAAGTAGTGATAATAATATTGATTGCGTTCAGGCGAGTATGTCCATGCATCTCCGTCAAAACAGGATTGCCAGTTGTTGGGAGGAACCCTCACCCCTGACCCCTCTCCCATAGGGAGAGGGGAATCAAGCCAGACGTACCAATCGGCTTTGGGGTTATCGCGGCTGGATTTTGACTCAAGGAACCAAGGATGCTCATCGGATGTGTGATTCAGCACGAGGTCCAGAATGACGCGGATATTCCGCTTATGTGACTTAGCGAGGAAGGTTTTGAAATCCTGCAGAGTGCCATACTCAGGAGCAACGTCGCAGTAATCGGAAATATCGTAGCCACAGTCCCAATTCGGGGATGGGAAATGTGGTGAGAGCCAGAGAGCATCAATGCCGAGGTCTTTGAGGTAATCGAGTTTTTCGGTGATACCTTTGAAATCGCCGATGCCATCACCATTGCCATCCGCGAAAGAGCGCGGATAGATTTGATAAAAGACAGCGGTCTGCCACCATTTGAGTTTGGTCATTTTGCCTCTATATGAGTTTGAAGTTTTCCTAACCACCCGACACTTTGGTTTTTGGACGCTGATGAACGCTGAAGACGCTGATTCAAATCGTTTTTGTTCTTGCCTTTTCAAAAAATCTGCGTCCATCTGCGTTTTTCTGCGTCCCATTTTTAAAACTGTCGGGTGACTAGAAGTTTTCCTACGATCTTCACACAAGGTCTGGTGAAGACCTCATCCAAGTGTGGAGCATCGGGGAGTTCGCTGGTTAGATCCTGCCCGGGGAAGTGGAGATTCTCGTGGAGATCGAGCCGCCACTTGGGACAATCGGTCACATCGTAGACAATGCCATTGTACGCGATAAATTTCCGTGAGCTGCGTTCGCCGGTATTGCGGCGAAGTTCCATTTCTGTGACGATACGGTCGGGGACGGTCATGTGTTGAATTATACAAGGTATTGGATTAAACGAAAAAGCAGGGCACACTTTGAAGTGTGTGCCCTGCTTTTGAGCGAATGGATATGCTTTACCAAACGTTAATGACTTGACCAACGTAAATCAGGTTCGCATTCTTGATATTGGAGTTGAGCCCCAATAATTTCTCAACGGTCGTTCCATACTTGTTGGCAATGATCTTGAGCGTATCGCCTTTCTGGACGATATAGGTCGAGAGTCCACCCGGGATCGTGATCGCCTGTCCAACATAGATCACGTTGGAATTGGTGATCTGGGGATTGACCTTGATGATCAACTCCACCGTGGTGCTCAACTTACCAGCGATCTTGCGTAAGGTGTCGCCTTTTTGAACGTAATAGGTTTGACCACCAGGTGCTGGCTGAGGCGTTGCAGGCGGCGGTGTCGTTGGTACGACATAGATCGTCAGCCGTTGACCTTCGTAGATCAAATTGACGTTCGTGATAGCCGGGTTTGATGCCAGGATCGAATCCACGGTGGAGCCGAACCGAGCCGCCAAAGACTTCACGGTATCACCGCGGGCAACAACGTAGATCAAATAGCCGCCATCCGTGCCCAAAATTGCACCCGGCAGAAGCAGGGCTTGACCTGGGTAGATCAGGTTACCATTTCCGACATCAGGATTTGCCAGCTTGAGAGCAGAAACTGTGGTTCCACAGCGCTCAGCGATCTTCCGCAGGGTGTCGCCGCTGACAACCGTCACACTTGTGCCGCATCCGGCGGCAAAGGCAGCGGTGGTCGTTGCAAAGCTGGTGAACAGCATGGCAACGAGTATAAATAATTGGAAAACTTTTTTGGTGTTCATAGAAACCTCCATTTCTTATGATGTAAGCATAATGTTTTTTGAACACCGAAAGTTCCCGAAAACATCTCTTACCAATATCTTAAAAGGACACTGCAATCATTTAGCAATATTTCAGCGCTTCCGACTCTTGCCCTTTGACTTTTTGGCTGTGACGTGAGGCTTCGCCTCCACCGCCACCCGAGCCGGAACATTTTCAGCAACATACGCATCCCGCAAATTTACGGGGCTGGTTTTTTCGCGCAGGCGCAAATTCAGCAACTCCACTGCGATGGAAAACGCCATGGCAAAATAGATATAACCCTTCGGGATATGTTGATGGAAACCCTCAGCGATCAAGGTGAAGCCGATCATCAGTAGGAACGACAACGCCAGCATCTTGATCGTCGGGTGATCTTCCACAAATCTGCTGATCGGACCAGCCGTAAACACCATGACAATCGCCGCAATGATCACAGCCGCGATCATGATCGGGAGTTCGTCCACCATGCCAACTGCGGTGATAACGGAATCGAGGGAAAAGACAATATCCAATAACATGATCTGGATGATTACACTCCAGAACGAGCCCGCCACTCGCGCAGAAGCCTCGCCTTCCACACCTTCCAGTTTCTGGTGGATCTCATGCGTGCTCTTCCATAACAGGAATAAACCACCTGCAATCAATATCAAGTCGTGACCTGATATGCCAACATTGAGCAAGGGCAAAGTAACGAATGGCTCATCCAAACTAATGATCCACCGCAACGAAAGCAACAATAGAATTCTAGTGACAACTGCCAGCGCAATCCCGGTGGAACGGGCGCTTTTCTGCTGATCATGCGGCAACTTGCTCGCAAGGATCGAAATAAAGATGATGTTATCCACGCCCAGCACAAGCTCAAGTATGATCAGTGTGATCAACGCAATCCAGGTTTCAGGTTGTGTAAGCCACTCCATAGAAACTCTCCTTCAAAAGTGATGCGAAAGTATAACTTAATTTATTTTAACAACCTTACGAGCTTCTCAATAGGCACTGCGCAAGCGTCACCAACACGCGACGAGGTATTAGCAAAGTAAAACTTCTTTTTGTCTCGGGATCAGGTTCAGGCGTAGTAAGAAGCGGAGAATCCATGTCCAAATTAAGTCACCGAAAGTGGATTATACTTGCAAAAAAAGTTTTGCTTAAGGCGGCGTCTCGCCGCCGGGGACGGCGACGAGAGCAATTCTTTATAATCATAACAAAACATGGAGAAATGAAATGGAAACGATCATCGAAGGTATTTCAGCATTGGAAGTTTTGGACTCACGCGGCAACCCGACTATTGAGGTCGAAGTCACATTGGCAGACGGCTCATGGGGACGCGCGGCGGTACCCTCCGGCGCATCGACGGGCGTACACGAAGCGCTCGAATTGCGCGATGGCGATAAGAAACGTTATCTCGGCAAAGGCGTGGCGCAGGCAGTTGCCAACGTCAACGGCGTGATCGCAGACGAACTCTTCGGCTGGGATGCGACGGAACAGAAAGCTATTGACACCGCCATGCTCGCGCTCGACGGCACACCGAACAAATCCAAACTCGGCGCGAATGCGATCCTGGGCGTTAGCTTGGCTGTCGCCAAAGCCGCGGCGAATTCATTAGGTTTGCCCTTGTATCGTTATCTCGGCGGCGTGTACGCGCATGTGATGCCGGTGCCGATGATGAACATCTTGAACGGCGGCGCACACACGGCGTGGCAATCTACCGATATGCAGGAGTTCATGGTCATGCCGTTTGGCGCGCCAACATTTACCGAGGGTGTTCGTTGGGGTGCGGAGATCTATCATGCATTGAAATCCGTGTTGAAAGGGAAAGGTTATTCAACATTAGTCGGCGACGAAGGCGGGTACGCGCCCGCGCTAAAAACCAATGGCGAAGCAATCGAGGTCATCCTTGAAGCCATCGAAAAAGCTGGCTTCAAAGCCGGTCGTGGACAGGATGTTGCGCTGGCGCTTGACCCCGCCGCTTCTGAATTGTATGAAGAAGATTCAAAGACGTACAACCTCCGCAAAGAAGGCAAGAAACTCACCGGCGAACAAATGGTTGAATTCTGGGCAAAGTGGGTCAAGGACTATCCCATCGTTTCCATCGAAGACGGTCTCGCACAAGATGATTGGGCTTCATGGGAATTGCTGGTCAAGACCATCGGCGATAAATGTCAGATCGTTGGTGATGACCTGCTTGTGACCAACCCCGAACGAGTGCGCAAAGCCATCAAACAAAATGCCGCCAATGCCTTGCTCGTGAAAGTGAATCAGATCGGTTCACTCACAGAGACCATCGAAGCCGTGGACGAATGTCAGCGTGCAGGTTGGCGTGCAGTGACCAGTCACCGCTCTGGCGAAACCGAAGATGCGACCATCGCAGATATCGCCGTGGCGCTCAACACCGGTCAGATCAAGACCGGCGCACCTGCCCGCTCCGACCGTGTCGCAAAATACAATCAACTGCTCCGCATCGAAGCGGAATTGGGCGATACTGCGAAATACGCTGGTTGGGGTGCGTTG
Source organism: Anaerolineales bacterium (assembly GCA_043767565.1). GTDB lineage: Bacteria > Chloroflexota > Anaerolineae > Anaerolineales > Villigracilaceae > Defluviilinea. Next base: position 13,414 of record JAYUGV010000221.1, read on the forward strand.
AAATAACGCCACACATTACAGACAAGCAAACGTCCTGAAGGTTTTGAACCTTCGGGACGTTTTTCTAAATCTTGTTCGCATACTTATCTGCAAACAACGCGGGCTGTCCGCCGGTGTGCCAGAACAGTACAGTTTCATCCTTCTTGAAAAATCCCTGGCGGATGAGATCGATCATTCCCGCAGCGGCACGTCCCGTATAAACCGGGTCCAATAACAGACCTTCATACTTCGCAAACAGATTGACCGCTTCGCGCTCCGCGTCTGTCAATACGCCGTAGCCTGCTTCACAATAATCGGCATTTGCCGACACTTCAGCCGGAGTGAACTCAATCCGCTCGCCAAGCTTTTCACTCGCATCGGACGCCAGTTTCGAAACATGCGTCTTCAACCATTCTTCCGGCTCGTCAATGCTGATTCCCAACACCTTGCCTTGATAACCAAACATACGCTGACCTAATATCAATCCTGCGTGCGTCCCGCCTGAGGATGTGCCGAAGACAATGTAATCCAGACTTCCGAGTTCAGAGCTCCGAGTTTTTGAAAAACTCGGCGCTCTCATTTGATCGAGTAACTCTTCCACTGCAAACGCATACCCCAACGCGCCCGTCGGACTTGATCCGCCGTACGGGACGAGATATGGCTTCTTCCCATCTGTAACAGCGTTATCGAATGTCTCTTGCAAGATACGGTCGCGATCTCTGCGATCTGGGACAGCAACGATCTTCGCACCGAACAATTCGTCGAGCAATAAATTGGCTGATGGTTTATCGGGCATTTCACCGGTCAAAACCAACGTACATTCAAATCCATACCGCGCCGCCGCCGCCGCAGTCTGACGACAGTGATTCGACTGCATCGCGCCGCCGGAGATCAACGTCTTCGCGCCTTGCTCTTGAGCTTCCGCAACCAGAAACTCCAATTTGCGAGTCTTGTTACCGCCGAAGGCAAGTCCGGTTTGGTCGTCGCGTTTTATCAGGATCCGTGGACCCGCTAAATGGTTGGAAAGACGCGGCAGTTCTTCGATGGACGTTGGGAGGTGGGCAAAATGCAAACGGGAAACTTTCTTCATAGTGATCCTTTCCAAATGTAATTGGTAAGTAGTAATTGGTAATTGAATTACTACTTACCAATTACGCCCCAAGATTCTGTTTCGTCTTCGACTTACCTCTTGAACGCATCACATCCAACACACGCGGAATGATCTCTGAATACATCTTATACCAAAGCGGACTGGGCGCAAAGTCCCAGGCGCCAAGTGTGCGGACGACATGTCCGCCAAGTCCCTCTTTGAAACGATACACACCCCACAGCGAGTCGCTTTCATTGAACACTTCCGGCGCACCCCATAGATCGTACACCGCACAGCCCTTCGCCTTCGCGCGCTTCATCGCTTCCCATTGCAGAAGATAGGTCGGCATCTTTTCACGATGCGCATTGCGCGACATGCCATAGACATAATATGCGCGCTCTGCAAAATAAAAGACGAAGATCGCAGCGATAGGTTCGCCATCCACTTCGGCGATTAAGGGAAAGGCTGAAGGCTGAAGGCTGAAGGCTGAAAATTCGTTTTGCATGAAGATTTGCCACACAGTTGTGTAGTAGGTTTCGTCGCGAATCACGAAGCCATCGCGTACTGATGTCTCCGCGTACATTTTATAAAGCATGGGCAAATCATCTTTCGTGCCTAGGCGCAAAGTTACGTCTTTCTTTTCGGCGAGCCGGACGTTGTAACGCGTCTTCTGTTTCATGCGGGCAAGGATTTCTTCTTCGGTTGGATTCAGATCGATCAGGACGGTGTTCTTGAATTGGATTTGATCGGACGCATACTCCCACCCTCTGCGCTTCAACTCCGCCATCACAACCTGCCCATTGTTATCAATGGCATCTTCCTCGCTGACAGGGACTCCCGTCCCCAACACCACATCCGGATCCATTTTCAGGAAGATCGCACCATGTTTCTTCGCGAAGGATTGAAGATCATCTAGCACGCGGTTTCGCAGAGACTCATTTGTCCAATCGAGAAGAGGTCCCTTGGGAGAGTAGAGAACAGAGAGACGCGCGGCAAACCCGTTGCTGATGATCTGGCGTTTCAATATTAGGCAAGCCGCAACGCAGTGATCAGTAATCAGTGACCAGTTTTCTGATGACCGATCACTGATTACTGAAAACTTGTCATCCGTCCACACTGCGTACAGCGGACTCCAGCCATACTTCGCCTTTACCTGTCCCCATTCATAGGTTTGGAGGAAGTGCGGATTGGGAAGTTTGGAGATCAGTTCATTCCAAGGATTGGACATTATGAGGATGTCTCTTTTTGTTTGGCGTTCAAGCACCACTCAGTGATCATTTTATTGTGACCGCCTAGAGTTAGATATTCCGGAATTTCATCAGGGGCAAAGTATTGAGCACTGATTGCTTCACTGTTGATCTGCATTTCTCCAGAAACTTTCGTTGCTCTATATATAAAAGAAATACCATTCCCGCGCGGGTCATCTGCGAAATAATAAGTTTTGACCAGTTCGCTAAGTTCCACTTCCAAACCGGTTTCTTCAAACACTTCCCGTTTGGCGGCGTCTTTCGGGTCTTCATTGGCTTCGACATATCCGGCAGGGATCATCCAACTTCCTACCCAGGGTTCGTGAGCACGTTGCAGCAATAGCAACTTGTTATCTTGTTCAATAATGACAGCCGCACCAACTTTTAGTTGAGCATAATAGACCCAGCCACAGGCAGGGCAAACTTCCCGCTCGCGATTGTCTATAAAACGAAGTTCAAGTTGAGTACCGCACTGAAAACAATAATGTGCCATTATTCCCTGTTCCCAATAAATTTCAAATACGCCCAATACAACAACGGATTATAGACTCGATCCATGGCTTGTGCGGCACGTTTGACGCGTAGCGCTCCGCCGAAGCCGCGCTTGAAGCGATAGACTCCCCATAAGCCATCGTGCCGTGTTTCAAAATTAGCTTCTAGAGTTGCTTCATCTTCGTCAGGGACACCCCACAGATCGTATTCTTCGCAGCCACGCGCTTTTGCCCATTTCATCGCTTCCCATTGCAGGAGGTATGTGGGCATGCGGTTGCGTTCTTCATCGGTGGAGGCGCCGTAAAGGTAATAGGCACGGTTTCCATTGCGGGCAACGAACAAAGCGGCGAGCGATTTACCCTCGTATTCAGCGACTAAAATCTCGCCCAAGTCTTTGGGCTGGAGAAGTTCATAGGCACGCTTGTAATATTCCAATGAATGGATCCCAAACCCATCACGCCCACTGGTGACGGTCATCATCTTGTGAAAGGATTCGATATCGTTCGAGGTGCGGACGGTCACGCCTTTTTTCTCAGCGAGGCGGATGTTGTAGCGCGTTTTTGGTTTCATACGCGCGAGGATGGCTTCTTCTGAATCCTTTATATCAATAATGATTGTTCTTGGAGGCTGGATATTATGTTTGGAAATGATGAATGATCGCTTCGCGTTATGAATTATGAATGACGAATCCCATAAATCGAGTTCCAGTTTCAGGAAAATGGCTCGATGTCTTCGGCAGACATCATCAACTTCCTTCCAAAACTGGTCACTGACTGACTGATCACTGATAACTGACTTGGGAATATAACCAACCGTAAAACCCAACGGTAATCGGCGGAACAAAATTTGCACACCGATATTTCCACTGATAACTCGAACTGGCTTCCAACCAAACGCAGACTTCAACTCGCCCCACTCCCCTGTTTGCAGGAGATGCGCGTTGGGGTGCTGGGCGAGAAATTGATTCCAGTCAGTGAGGGAGACAATCATAATAGTGAAAAGTTGCAGGTCAAAGGTCGAAGGTCAGGAGGGACGTTTGACTTTTGACCTTTGACTCGGATGGTTGACGAATGGAAGAATTAGGAATCAGCTCGTCCAATAAAGTGACGATCGCTTCGGCGTCAGCGGAGTGGCTGAGGGCAGAGAAAGAGTCGATGGTTTGAGGCAGGTTGAGACTTGAGAATGAAGCGTCGTTGTCGAGTCGGAAGATATCTGGATGCAGAGTTTTTGCGAGAGGTGTCCCTTCATCCCAAAGTTCTTCGGTCAATTTTTCACCGGGGCGAATGCCGGTGTAGGAAATTTCAATATCGCGATGCGGCTCAAGACCGGAGAGGCGAATGAGGTCTTCGGCGAGATCGAGAATGCGGACAGGCTCGCCCATGTTGAGGACAAACGTTTCGCCGCCGTTTTCCATGGACGCGGCTTGGAGCACAAGGTAGACCGCTTCAGGGATGGTCATGAAGAAGCGATACATATCGGGGTGCGTGATGGTAACGGGTCCGCCGTTTGCGATTTGATTTTTGAAAGTGGGAATGATACTGCCGCGACTGCCGAGGACATTTCCAAAGCGGACAACGGTGAAGGCACGCTGCGTCGTGCGCGCGGCATCGAGCACGATCATTTCAGCGAGACGTTTGGTTGCGCCATAAATGGATGAAGGGCGAACGGCTTTATCGGTGGAGATCAACACAAAACGTTCGGTGCTGTGACTGAGCGCGGCTTGAACAACATTGCGCGTGCCAAGAATATTATTCGTGATGGCTTCGACAATATTTGCTTCCATCAATGGGACATGCTTGTGTGCCGCGGCATGGAAAACAACTTGAGGCTGATGTGCATTGAAAATTTGCGCGAGCCGTTCAGCGTTACGAATATCGGCAATCACGGGCGAGAGCGCGAGGTCGGGATAATCGGTTTGAAGTTCGAGGAGAATTTCAAAGATGCTGTTCTCGCCATGCCCAAGCAAAACAAGTTCAGCGGGATTACGGCGTGCGATCTGGCGGCAGAGTTCACGCCCGATCGAACCACCCGCGCCCGTGACCAGCACACGTTTGCCTGCGAGTGTTGCTCCAACCGCTTCATCGTTAACACGGACTGGCTCACGGCGCAGGAGATCGGTGATATCTACTTCGCGCAAACGAGAGACATTGACCTTGCCGCCGATGAGTTCGTAGATGCCGGGCATGGTACGGGAGGTGATACCTTTGAGACGACAGACATCATTGATCATACGCACAAGCCGTCCGGGCGCAGACGGGATGGCAATGATCACCTCGTCAATGCGGTGAAGATCGATCGAAGTGGGCAGGTCACTAACCGTGCCAATAACAGTCACGCCATGAATGGCATGTTTTTGTTTGGCTGGATCATCATCCAGGAAGCCAACGGGGGTCAGATTGAGTTGGGATGATTTCTGAAGTTCACGCACGACCAGCGCACCCGCGTCGCCGGCGCCGATGATGAGCGCACGTTTATTTTTTCCATTCGCACGGGAGGTCATGGATTGCTCGGCAAGAATACGCAGGGCAAAACGTGAACCGCCGATCAGCACCAACGAAAGCAACCAGTCAATACCCAAAGCCGAACGCGGCATGCCTGGTTTTACAAGCTCAAGGAGATTCAATACAAGCATCACACTGGAAACGATCACGGAGGCGGAAGTCACAGCTACGGTGATCAAGCGCAATTCACCGGTGCTGGCATAGATCCATAGGCGACGATATAAGCCAAAGAAAAAAAACACGGGGATCTTGATGACCAGCGCGACAACGCTCATGAATACGACTGCCGGAAAATAGAACGGCAATTCACTTACATCGAGGCGTAAGGCAAAACTACCCAACACTGAAACAAGTATGAGCGCAATATCCCCAATCAAAACAAAACGATTACGGATGTGTTGTCTTGGTTTTATCCGCGCATCCATTCAACCGTCTCTTTCAAACCATCTGCCAAAGAAACTTGTGCCTTATATCCCATTACGTCTAAAGCTTTTTGCGGGCCGCCCACCGAACGATATAGATCGCCAGCACGCGGTGCAGCAAATTCAGGTTTGGGGGCATCGGGAAACATTGCATATAACACATCCAATAAATCAAGCAGTTTTGTTTCAACACCAGTACAGATATTGAATATATTTCCAGCCGCATTTGGATGTTCAGAGGCAACAATATTCGCACGGACGATATCGCGCACATTGATTAAGTCACGGGTTTGTCCGCCATCGCCATACACCGTGATGGGTTTACCGTCTAATAAGCGACGTGCAAAGATCGGCACGGCTGCAGCATACATGGAGTCTGGTCGCTGGCGCGGGCCATATACATTGAAATATCTCAACGAAACCACTTCAAAATTGAAGGAGTTTGTGAACATCTCAGCGTACATTTCATCAACGCGCTTTGAAACCGCATAAGGCGATTTCGGCATAAGTAAAGTGTCTTCAACTGACGGCAGTGCATCAGAATCACCATACACCGCCGCGCTCGAAGCGACAACAGCCCGTCTGACACCTGCGCGTCGCGCCGTGTCAAACAATAACGATGTACCGGCGATATTCACATCGAAACATTCCTGCGGTTCATCCATCGATTGCGGGACGGAGACAAAGGCCGCTTCGTGGAAAATGATCTCGACACCATCCACAGCTTCTTTCACGCGTGAAGCGTCGCGCACGTCTCCTTCCAACACTTCAAGTTGATCTTGTCCGAATTGCTGAGTCAACTCTGCAATGTTTTCGCGCTTGCCCGAGCTGAAATTATCCAGCACTCGAACGGTGTCACCCCGCTCCAATAACGTCCGCGCAATATGTGAGCCGATAAATCCTGCACCGCCAGTGACCAAATATTTCATAGTTTATCTCCCAGTGCGTCGTACAACTGTACCAATGGTACGTAGGATGATTTGAATATCCATTGTAATTGTACGATGCTTAATATAGTAAAGATCATATTCCAGCTTCACGCCGGTCTCAGTTACACTAGCCACATAGCCATAATTGATCTGCGCCCAACCTGTCAACCCGGGCTTTACCAACAACCGCGCCCGATAAAATGGAATCTGTTTTTGATATTCGCCCACCAACTCAGGGATCTCTGCCCGCGGACCCACCAGACTCATATCACCGCGCAGCACATTCCAGAATTGCGGAAGTTCATCGAGCCGGGATTTGCGCAGGAAGTTCCCCACGCGTGTTACACGCGGGTCATTCACCATAGTTGCGCGCATACCAACTTCTTCGTCAGTTTTTTTGTACATGGAACGAAATTTGTAAATTCTAAATTTCGAACCGCCGCGCCCCAAACGAAGCTGGGAATAAAAAACCGGAAAGCCGCTGTCCGCTGCGACTGCCAAAGCCAGGAACGGAAATAACAGCGCCAGAATTACCATGCCAGCCATCCCGCCCAGAATATCCACGAGGCGTTTGAAAAGATCATAGAAGCCGCTGACACGCACTTCATCTACAAAGGAGCGGATGATCCAATCAGACTCGAGATGGTGGATCGGGACGCGCCCCGTCATTTCTTCATACAGAATCGGCATGCGGGTTACATCCACGCCGCGTTCCTGCGCATCTAATATGGATTGAAAAGTAGCGCCCAGGATCTCGCCATTGATGGCAATGACCAGATCTGAAATATGGTGTACATCGATCAGATCCAATAACCGGTCACTGGAACCCAACACGGGTAAATCTTGAAATTTTTTCCCGACTTTCTGCTCATCATCATCAATATAACCGACGATATAAAAAGACTGCGTACCCAGGGAGTGGTAAAGCTCTGCCAGTGTTTGCCCAGCATTACCTGCGCCCACCAACAGTATGCGGCGGCGTTGCCCGGTGGTTTTATAGATGCGGATGAAAACCATACGCCAGAGCAAAGTCAACAGGGCGGCAAAAAACAGGAACGCGCCCACGCCAATACGCGGCAGGGAATTGGGGTCTTGTCGAATGATGAATACCAGAGAATAACCCGCCAAACCGACAAATGCGGCAATGGCAATACCACGAGTGGTTTTTCTACCGCTGCCTGCCACATGCGGTTCATACAATTCAACGAGAAGCACTAGCCAAATGATAGGCAAAAGATAAAACCAAAATGGCACTTTAAAACCGACAAGTTGTTCTGCAAGTTGTTGCGCTTTGGCGAGAGCAATATCCTGACTCAAAAGTTCGGCAAGCTTCGTGGAAACCAGATAACGCCGCCATGTTTCGAGCGCGGCAAATACGGAGGCAACCGCCATCAGCAGATCACCGACTAGCAGGATCGTGCGGTGCTCGCTGGGGCGTAAACGTAAAGGTGCAGTACGAATATTATCAGCCATTCTTTTATTTACTCGAAGCGAGCATGCTCCATAAAAACCCGCCACCCCAGGTGATGTGCATAACAGGGATCGCCAGCAGCAAGCCCGGCAATAGATATGCTTTTTTTTGTCGGTACGCCGCGGATAAGCCCGCAAGGGTCATAATGAAAAAATATAAAACCAGTTCACCGATCAACGCAAAACGCGCAAGCGGGATAAATATCGAAGGAAGGAACAAGCCGATCAAACTCAAGACAAACAACGGAGGCAGAGCCTGCCGCCAGCGCAGTGTAGCGGGATAACGGCGCAGCATCCGCCACTTCCAATATCCATAACGCCAGTATTGCCGTGCCAGTTCCAGCAATGTGGAACGCGCATAATAGATCGAGCGAATGGCTGGGTCAAGCCAGATTCTACCACCCGCTTTTCGGATGCGCGCATTGAACTCGTAATCTTCATTCGTCAGCAGCGACTCGTCAAACGCGCCAACACGTTCGATCAACTCACGCCTGAACGAACCGAACGGAACCGTATCCACTTCAGCAGCGACTTTGGCATGACGATATAACGCATCCCCCACTCCCAGCTTATGCGCCGCAGCAACCGCAATGGATTTCGCGATCCACGTATCGGCGCCGGGGTGGATCTCCCACACACCGCCCACGTTATCGCCGCGCTTTTCTTCGAGGGCTTGCACACACTTCGCTACATAATCAGGGTAAGGCTTCGAGTGGGCATCGAGGCGCACAAAGATCTCGCCACGTGCCAATTCGATCGCGCGGTTAACAGCCGAAGGGATGGAGCGAAGCGCATTGTCCACCACGCGCACGGCAAGGTCGGGAAAATCTTTTTGGAAAGCAACGATCTCAGCCCGCGTATTATCCGTCGACATGCCATCAGAAATCAACACTTCCATATCGGCGCGCGGAAAGGTCTGCTCACGCAGAGCTTCAAGCAATAGCCGAATGGTCGCCTGCTCGTTATAACAGGGAATAATGATGGAAACTTTTGGCATACAGTAAATTATTTTAACGCAAGTGGTAGCTGGATCGTAAACGTCGTCCCATGCCCCACCTGACTGCGGACGCCAATTTTACCACCGTGCGCCTGCACGATCTCTTTCACAATCGCCAGACCCAGCCCCGCGTCATGACCTTCGCCCCCCGCTCTGGACCGCGAAGCGTCAACTTGATAGAACCGATCAAATAGACGTGACAACGCTTCGCTTTCCACGCCGATGCCTGAATCAGTCACGGATAGTTCCATCTCAGCCCCAACCTTTTTTGCAGAGAGAGTCACTTGTCCATTTGCGGGTGTGAATTTCAAAGCATTATCCACCAGATTCGTAAAGACTTGCGCGAGGCGATCGCCATCGGCATTCAACATCGGCAGATCATTCTGAACATTCGCCTGCAAATTAACGCCAGCTTTTACAGATTGCGGCGTGAACTTTTCAACGATACTACGCAATAGCGCATTCACATCCACCGCGGACATTTTCAAGTCAGCCGTGCCTGCTTCCAAACGCGCGAGATCGAGCAAGTCCAATGCGAGGCGGTGCATCCGCGCAGACTCGTTGTAGATGATCTGCGCAGCTTGTTTGCGGGCTTCAGGTGTATCGGCGGTATCATCGAGGATGGCTTGGGCAAATCCCTGAATGGATGTGAGCGGAGTCTTCAACTCATGCGAGACATTCGCCACAAAATCCCTCTGCGATTTCTGGCTGCTATGCACGCGTTCGATCATGGAGTTGAACGCGCGTGTCAGATCCTGCACTTCGTGCGGACCATGCGGTTGAATCGGTTTCATGTCATCTGAAGGGTAATTGCGTGCCGCAACGATAACTTCTTGCAAAGGATCTGCCACCGAACGCGAAAGCATATACGCCAAAACAAGGGAGATCAAGAAAGCAATCAAACCGCCTTCAATGATGGGAAGTAGAAATTCATCGGCAAAGATGTTCAAGAATGGCACGCGCGGACGCAGCGCCGCAACCACCAAAAACCTGCCGTCAGCTAATCGACTGGTCGTGTACAGCCAGACATTCCCTTTCCCATCGACGGCAGTTTGCGAGTTTCGATTGAATAAGTTCCGGCGTGGAGCTGGCAGGGTTGGATCAGCCTGGCTCGAATCAAGCAGCATCTCCCGTTTCGAGCTAAAGACTAAAATACGAACTTTGTTATCTCTTGCGATCCTTTGAAAAGCATCCGGTGAATCAAGATAAGCCTGCGGGTCGGCAACGATCATATTCTGCACTGTCTTGAGCTGCTGTTGGATCTGACGGGTCAACACAGGATTACGGACCAGAAATACAAACAACACGATCGCAACAATCGTAAGTGCGACCGTGATCACAAAGGCATAACTAAGCCAGAGGCGGGAACGGAGGGATGTAAACATGTATAACAATTTTGGAGTCCATCAGCTTGTGTGCCCGGCAGGGTGTGCTGATGGATAATATGGTAATTAACCAAAAACTTTTCTGAGCGCAGCAATCCTTCGACTGCGGGCTTCGCAACTTGCGCTCTGCCCTCCGCTCAGGACGGAAGCCCTCAGGCAACAAGCTGCCCGACTCCAGAGTTTCTCTTGAACCCATGGATCTGTTCTCGAAATTTCGTGAGTAGATTATAAAGCTCATCCAACTGATCTGGCGAAAAGGTCGCCCAGGGGCGGTAAAAATATTCATCGGTCAACTTCTCGACTTGCTCCCTGAGTTCCCGCCCTTTTGATGTGGGGCGAAATATTTCTGGAGCATCAGCGGTTTCAAGCCAGCCTATTTCGACAGCGGCTTTGACCGCCACTTCATAATCATCGACATCATAACCGCGAAAGGGCATGGTCTCTGCCATTTTTTCGGCGGTGACAGCATTGCCCGTGGCGGCTGAGCTTAAAACAATCCACACGATGCCAGCCTGATTGAAATGCGGACGCGCCGCCGCAAGGTGCGCATCATCGTGATAGGCAAAGATATCCATTAGACATTCTCTGATCTGCACGAGCACCGGGCTGTTCCGATTTGCCACGTGAAAGCGCTTGACGATCGCCCATTTTTCAGGCGGCTCAGCCGCTGAGATATTTGACAGTATGATCTGTTTCAATAGTGCAAGCAACCGGTCAAGGTCAATGTCCGTTGCGGATGCAAACTTCAAAAAATGAGTATCGCCGGTCTGAATGATCTGGCGGACTGCGTCACGAGCTCTTTGTGTGACTTCGTAACGTCCTTCGTCACGCATGGGAACGATCCAGTCTTTGATATTAAGGCGCGGGAACAATCTTTCGAATTGCTCCGGGTTGGAAAAAGGATCGCGGTGCTGAAATTCTTCAATGGAAAAAGTATCCAAACCGAATTCGCCGTAGTAGTACAACTCAATTGGAACATTATGGCGTACCGCCGCTTCTTCGATATGCGGCTCGGTGACGGACAATATCTCCTGGATCACAGAGTGGATGAGTTGCCAATATTTGGTGAGAGAAGTTGTTTCCATTGTGCTTGTATTCATAATACCAGGGCTTTCGCTTTCACTGCTCTAAGACGGTCTGTGACCGTCGCTTTGTGGCGAATACGGCGGTCACAGACCGCCTGCGAGCGAAAGTCCTAAATACAAGTGTATTACGGAGAAAGTTGAATAATCTTGCAATGCCGTATCGAAGCACGACAGCCTGCCAAGAGCGCCCTTCGTCTTCGTCACTCGCTATCGCTCGTTCCTCCGCTCAGGGCGAAATCACCAGTTTATAGCCAACGCCAGTAACAGTCTCGATCTTGACGCTGCTCTTTTCGATCTTTTTGCGCAGGTGTGCCACGTGGACATCGACAGTGCGAGTTTGACCGTAGAAGTCGAAGCCCCAGGCTTTTTGTAGAATTTGCTCCCGGCTGAGGACGAGTCCGCGGTGTTCGGCGAAGGTGTGGAGCAGGTCAAATTCTTGGGTACGCAGATCGATGGCTTGCACTGAGCCGTGTCGAAGTGAGGAAGTGAGGCGGACTTCCCGTCGGGCGGGGTCAATGGTCAAGTCGCCGATGTGGATAGGCGCGGAGTCATCCAGTTTACGTTCGCCCCGTCGCAAGATGGCTTTGACACGGGCAACGAGTTCACGCGGGTTGAAGGGTTTGGTCAGATAGTCATCCGCACCAAGTTCGAGACCGAGAATCTTATCGATGTCTTCGTCGCGCGCGGTAAGCATGAGGATGGCAGCGGAACTATTGGAGGCGCGCAGACGACGGCAAACTTCGAAGCCATCGAGCTTGGGCAGCATCACATCCAGCACAACGAGCGCAGGTTGCTCGCGGGCAGCCTTTTCGAGAGCCGCCTCCCCATCATTGACGGATTGGATGCGAAAACCCTCGCGCTCAAGATACAAGCGCGCCAGCTCGATGATGGAGGGTTCGTCGTCGACGAGGAGGATGAGTTCGTTCACGATTAAAAAAATTAAACACTAAGGACACAAAGTGCACAAAGGAAAGCTGTTTTGATTTTTGGTTTTAAACCTTAGTGTCCGTTGTGTCCTTCGTGTTAAGAAAATTAATCACCACGCTGCGGCGAAAGCAGAGCGATACATTCGATCTCGACCAAGCCGCCTTTGGGCAGCGCTGCCACTGCCACCGTACTGCGCGCGGGCGCGTTCTCGGGGAAGAACTCAGCATAGACCGCGTTCATCTTGGCGAAGTCGCTCATATCCTGCAGGAAGACAGTGGTCTTGATGACGTAATTCAAACCGGAGTCGGCAGTTTCCAAAACGTGCTTGAGATTGGTGAGCACCTGACGAGTTTGGGCTTCGACGCCCTCAACAAGTTCCATAGTGGCAGGGTCCAAGCCAAGTTGACCGGCGGTAAAGACCAGGCTCTCTGTGCGAATGGCTTGCGAATATGGACCAATGGCTTTTGGCGCCTTTTCAGTGGAAACGATTTTCTTGCCTTCAGATGTATACATAGCACCTCTCTAGGTTATGGGGTTTGGGAAACTGCTGATATAAAGAATGTAAAGAGCAAAAAGGAACCGCCCAAACATAAAGCAACGAGTCCCATAAAAGCCAGCACGCCCGGATACAGATAACGTGACACAGCAGACGAGACTTCCGCTTCCTGCGGGTTGGCTGGATTATAAAATATCGTTACGCTCTGCCCAACTTTATAACTAG
>JAYUGV010000222.1:0-4026 GCA_043767565.1 Anaerolineales bacterium
CCATGAGTGTTGACCTCCGACTTCAAGGAATCTTTCCAACGCGCGATTTACCGCATCCCGCCGTTCCAACATGACCATGTGGCCTGATCCGCTAATATCCTGCTCTTCGGCCCCGGGAATGGATGCCGCCACTTTTTCAAATAAGGAACGTTCAAAGACAATATCACGATGTCCGCGTATGATAAGCGTTGGTACAGTAATAGACTTGAACTGTTCCCAGCCATTCCACTTGGATAAATTATTGGCATAAAACGATTTCAAGACATGCGGTGGGGCAAATAACCATTTCCGCGTGAAGGGATCCGCAAGTCTCAGCATCCATAAAGGCAAACTCAAGGCTAGATTTAAGGAAGGCTGAAGTTTGAATTCTCCTGCCGTAGCGATCAACACCAATCTTTCCACACGGTCTGGATTCTTCACCGCGTATTCCGTCACCACTGCCCCGCCAAAGGAATGTCCCACCAAAACAATTTTCCCCTTGACCTTTAACAGCGTGAGCGCAGTTTCCAGATCATCGAGGATTTGCGGCATCTCATAACCGCTACTTGGTTTATCAGAGAGTCCATGCCCGCGCAAATCCAAAGCAATGACGCGATTCTCCACGGCAAACTTCTGCATCTGATAATGCCATTGCTCCGCCTGCCCGCCAAAGCCGTGAATAAAAACAAACGTCCGCTGGGGATGATCCGGCGAAATATCAATCGCCGAAAGCCTCACCAACGGATTTGTTGAAACACGCACTTCATGACGATATAGGTCAAGGTCTATGTCCATGCAGGGAGTTTACATGAGGCAATGAGGGCTGTCAATCAAAATATAGAAAGCCTCGCAGACTTTCATCCGCGAGGCTTTCGTTAAACTTTCACAACTACCCCATCAGAGAAGCGTGGAGAGCAAGGCAGCAGATTATGGATTTTCAACCTTCTGCCAGGGCCTCGCCTCGTACATTGCCTTATTCTCATTGAACTGAGAATTTTTGATGGCAACCAGATGAAGATGGAGACCATCACTATCGAGCCGCCATTGGATATCGTCAACTTCATTCGGACAATCGTTGGCATCAGTGTAAAACGTGAAGCGCACAATATCTCCGACTACTTCGTAATTTGCCTGACAGTGGCCAGTTTGCCCTTGTTCGCCCTGCCAAACGTTTAGAAATTTTCCATCCTTGAATGTAAGGGTGTAAGTACCTGCCCAGTCTTTTGCAACTGATTGCAAATCGCCCATTCGTACAAAGTCATCAGTGGTCAACTTGGCTTGATAAACCCCGTTGGGCGGCAAACCCTGTGACCAACTTTCAACCTTCTGCCACGGCTTCGCCTCGTAAATCGCTGTAATTTCCACCTTCGGGGCAGTGGTGTCAACTAAATGAAAGTGAAGCCCATCCGCATCGAGCCGCCACTGAACATCATCATGGTCGTCACCGCAATCATAGTGTCCCAAGCCTGTATCATGAAAGCTAAGACGGACAAAATTCTCGACTGCTTTGTACGTGAAGGGACATATTTCAACCTCGACATTGTTTGCCCGCTTGCGAAAGATGCCCTCGCCATCCTGAAACTCATAGGTTTGTTGACCTGACCAATCTTTCGCGCTGGACTTTAACACGCCCATCCTCACGACATCATCATCGGATAACTCGACAATCCAAGTGCCGTTAGGCGGCAGGCCTTCTGACCAAGTTTGGTTTTCTGCCGATGCTTGAGTTGGAATGGCAACTGTTGGCGCGCAAGCTTGTGCTCCCGAAGATGGCTGGGTCTTCGCCTTGAGTTCACGGATCGCGGCGATGGATTCAGCGTTGAAAGAGTTTTGTTGGAGTTTGTCAAAAACGGGTTGTGCCGCCTTTTGAAAAGCCGCCACCTGCTCCTCGCTTGCCACCACAATGGAGCCGCCATCTGCACACCAGGCAGTTCCAGCCTCTGCATCACTCGGACGTTCTGCGAGGGCTTTCTTCTGTGCTGCCATAGCCGCTTCTCGTAACACGGTGCGCTGTTCATCGGTGAGCTTCTCAAAGGCTGCGTCATTGGCGAACAACACCTGATACTTGGCAAAGAAGGTGACGTTTCCGGTTGCGGTAGGCGTCCCTGTCAATGAGGCTCCTTGACGCAAACCCGACTCTGCTCCTTGATAATCGTTGGCTTCGAAAATTGGGGTTCCGCCCAACGCTTTAATCAGCATCTCGCCAACGCCAGTATCAGTTGTCCGAACTCTCAGCCCAGCAAAATTCTCAGGCGAAAGGATGGGTTTGGTTGGATCAAGTGAGAAAGGATGACGCAGGTCTTCAGGCCAAAGCGTCAGACCTGCCAGCCCAGCCGATGACAGATTGTCGAGCATTTTTGTTGCGGCATCACTCGTCGCCACAGCCACCACTAAAGCGTCATTGTCAATGAGGAATGGGGCTTGCAAAGCTTGAAAATTGGTAATGCCATCCTTGTCATTGTCAAAGGCGCGTGAAGCCGCGAGGCCCAAATCGAATTTATCTTCTCTTACGAGTTGGATCACGCCTCCTTCGAAGCCAACGTCTGTAGAGTCACCTGCGCCCCAGACTGGTTCTATGGTGATGTTCCCATTCGAAAGTGTCTTGACCTGATTGACGAACTCGAGCACATAAGGCCCGCTGGGAGCAGAAGCATCTCCATCAGAGACTGCCAAACGCAGCGAGATGGGTTCGCTCTGTGCGGCCGTTGGCGTTACTGGAACCTGTGGCGAACACGCAGCGATCACGAGTAATGCAAGAACGATTAACAAATGGAACGAACGATGGGTAAACATTTTTATCTCCTTTGACTTTGAATTGATTCGGGAACTATCGTTATCCCGATTTCTGCCCACATTGTCGCAGGAGGGCGTTTATTTTTCATCGCTGACCAACCGATTTTTCATAGACGAAAAATAGACGCAATGGGTCTACAGTATCTTTGAAAAGGGTATACTGACATGACTCAATCGAAGCCACTAAATTTAGTGTCTGGAGGATTCGATGTTGCAAATCCGACTTCTCGGACAATTTGACATCCGTCTCAATGGAAAGCGCATCCTGATTCCCTCGCGGGCTGGTCAGTCTCTATTGGCTTATCTCGCGCTGACAGCCGGGACTCCTCAGCGCCGCGAATTACTAGCGGGTATTTTGTGGCCGGATTTCTCCGATGACAATGCTCGCAAGAATTTGCGCCACGAACTGTGGCGCATCCGCAAAGCCATCTCTACACAACAACCCGCTCCGGTTGAATATCTCCTCACCGGGGAATTCACGATTACCTTTAACCGTGAGGCTGATTATTGGCTTGACGCCATGCAAATCGAGCGGACTGAATTCGATCTCCAGGCGCTGACTTCCAATCTCTCCCACTATCAAGGCGAACTCCTGCCGGGCTTTTATGAGGATTGGGTGGTGCTCGAACGCGAACGCATTCATTCCATATTTGACAGCAGAATGGAACAACTGATGGCGCAGCTCATTACGGGCGAACGCTGGACCGTCGTGCAGGAACAAGCCGAACGCTGGTTGTCCCTGGGCAGCACCACAATTGAACCTGCCTATCGCGCCCTCCTGCTTGCTCACGGCGCACGCGGTGATATGGCGAAAGTCAGTTCGATCTACCAACGTTGTATCTCAGAACTGGATGAACAGTTTGGGCTGGAGCCCTCTCCTGAAACGCGCGCGCTTTACGATGGTTTGCTCAAAGGCTCACATATTCCGGCGCGCTCAGCCCAAACCTCGGGCACGATCACATTTCTCTTTACCGACATCGAAGAGTCAACCAATCTGCTCGATAAGCTCGGAAACGATTATGCCACCGTGCTGGCAGAGCATCACAAGATCATGCGTAATGCGATTCAAAAATGGAACGGCATCGAAGTGGACACCCAGGGCGACGCGTTCTTTGTCACCTTCTCCCGCGCCCTGGATGCAGTGCAATGCGCTGCTGAAGCACAGCGAAATCTCACAGCGTATCAGTGGCCGCAGGGGAAACCACTGCGCGTGCGCATGGGCTTACACACTGGTGAGCCATTGATCGCCTCCAC
>JAYUGV010000223.1:0-9984 GCA_043767565.1 Anaerolineales bacterium
TCGCAAGAATGGGCAGATGGCTCTCTCTGTTTTGCGCCTCGCCTTCATGGGTACTCCTTACTTGCCCATTTTCGTCGCACCGTTAGCTGTGTAGTTACAGATTTTTTCTCTTTGAATCAGCGCGAGTCAGCGTTTATCTGCGTCCCAATTTTATTTCCGATAACGTCTAATACTTAGCGGACAATACTTGTGAGATGCTTTTCGGTATTATTCAATAGCTCGATCATCATCTCACGGATATGGCTATTCAGGTAGTGATGTTCCAGCGTGGACAAGGGTAGGAAGCGCGCGCCTGCGACCACGTGGATACAACTCGATGAACCGCAGAGACAAATGAACGGCGCGTCCATTTCCCATTCGCTGGAGGGGTAGAAGAAGGAAAGTTCTTCGCCCTTATCAATATCCTTGCAGGCATACATCAGCAGGTTCTCGGTGTCGAGGATCGTATTGGGATCACAGGAGTGATTCAATGCGGCGAGCTTGCCCACATCGGTGTGTTTGTCCTGCCCGATCTGGACGGTAAAACGATTCGCCTTGTTGACCACTTTCTCAGTGGGGATTTCACAGATCAGTTCACCCTTTGCGTACGCGCGCTTGGAAACCAAACTTCTAAATTTGTTTTCGGTTTTAATTGTAAGCGTATCCATTGCAGTCATTTCAAATTCCTTTTGTCGATTCTGAATTTATTTTTTATTTTTTTAATGTCATGTTGAATCACTATAACAACATGATTATCATTAGTATAACGATTTAAAAATTAATTACAAGTGTTTAAGAGGTGATTTGAAAAACTTTAAGCTTAAAATTTTTATGTCATCATGATAATGAGCAATGATAATAAAATATTTTAACCACTCCCGAAAAACATCAGGACAGGTGAGACACAGAGACACGGGGTTTTAAATTTGTTTTTCTCAGTGCCTTCGTGTCTCCGTGGTTAATTTCTTAACGGCGTGGCGCAATGTCGTGCTGAGCGAAGTGAAGCACACCGCACTTGGCGTGGCGCAAGTGTCTCTGCGATTGTCACAGAGATCTTTCGCTAGCGCTCAAGATGACATGGCTATCTCTCTTGAAACCGCATGCGATTCGCTTTTTGGATGCGATTGGCTTGAGCCAAAAGTATTCTTGCAAACCATAAGCGCCAGCGGAGCTGCGTCCATATGCGCCAGGCGGTGCGTGAGTCTTGTTTTTGGACGTGGACATCAACGAACAAGGCTGAGGCGTATAAGTCAGTTAGTGTTGATGTATTGCTTTTCAAGTTTGCTAGCATTGTTTTGAAGCGGGATTGTTGATCTAGCCCAGCGAGTTTGTACATCAATTTATTTGCGAACTCGTGCGAGGTCTCGGCGCGTGTCTGTGCGCCTGCGAAGGGACGACCCGCTCGATAGAACTTGCGATAGATCCGTTCGATGGCAAGGGCTGGCGTCATCCGCAGGTACCACCATCTTTCGATTACGGTGAAATAGAACAGGAATAGAATCATCGCAATGAACAGCGGCGTCAGAATGTAAGCAACTTTCTCAAGGCGGAAACGGGTCAACAGTCTTGAGGCAGCCGAGTCTTCTTTTTGAGGAGCAGTGATCTCTTCTGTTTCCTTGCGGACGATCTCAGGGATCGAGCCGGTCGGTTCGAATTCCACCCAACCAATGCCCGTGAAATAGACTTCCGCCCATGAATGCGCGTTCAATTCACGGATCACATATTGGGCATTCGGCGCATCATACGAGCCTGGCGAATAGCCTGAGACAAAGCGTGCGGGAACTCCGCTTGCGCGCGCCAGCACGACCATCGCCGTGGCGTAATAATCGCAGTAGCCTCTCTTGAGATCGAACAGGAAATAATCCGCTACATCCTGATCGGGCGGGGGAGCAGGGACTTCGAGATCGTAGGGATAATTAGCCCGCAAGTAGACCTCGATCGCTTTGGCTTTATCGTACGGATTGGTCTTGCCTTTGGTGATGTCTTCAGCCAGCCTGCGGACACGTGCCGGAACTTCACGCGGCAGAATAAGATAACGATCCAGAATATCTTGCGGGTAATTATCAGGTGCAGAACGCAACGCGGATACGGTGACATTGGGAATGTATGACTCAGCCTTATACGCAGTGGCGTTGGTCGTGGCGGCGAACATATCCGCTTGGAGCAAGGTGGCTTGATCAGCGAACAGGCCCGATTGCGGTCTGAGGCGCCAGTCCACAGTCAGAGGCACATCGGCGCTGAACAAAGTCCCGCTCCAGAATAATTTTCCCTCCGGCTGCGCGAGTTCCACATCCAGATGCACGGCTTTGTAATTGTTGAGCAAGCCGGGGATCAGCGGCGTGTTTGCGGAAAATTTTTGCGGCGGCGCAGAACTCGTGACCCAGCCCGCGCCCATGTATTCATCATAGATCGTACTACGCCAATAATAGCGCGGCACATTCGCGATGAAAGTTGGGTTGGCGATCGGCGGCAGTTCACCGGTGCGGATGGTCATCACGATCTCTTCTGAAAGCGCATTGCCGCCGATCAACAGGTGGTCGCGCGGCAGGGTCGGTTTTTGCGCCGCGACATTTTTCATCGGGACGATTTGTTGTTGAACACCCAACACTTCTGCCGTTTCGTTTTTTGATGAATTGTGTTCGCGCAAATAATCGCGGATCTCGCGCCATGAGATCGAAGGTGTGACAAACGCGATCATGCAGAATCCAACTGCCAGCATGAGCACCGCCTGCGTATTATCGTAGCGGATGCTGTCTGAGTAATCCACCTTGCGCGCTTCCCATTGCTGCGCGTGATTCTTGTAATTCCATACGCCCATCAGCAGCAGCATTACGAACACCAACGCCCAGATCGTCTCAACTTTAAATTCGCTGTACGATGTCACCAGCGCCAATACAAAGATCGCAGGCGTGAGTGCCGTCACCGCATTGCGCCGCGCTGTGAACCAACCCATCCACGCGGCGATCAGCCAAAGCAGCAGCAGCCAAACCAGATTGCGGACGAGCGCGTCATTCACATTTACATTGCGATTGAAACCGCTCAGCCAGACTTGCAGACGCATACTCAACGCACTGGATGCTTCAACGATCGGAGTCCATGCTTCAGCGATGGCGGTCGTATCAAGATTTGTTTTGGATCGAATTGCCGGGATGATCTGCGGGACAAGGACTGTGATGGATCGAAGCAACGCGAGCAATGGATTCGCGAGTCGCGCGCCGAGGATCCATACGCCTGTGACGCCCAGCGCAACGATTCCAACCGACGCTGGAATCGGTTTCGATTTAAATTTTCCTGATCCCAAGCCAATCAACGCCGCCGTAAGACAGACATACAGGAAATAATTTGTGTCTGTGCCGCGTAGGGACGAGCCTACACCATACGTGAAGATCTGCAAGACGAACGTGACGAGGATCAACCCCATGGCTTCTGCGGAAAACAATCTGCGTGCGAGGCGGATGATCATTTGAGACTCCGCCAATCGTCCACAGGCTGATTCACTGCATGGGCTTTACCAGTGGCAGAGATGCGCCACTCCCATTCGCCTTCATGACCCGGTCTAATCTGACGTGCATCCAATATCTGTTTGGAGATGACATGGCACGGCACACCGATGAGTTGCAGTGCATCTTCCAGTGCTTTGGTTTGCGAAGCGCCGCCATACGAATTGGGTTCTAATAAGAATACCGTCGGCATCACGCCGCGCCACATCAACGGCATGATGGATTGAGTCCAGTCTGCGTTGGGGTTGGATGTGATGATCAACAAGCTGCTGCGGCTGCCCAGTGTTTGCCCGATGCGCTGCAGGTAATCTTTGATATTGAGCTCAGATGTGAATGCAACTGCCAATGCTTTGAGTAATGTTTTCTGTTGATATTCGTTGCGGCGCGGCACGATCCAGGTTGGCTCACTGCCGTTGATCGCCAAGCCAACAGGATGCTCTTCGTTGAGTCCTTGTGAGGCAAGCGACGAAGCGAGAATGACACTATGCTCTTCAGTAGAGTCCCAGCCTATGCCAAGTTGCTTGTTCTTATCCAGATCAAGCAGAACCCACCAATCGCCTGCGGGTGTCCCCTCGAATTGCCGGACGTAAAACTTATTCTGCTTGGCGGTGCTCTTCCAGTGGATCCAACGCATCGGGTCACTCGGAGCCATCTCACGCGTATGCGACGCATTGATCGTCTCTTCCAACGAACGCGGATTGGTCTTGCCTTCGCCTGCCCAGCCACTGGATAGGATGCGAAACCTTGGCAACGCTACCACTGGCGGCATGACAGCCAATGTGGATGATCTCAGGTCTTCCAATGTCAGTGTGTAAATTCCCAGCGGATCGCCTGTCTCAAGTGTTGTGCCCCCCAATGTGAAAACGCCGCGCTTTGTGCATTGACTCAGTATCTTCCATTGTGATGTGCTTGAGCCTTCCACGCCGGTTGCAACAGAGGCATGATGATTCGGGAGTGTTGAATGGTCTTGTACGGTCACTGAGGTGGCAGGCAGTACAAATTGATTGTTCAAGGTGAAGCGTTCTTCGAGCCTGTCCCCGACTTGTGCCCAGCCATAACGCATCTCGCGTTCAAAGGTCAACTCGCGGGCAAGTCCGCGCACCCACCACCAGCAGAACCACCACGTGCCCCCGAGCGCAATCAACAAGATGACCCACACGCGTGATGGGTCCACGATCTGCATGATGAATGCCAGGGCGCCGATGATGGGCAGTATTTTTGCGTTCAATCGCAAGGTCGATTTCATGATTCGATTATATTCCTAATTTCGTTGTAATATATTTGAACCGCGAAGTACGCGAAGAAAACCTTTAAAGTTTTGCGTGCTTTGCGGTAAGTGATCGACCTCCCCTAAAGACTAGGCATATAACCACCCATCCGCCCGATGTGCAAGAGTTTTATATAAGCTACACTGTTGCACATACCGCGCAGAGCGGAGTGAGGACGCGTACTTCGTCCGAACGCAGACGAGGCGCTTTTATTGTAAAGAAAACTAATTTTGCAACTTGCGCTTCGTCTACAGAGCCTCGGCTTGCGCTCGGCTCTTCCGCTCAGCGCGAAATATTTGTGTTATAAGGAGAAAACAATGACCAACCCTCTAACTGATTTTTCAAAAGGACTGACTGACGCTGTTGAAAAAGGCGGCGCCAGCACCATCCTCGTGGATGCGCGCAAGCGTTATCCCGCCAGCGGTATTGCCTACGCTGAAGACCTCGTCCTCACCGCAGATCATGTGGTGACTCGCGATGAAGATATCAAAGTCCTGTTGCCGGACGGCAAGAGTCTCAGTGCAACCATTGCCGGTCGTGACCCAGGTTCTGATCTCGCACTGTTGCGACTCGCCGAAAAAGTTTTGACCCCTGCCAAGACCTCGAACGATGTCAAAGTAGGTCAACTTGTCTTGGCGTTGGGTCGCCCCGATAACGCCGACATGCAAGCCTCGTGGGGCATCGTCACTGCGATTGCCGGACCCACGCGCACACATCGCGGCGGCTTGCTTGATGAATATATACAAACCGAAACGACACCTTATCCCGGTTTCTCCGGCGGCCCACTTGTCAACACTGAAGGTGAAGTTGTGGGTCTCAACACTTCTGGTCTCACACGCGGCTCGTCGCTGACCATCCCGGTCAAAGGTGCGTGGCGTATTGCGGATGCGCTTGCCAAGCATGGTTCAGTCAAGCGTGGCTATCTCGGTGTGCGCACGCAACCCGTTGAAATTCCTGAAGGCTCGCTCAAACGTGAGCAGAAGACTGGTCTACTTGTAATATGGCTCGAAGAGAACGGACCCGCACAAGCTGGCGGTCTGTTCGTGGGCGATACATTGGTTGCGATCGGCGGTCAACCCGTCAGCGACCCTGATGATCTTTTCTCCGCGCTCAATAACGATACCGTCGGCAAAGCCGTTGCGGTCGAAGTATTGCGTGGCGGCAAGCCTGAGACAGTCAACGTGACGGTAGGCGAACGCAAGTGATTCGAGTCTTGCTAAATGTTTCGTCACCCGCATTGCGCGCAGGTTTGCGCGCCTTACTTTCATCGGATAAAACGATCAAAGTTGTGGCTGCGCCCGATTCATTGGATGAACAAAACGAAGCGGACGTGATCATCACGTCCGCTTCGCCCGTTTCTTTCCTTAATAACGAAACTGATTCAGCGCTATCAGCTGGGATCTTGCTCCTTAGCGATGACCAGCTCAACGTCCAGGAAATGAGGCGTTTGACTCGTGTGTGGGGAATCTTGCCGACAGATTCATCCGCTGAAGAATTGAATGCCGCGATCCATGCCCTATCCCAGGGCTTGATCGTGGGTGCGCCTGCCTTGTTATTCGAATCAGAAAGTGAGCCATTGGAACGTGGTCCGCTCACGGAAAGAGAATTGGAAGTGTTGGGGTTGCTTGCAAAAGGGCTGGCAAATAAACAGATCGCCGTCGCTTTGGGGATCAGTGAACACACGGTGAAATTTCATGTCTCATCGATTTACACAAAATTAAATGTAACTAATCGCACCGAAGCTGTGCGCGCCGGTTTGCGCGGCGGCTGGGTAGCACTTTAGAACATCGCCAATTGAGTTGCCGGGCGTCTGCCATCGAGCAATAGGAACGGAGCTGCTCGTGCGACAGCGATGCCGAGTTTGCGCAGGGATGTCAGGTCGCGAAGTTTATTCACGCGCCTTGCGGATAGGATCGCCTCAGCGCCTTTTAATCCGACGCCGGGCACGCGCAGCAAATCGCGTTTCTCTGCCCGATTAATTTCCACCGGCTTCTCGGATAAATTCATCTGCGCCCATGCTAACTTCGGATCAGTGGGGAGGGGCAGGTTGCCATTTTGTAGAAATGGCATTTCTTCCAGGTCAAATCCATAATCACGTAACAGGAATGATGCTTGATACAAACGATGTTCGCGCATCGGATCGACAGCGGCTTTGTTCTCCATTGGCGTATCGCGGATGGGATGAAACGCGGAAAAATATGCACGCTTGAGTCGTACATTTTTCATCAGCCAATCGGTTGTCGTCAACAACTCTAGATCGCTTTCATCCGAGCCGCCCGCCACGAACTGTGTCACAGTGGATGGATATTTTCCATTCCAGAATTTATAGGCGGGCTGGGATCGACGGATCTCCTCCACCCATTTCAACGGGCGGAATAATTCTTCGATGAAGACTTTATGCGGAGCAAGCTTGGCAAGTCGCTCTGTATTTGGCGCTTCCAAATTAACAGAGACTCTATCAGCAAGTTGCATGGCGCGTTCGACTTGTCCCTTTTCGGCGCCGGGCATGATCTTGAGATGCATATATCCGCGAAAGCCCAGTTTCTTGCGCAGGATTTCGGCTGTATCAAGAATCTTATTTTGGGTGTTTGCTCCGCCCGCGGCAATGCCGGAGCTGAGAAAGATTCCATCGGCGGCTTTGGCGTTGTTCAATTTCATGAACAACTCGGCAAATTCCTGCGGCTTGAACGTGGCGCGGCGAAAGTCCCGTCCCGCGCGGAAGGGACAGTAGAAACAATCCCGTTCGCAGGCTGAGGAGAGCAGGGTCTTCAATAATTTGATCTGTTTACCATTAGGGAGTTGGGCTGGATGAACGAACGCGGCACGCTGTTCTTTGGGTGTGAAGCAATTAGGGCGGGCTTCGGTCTGAGCGGAAAGTCGAGCGGTAGCGAGACTTGCAGACGAAGACCGCGACTCTTCGGCGTGCTCAAGTTCCATTTGACCGGAGAGTTCAACCAAGGTGTCCATTGGATTCATAAGTTGATTATAGAACAAACGTGCTAAATGTCAAGGCGGCGATGACAAGAACTTAAATTGGATAAGGCTGATCGAAAGCCGAAGCAGGTTCTGGTTGGGTGTGAGGCGGGTATTTGTCCACGTTTCCGGCGTATCCTTTCGAAAATCCCTGTGTTTTAAATAAAAGTATAAATTCCATCCCCTTGCCTGGGAGGGGAAGAGGAGGTTGCTATAAGGCAACTGAGATTATCCAGTAAATGTCGTTCTGTTTTGTAAAACCCACTTCAAAAGGAGAATTAAGACATGGCTGATAAAAGTTTGGAGAAGGATAAGCAAGTACTGCATAAATTGGGCTATGCCCAGGAGCTTTCACGCCGCATGAACGGTTTCTCGAATTTCGCAATCTCGTTTTCGATCATCTGTATTTTGGCGGGTGGTATTTCGGCATTCCCCTTAGCCTTCAATGCGACAGGCGGCGGCGGTGCCTTTATAGGCTGGTTGGTTGGCGGTATATTTGCCTTGCTTGTTTCATTTAGCATGGGACAAATCGCCTCTGCCTACCCCACGGCTGGCGGTTTGTATCACTGGGGCTCGATCCTCGGCGGAAAATTCTGGGGTTGGATGACTGCCTGGTTCAACCTGCTCGGGTTGGTTTTCGTGGTGTCCTCAGTAGATGTAGGTTTGTATCAGGTATTCTTCAGAGACCTACTACTCGGCACAGTGCTCAAAATGGATACTTCAGCCATGGGCAACGGCAGCCTAACCCAGCATGTCTTTGTCGCTCTCGCTCTGATTTCACAGGCGCTATTTAATCATTACGGAATCAAGCTGACGACAGCGCTAACTGACTTCGCCGGTTATTTGATCTTTGCTCTTACGATCATATTCATTATTGCTCTGTTTGCGTTCTCGCCAGTCGCCTTCGATTTCTCACGCCTAGTTACATTTACTAACTACACAGGCGACGCCGGTGGAGGCGTAGTCCCAGCGACTTCAAGCATGTTCCTGGCATTTTTCTTTGGTCTGTTATATGTGATGTATACGATCACAGGCTTTGATGCTTCTGGGCATACCTCTGAAGAAACCCATGACGCTCAGGTGAATGTTCCAAAAGGCATGTGGACTTCTGTTTTTTACTCCTTAGTCTTCGGTCTTGTGATGGTGGGAGCATTTGTATTAGTCATGCCAAGCATGAATGACGCCGCGGCGGCTGGGGGAGGTTCGTTCTTCTACTTATGGAGTGCAGTGTTTGATAATCACCATACCCTAGCTGTCATTCTTGCCGTAGGTTTTGTAATTGTGAACTATATTTGCGCCCTTGCTGGTCTAACGTCCACTTCCCGTATGATGTATGCCTTTTCACGTGATGGCGGCTTGCCAGCTTCTAACTTCCTCTCCCACATTAGCACAACTTCCCGCACACCAACCTATGCGATTTGGACCGCCATTGTGATTGCGTTTGCCTCAACGATTTATGGCGACGCTTTCCTTGTCCTTTCGACAGCATGTGCAGTATTCCTCTATATTTCCTATGTGATTCCTGTGATTGCCGGCTTTTTCGCGGAAGGCAAAACCTGGAAAGAAAAAGGTCCCTTCAATCTTGGCACCTGGTCTAAGCCAACAGCGATTGTATCCGCGATCGGCGTGGCTTTGCTGTCGATTACTGGTTTAGTCCCACCTTTTCAAAGAGTGCTTTATCTTACTATAGCGATGGTTGTTATTCTGCCAATCATCTGGTTTGCAGGGATTAACAAGTCCTTTGAAGGCGTACCCACTGGCGATAAGATCAAAGAACGCCAGAAAATGATCGCCGAAATCGAAAAGAAATATAAAGACTAGGTCTAAAGATTTACAAACGCGGCACTCGCTTCTTGTGGGGTGCCGCATTTTATTTTGTGGGTGCGCTATGAAATATCTGCTAGGCATTGATCAAGGTACTACACAGACCACGGCCGTCGTTGTTGACGAACACAGCGAGATGATCGAAAAGAATTCCGCGCAATTGCCGGCGCATTTTCCGCAGGCGGGCTGGGTGGAGCAGGATCCGCATGATATTGTGCGCACGGTCAAAGAGGCGTGTGCGCCGTTACTTGATAAGTATGACATCGCCGCAGTCGGATTTGACAATCAAGGCGAGACTTTTGTTGTATGGGATAAGGATACCGGCGAGCCCGTGACTCCCGCCATCGTGTGGCAGGATACGCGCGGACAATCCGTCTGTGACGCGCTCGCCTCTCACATGGACCTGAACCTGCTCCGCCAAAAAACCGGACTCCTCCTCG
>JAYUGV010000224.1:0-1541 GCA_043767565.1 Anaerolineales bacterium
AAACATCTCTTTCAACGCATCTATCTTGACTTGTCGGGCTATCACTTGTTTGCCCCTACCCCCATCTATGGCTAAAGCATGCCAATTCCCAGACAACCCGAATTTCAAAGAATGGTATTCAGCTTGAAAGGCTTATAATCCTGTCATCTTATTCGTATTTGCATATAAAGGTGAAAAATGAAAAGCGTTGATGTGGAGAACGAGAACAAAATTCTGGGTTTAGCCAAAGCAGGGGATCAGCAAGCCTTTGAACAGCTTATCGAGCCATATCGCCATGAATTGTTAGTGCATTGTTATCGCATCCTCGGTTCGTTTGAAGATGCAGAAGACATGCTCCAAGAGACCTTTGTGCGGGTATGGAAGCGCCTCAATACATTTGAAGGCCGCTCCTCCTTGCGCGCTTGGTTCTACAAGATCGCTACAAATGCCTGTCTCGATGCGTTGGACAGCCGTCGCGTGCGCGGTTTGCCGCGTGAGTTATATGCACGTGGAGATCCCAATCAGCCATTGCCACAACCATCACCGGAAGTCATTTGGATCGAGCCATTCCCAGATGCCATGATCGATCCACAACCGAGTATGTATCCCGAAGCGCGCTACGAAGTCCTTGAGAGCATCACACTCGCCTTCATGGCGGCATTGCAGAAACTCCCGGGCCGGCAACGCGCCGCCCTGCTTTTATGTGATGTGCTCGGCTGGAGTTCGAACGAAGCTGCGGAAATATTAGACCTGTCTACCGCTGCGGTCAACAGCGCTCTGCAACGCGCGCGCGAAACAATGAAGAAACCTGTGGAACGCAAGTCCGCGTCTTCGCGCTTGAATGAACAACTATCAGCCCTATTGACGCGCTACGTTGCCGCATGGGAGGCAGCCGACTCGGCGGCACTGGTCGCGGTGCTGCGTGAAGATGTCGCGTTGACCATGCCGCCTATCCCGGTTTGGTTTGGCGGAGTCGCAGATGTGAAAATGTTCCTCGATGGCTACCTGTTCAAAGATCCAGAAAAGATGCGCCTTAAGTTGATGGCTGCGCAACTCAATGGGTCGCCAGCGTTTGCGCTTTATCTATTGGATCAGTCAGGCGTCTATCGTGCCTCAGCCTTGCATATCCTGACGATTGAAAACGGGGAGATTACTGAGATCAATGATTATTTGAGTTTCGATGATCGTTTATTCGAAAAACTGGGATTGCCACTTACGGTTTGACCGATGAATTGGATAGAGTCCCGCCGTCTTATTAATTGAAAAGACCAGCTCTGACCAAATCAAAAGGAGAAAACCATGAGTGATTTATCTTTATACCTACTTGCAATTCGAGGGACTCTCTCACCCGCCACCTTGGAAGCGGCGCGAAAGGTCCACAACCAGACGGCTGGCAATCCGGCTGGTGTCGCCGCCGCTAAATCCCTGGGCGATGTCAGTCACAATGTCTACGTGCCCATGGAACATGATGGACACGAAAAGGCGCAGGGCGCTGGCGAGTTCCTGATCATGGATCTGTGGACCAGCCTGGAGGGTCTTAATACCTTTTTCGCTGACAAGCA
>JAYUGV010000225.1:0-9959 GCA_043767565.1 Anaerolineales bacterium
ACCCAAGCCCGCATCGAACAAACCCTGCGGCTCGATTACGAGACTTTCGTCAACGCATCTTTCTTTTTGCAGGGCAAGGCAGATGAGTTCACGCAACAGAATGCCACCAGACGCAAAGAAGTCTTGAGCAACATTCTCGGTCTTGAGATCTGGGATGAGTATAAAAATCGCACCGCCGAAAAACGAAAACTCATCGAACGCGAAGTGGATGAGATCGACGGGCGCGTGGCTGAAATTGACACAGAACTCGCTGAAGAGGAAACCAGAAAGAATCGGCTGGAAGAACTGCAAAGGACGCTGAATCAGCTTTCGGCGGCGCGTGAAACGCAAGAGTCCACGCTGGAAAATATCCGCAAGTCGGCGGCGTTGTTGGATCAACACCGGAAGTTGACATCCACACTTTCAACCGGACTCGAACGCGCACGCACGGCACTAGCGGGAATCGAAACCCGCCTCGCCGCCAGACAAGCGGACCGCGCCGCATATGCCGATCTCGTGGACCGCGCCAAGGAGATCGAGTCTGCATACAAGGCGTGGCAGAAGACGCGCAAGGAATTGGAAGAGTGGGAGCAGACCGCCTCCCAATTCCGTGAGCATGAAAAAGACCGCGCGCCCCTGCTGGAAAAGATCGCAGTGGAGAAGGCGCGTCTGGAAGAAGAGAAGCGTTTGCTGACGGCTGAGGCTGAGGAGATCAGTGAGCAGTTAGCAGTGAACAGCGCTGTGAAAAGTGAGATCACTAAGGCGCAAAAATCTTTAAGTGAAGCAGAAGAAAAAGCCAAAGAGCGTGTGGAGTTGGAAAATACTAGAAACACTGCGCGTGAACGTCAAGCCGCGTTGAAAGTAGAAAACGAACAACTCAAAACACAAATGGACGAGTTGAAGGCGCGCATTGATGAACTCGAAAAGACAGAGGGCGCAGAATGTCCGTTATGCGGACAGCCTCTCAGTACAGAACATCGCAAGGCTACTCTCAAGCAACTCAAAAGCGACGGCAAAGAAAAAGGCGATCTGTTCCGCGCGAATCAAAAAGAAGCCACCGACATCAGCAAGCAAATTACCAATTACGAATTACAAATTTCCAATCTCTCCTCCGCCGAAAACGAACGCGTGAAATACGCCAGCGAGATCTCACAGCTCACCGAACGCATGGAAACTTTACAGGCGCTCGCGAAGGATTGGGAGACCACCAGCAAGAAACGCTTGAAGGAAGTGGAAAAGCTTTTGGATGGCGGCAAGTACGCGGCTGACGAACAAAAGCAACTCGCCAAGCTGGATAAGGAACTCGCGAAACTTGGCTACGATGCTTCAGCACACGATGAAGCGCGCAAAAAAGAAAGCGAATTGCGCAGTGTGGAAGAGGAACACGCCAATCTGAGATCTGCCAAAGAAGTGAGCAAGCAGATCGAAAGTGAAATCAAAAACCTGGAAGAAGAAATCGAAAATCGTAAATCTGAAATCGTAAATCTCGAGGCAGACTATCTCACTGCAAAAACAAATCTTGAGGCAACCGAAGCACAATCTCCCAATCTCGATATTGCCGAACGTGAGTTATTCAAAGTACGCGAAGAAGAAAATAAAACCCGCGCTGAATTGGGCGGCGCGCAACAACGCGTGGATATTCTCAAGACCCAGCGCGCCCGCAAAGCTGTTTTTGAAATAGAACGCGAGACTTTCCAAAAACAGATCGTGCAACATAAAACATTGGAACGCGCCTTCAGCAAAGACGGTGTCCCTGCACTGCTGATCGAACAGGCTCTGCCTCAGATCGAATCAAAAGCCAATGACCTGCTCGATCGTTTGAGTGATGGACAGATGTCGATTGAGTTTGTCACGCAGGAAACTTATAAAGACGAAAAGCGCAAAGACCTGAAAGAAACGCTTGACATCAAGATCAAAGACAGCGCCGGTGCACGTGATTACGAAATGTATTCGGGCGGCGAAGCCTTCCGTGTCAACTTTGCGATTCGGCTGGCGCTTTCAGAAATTCTTGCGCAACGCAAAGGGGCACGCCTGCAAACGCTCGTCATTGACGAAGGCTTCGGCTCGCAGGATGTGCAGGGGCGTCAACGGCTCATCGAAGCGATCAATCTCGTCAAACATGATTTTGCCAAGATCCTGATCATCACGCATCTCGAAGAACTCAAAGATGCCTTCCCCACGCGCATCGAAATTGAAAAGACCGAGCGCGGCTCCACCATTCGCGTCATCTAACCATGCCTTATCTCATCATCTCCACCGCGTTCTTGATCGTCGGTGTGATTATCGTGTATTGGCTTCACAGCCAATATCATCTTGATATTGTTGTTGAACCAACGCCACCCCCATCGACTACACCGCTCATTTCTGTTTGCATCCCCGCACGCAATGAAGAAAGAAATATCCGTGCATGTGTGGAAGCAATTCTGAATCAAGATTATCCGGACTTCGAAGTCATTGTTTTGGATGACCGCTCAATGGATGCGACTCAAGAGATTCTTCGCCAACTTGCGGCTCAGAATGACAGGCTGA
This sequence comes from Anaerolineales bacterium, assembly GCA_043767565.1. Taxonomy (GTDB): domain Bacteria; phylum Chloroflexota; class Anaerolineae; order Anaerolineales; family Villigracilaceae; genus Defluviilinea. The sequence continues at coordinate 2,509 of JAYUGV010000225.1, forward strand.
AGATTATCAACGGCTCAGACCTACCGAAAGGCTGGGCAGGTAAACCCCATGCCTTGTTCCAAGCTTCAGCCACTGCCCGCGGCGAATGGCTTTGTTTTGTGGATGCTGATACCTTCCTCTCCCCGGCTACTCTTTCATCATGTTATGTGAAAACCCTCGAAACCCAAGCGGACATGTTCACCATCATGACCTTTCAAGTTCTTGGTTCGTTCTGGGAAAAGACCATCATGCCGCTGGTGATGACCGCTCTCTCTGCTGGCTTCTCGCCGCGCAAGGTCAACGACCCGAAAACAAAAGACGCCATCGCCAACGGACAATTCATCCTGATCAAGCGTTCGGTCTACGATGCCATTGGCGGGCATGAAAGCGTAAAAGACAACATTGTGGAAGATAAAGCCATCTCTGAACAAGTGAAATGGAATGGTCACCGCCTGATCGTTGCCGATGGCATGAAAGTAGTGCGCACCCGCATGTACACGTCCCTGCCTGAGATGTGGGAGGGCTGGACGAAAAATATTTATCTCGGTCTACGCGATGAACCCGGACTCATGGCATTAGGTGTATTTGGAGCATTTTTAACGCTGGTGGTTTCAATCTTTCTTCCCCTCTGGCTCCTGCTTGGACTATTCTGGTTTTTGAATGACGCTGGCTGGCTGGCTATCGCAGTAATTCTTGAATCATTACTCCTGTGGGCTTATCTCATTTATGTTCGGGTTCAGGTCGCAATCAAGATGGAAATTTCACCCTGGTATGCGCTCACCACTCCGCTCGGCGCAGCAGTATTCGGCGCGATGATGTTCACTTCGGCATGGAAGGTGATCTCGCGTAAAGGCGTCACATGGAAGGGCAGAATTTACCAATCGAAGTAGGGCTTGCTTGGGGAACTTTCGAACCTATGCAACGTCTTTTTCATAAGGAGATCAAATGAAAAAGATAGTCTTTCTCGCACTTGTATTCATGCTTACCGCTTGCTCACTTGGCGGGAGCGAACTTTCACGCAACCAGAAAAAATGGAATGACGCGAATATCACGCATTATCGTTATGAATTGAATATCGGCTGTTTTTGCGCCTTTAGAAGCGACATGCCGCTGACGGTTGAAGTGTTGAACGGTGAAGTCGTTTCGATGACAGGAGTGGATGGAACCGCCATCACGAACGAGGATCCATTTTACGAGACCTTCACAAAATACGCGACGATCGACCGCCTCTTTTCGGAACTGGAGGCTGATCTCGGCGGTGAAGCGGATGAGGTCACTGTGAAATATGACGCCACCTATGGATTCCCCACTGATATCAATATTGATTTCATCAAGAACGCCGTGGACGATGAACTGCATTTGGGCGCTTCAGGGTTCGAGTCGCTCCCGTAAACAGAAGCAGCTGCCGGCATGGAAAGAAGCGAAAAATAAAAACAGACCCTGAAGGTTTATCGAAACCTTCAGGGTCTGTCCTTTTTAATTATAAGGCTGCGTCCATTGCAACAGGACTTCCCGATCCGCAATTTGGATCCGGCGGTCTTTGATGCGGATGGCGCCGCTTTTTTCCAATTCTTTGAGCGAGCGCGCCACCACTTCACGGACAGTACCAAGCCGCGCGGCGAGCTGCTCCTGAGTCCAATGCGGGCGCGTATCTGCAACGGGTAATTCAGTAATGAGCCGCGCGAGGCGATTGGTGACCTGATAGAACGCCATCTCGCTGACCTTGCGGACCAGGTTACGCAGGTTTTGACCGAACTTGTTCAAGATCTTCAACGCAAATTCAGGGTTGGATACGACCAATCCGCGCAGCGTGGCTGAGTCGATCACCCACACACGGGAAGTCTCAAGCGCTTCCACATTGACGGGATTCGTACCGCCGTCAAATGCAGGGACTTCGTTGCAGGTTGCGCCTTCGATCATGACACTAATGATGTACTGCCGACCCTGGGGTGAAATACGGTAGAGCTTGACACTGCCGCTTTCAATGATGTGCAAGCCCGCACACGGGTCAGCCTCCCAGAATAAGATATCGCCGCGTTCATATTCCCGCAATTGAGTATGCGCGGCAATATCCTTGAGAAATATCTCAGGGAGGTCGTCAAAATATGGATTGGCGCGGAGTGTTTTGAGCTTCGCGATCTGCGTTACATCGATCAGTTTCATTATGAAGTCTCACCCACCATGACCTGATCAGTACCACGGTCAACTTCCCAGGGGTAGACGATGTACGCATCGGTGACCGCGGCATAATAATCCGGGCGGACGTGACCGAACAGATTACGATACGGGTTGAAATGCAGGACGCAGGTTTCAGGAAAGCCGCCCGCAGCCGAGACGCGGTTCTTCACCGCCGTGATCGTGCGCCCCGAACCCCAGACGTCATCCACGATCAGCGTGGGACGCCCGCGCAATTTATCTTCCGCAGGGAATTGGATGAACTCGGGCCACATCATGAGTTTGGCTTGCTCGTTCTTCTGCGCGGGGAAATCAACAGCCGCTGTGAGAATGTGTGTGATATCCATGGCGTCGGCGAGCATCCCGCCGGGGATGATGCCGCCGCGCGTGATCATCACCATAGCGGTGAACTCGCGCTTAAATTGCGGGACGAGATGATCGATCAAGCGATCTATTTCTTCCCAGGTAATCATTTCGTGGCGTGGTTCATTTTGTGGTTGCATTTTTTATTCCTTCGCCCTGAGCGCAGCGAGCCTATTAAGGCGAGCGCAGACGAAGGGCAGGTTGATTCAAAATTTCAATAATCAAATTACTTACACTTCGACTACGAGCCTCTACGAACCTTCGGCTCTCCGCTCACATCGTCCAAATGCTTTTTGGGAGCGAGAAAAACCTATCCCAATACCGCCGCCAGCGGACCCGGTGCAGCAACTAGCATAGACTGACCGGCGACCTGTGCCTTTTCCACTTCACGCGCCCAGATGTACAAGCACGTATGATAGGCAGTGGTTGTATAGGAAGTAATGACACTGGCGATCATGACAAGGGTAAAGAAAATGAGTGCGGCAAAAGCGATCGCAAGAATGGAAACGACACCCATGCCGCCGGTGAGATAAACCGCGCCGCCGCCAATCGCCAACGCAATCAGAAAACCGCCAAAGCCCAACACAAAGCCGATCAACCCTGTCACCCAGCGGACGCCGACGGTGCTGATGCCGATCAGGAGCAGATTCTGTTTGGTGATATTCAATATTCTCTGCATACCATTCTTGAGATTCAGATCGTCAATGACCATGGCAGGCAAAATCAAATAAGAGGCTTCCGTCCATAGAGCCGAGAGTAGGTTCGTAGTACCGCGCGCAATGCCAGAGACGATACCGCCACGTCCGCGCCTACTGTTGGCGGCATTTTTGAGCACATTCACAACAGTGGAAGCCGCGGCAAGCGTGAGAATATCGAAGAAGTCACGGCGCACCACAGCCCAGGCTTTATCCATGCGTCCGTCACCTTCGGCGAGATAGCCGTAGATCAGGTACACGGTCATCGCTGAGAATACATATGACACAACGAACTGGACGAAGATCATCATCGCGCCCAGCACGCCCATGACAATATTTCCAAACTGCGACCCGTTAAATAAAAATGCGGCGATCAAAATCGGGATGATACCGATCACCGAGACGATCACACCCACGATCAACGCATAAATGGAAGGCTTGAGCAGGTCTTTATCTTTGAACGCCATGCTCCAGGCTTGTTTCAGGAACTGCCAACCACGTGAAAAGGACTCCATAATTCATTCTCCTCTAATTTCCATGTCATTGCGAGGCGATGCTTTTCGTCCGAAGCGTCGCCGTGGCGCCGTGGCGACACAATCTCCTCGCGAGCATGAGATTGCTTCGTCGCAACGAACGCTCCTCGCAAAGACATAACAACACTTTGATTATAGCAAACTTATCGGGTCTACTTCAACCCGCCAGCCGTCCAACTTCAACTCACGCAGCAACTCCTGCGGATCTGCGCCGCGCAAAATGATCTGCCAGCGATATTCACTATTATTCTTCGCAAAGAAACACGGAACGGGACCGATTACTGCCGACTGTTTACTGTTTACTGACATCGTCCCCTTGTGGGATAACTGAATCGCCACTCTCTGCGCTTCTTTCTCAGCCGAAGCCTGATCCTGATCTCGATATTCGAGTCTTACCAGACGGCTGAACGGTGGATAACCTAGCCGTTTACGTTGTTCCAATTCGTATTCGTAAAATCCATTCACGTCATGTTTCGCCGCGAACTGTATGACCTGATGCTCAGGTTCAAAGGTCTGCAGCACCACCTTCCCACCGCGTTCACTGCGACCAGCGCGACCTGCAACTTGCGTCAACACTTGAAAGACACGTTCCCCCGCAAACGGATCGGGCAAATTCAAGCCCACATCCGCGAGCACAATCCCAACCAAAGTGACCAACGGCAGATCGAGTCCTTTGGCGAGCATTTGCGTACCGACCAAGATATCCGCTTGATGGTTGGCAAAATGCGTCAGGATCATTTCATGCGCGTCTTTTTTGCGCGTGGTATCCCAGTCCCAGCGCAAGGTGCGGGCTTTAGGAAAGAGCGTGTTGATCTCCTCTTCCACTTTTTCACTGCCCAAACCATATTCACGAATTTGCTTGCCATTGCACTGCGGGCAACTCCTCGGCTTGCCGCGTTCGTATCCGCAGTGATGACAGAGCAAGCGCTCTTTATTTTCAACATGCAGCGTCAGCGGCGTTTCGCAATTGGGACATTTCAACACATAACCGCAATCACGGCAGAAGATATAGGTGGCAGTCCCGCGTCGATTGAGGAATAGGATGGCTTGCTCACCCCGCTTCAGCGTGGACTCAAGCTCATTGAGCAGGATCCGGCTAAAGATTCCGCGTGAACCGGCTTTTAGTTCATCCCGCATATCCACGATGTGGACAGGGGGAAGACCTCCGAGGTCTCTTAAGACCTCGGAGGTCTGGATGCGCTTGGGCAAATCCAATTTGCGAAGAACCCTCACCCCTAACCCCTCTCCCATAAGGAGAGGGGAACTGTCGGCTTGATAACGCTGTTCGATGGTCGGCGTGGCAGAACCCAACACACACACCGCGCCGCACAGACGAGCATACACCTGCGCCGCATGGACCGCGTGATAGAACGGCGGCTCGGATTGATGATACGACGAGTCGTGACATTCATCCGCAACAATGAGACCGATGTTCGGCAGAGGCGCAAACAAGGCACTGCGCGCACCGATGATGACTTTGAGTTTGCCCGAACGCGCACGCCGCCAGGTATCGTAACGCTCCCCCTCCGAAAGTTTCGAATGGACAATGCCCACCTGCCCGGGGAAGCGACTCAAAAAACGACGCACCACTTGCGGCGTCAGCGCAATTTCAGGGACGAGAATAATGGCTTGCTTACCGCGCTTGATTACTTCTTCCGTCGCGCGGATATAGATCTCGGTTTTGCCCGAGCCGGTTACGCCTTGGAGAAGGAAGATATTACTCTGGAGTGCGGGAGCTCGTGTGCCCGTTAGGGTGTGCTCCCGCTTTTTATCGGACAGCAAGCTGTCCGACTCCAGAGTAATCGCGTGCATGATTTCCTTGAGGGCACGATTCTGTTCCAGAGTTAACTCAAGCACCTGTTTACCTGTATACGTTTCTACTTGTTTCCTTGCCCCCTCCAACGGATCTCTAAATATCTCGCTCTCAAACAAACGGATCAAGCCGCGCTCTTCGAGTTCCTGCAAGTCGGCGAGGTTGCAACCGCTGTTGGCATAGACCCAGGAAAGATTGATCGCATCGGGTTGATGGATCAAAAACTTCAACGCGGACTGCCTGCGTGCCAGTGTTTGTTTCGTCCCCAAATTCGGCATTTCACTTTCCGCTTCTTCCGGCGGGACTGCAAGCTGCGCAACGCGAATGAACTTTGATCTCACCCGCGGCGGCGGAAGGATACTCTTCGCTGAAAGCACACCCTTCTTCACAAGAAAACCCGCTGTCTTGCGCCAATCCACTTTGGCGAAGTGCGTATCGATCTGTCGTCCACGCAAGGGACCGCGCATCTTCAATAGACTCAAGATGCGATCTTCGATGGTGAGGCGTTGAGTCGCAGGGTTGATTGTTTTCGCTTCAGTGCGGTATTCGTAATTCGTCCCAACGGGATGCTCCGCGATAATCCGTAATTCGTAAATTGTATCAACTTGTTGGCTGAGTCCCACTGGCAAGAACAAACCAACAACCGCCGCTAAAGGTTGCAGCGTAGATGTAGCCATTTCTTCAGCCAGCGCAATTTGCGGCTGAGTCAGAACCGGTTCTTCATCCACGAGTTCTAGAATCTCTTTGACGGCTTGAACCGAGGGCTGGTCAATGAAACGAAAGACCACGCCCTGGGTGGTCTGCTTCCCAAACGGGACAATGACCAGATGCCCTACACCTATCTTCCCTGCAAGGGCTTCAGGCACGGCATAATCAAATAGCCCTGCAACGGAGGGCACGTTAACAACGATTCGAACGAAGGTGTTCATTGGATTTATTGTACTTGAAATCCATTTGACAGCGGTTGGCTTCATACCCTTCTGCTTGGGATTACATGTCCGCGCCTCCGCCAACTAGCGGAGATAAAACCTCCCCATCTGACGGATGTGGACGCGGGGTATTTGTTATATGATTGATTAGGACTTTTACTTTATTCGCCAACACAGTCAAGCGAAAGTCCTGTCTGTATACGGCTGAGGCTAACAGATTGATTTTCGATGCATGATTGTCAATCATGCCTGGCTACTTTCATATCAAACCATTCAAAGGAGATTTACCATGGGTTTATTCAATACAATTCTCGAAAAACTGGGGTTTCACAAGAAGGACCAAATTGCTGCAAAGCCGCCAACTTTTGGATCGGCTGGAGCAGGCGCAGCGCCAAGGACCACCTTAGATAGACAGAAGGATGACCGCGTCCCTGGGCAAAGCGCCCCAGTAGCAGTTTCAGAAGTGGATGTGGTCAAAAAACTGGAGCAGCTTGCCGCCGGGAAAAAAGGTCTTGATTGGAAAGTCTCGATCATAGACCTGCTCAAACTCCTCGATATTGACAGCAGCCGCGAAGCGCGCAACGATCTGGCTAAGGAACTTGGCTGTCCTGCCAACCTGATGAGCGACTCTGCCAAAATGAACGTCTGGCTGCATAAGGAAGTTCTGAAGAGAATCGCCATGAACGGCGGTAACATTCCAGCGAATCTTTTGGACTAGAAAAGTCAATCACAAAAACAGCGCGGACCAACGTCCGCGCTGTTTTTATTTTGGAACGGCATAATCAAATATCCCTGTGAGGGAGGGGACGTTGACAACGATTTGAACGAAGGCGGTCATTGCGATGATTGTAACTGAAATCCATTTTACGGCAGGACGTTTGTTATATAATGGACGCGAAGCGGCATAGAAAAAGATGTCGTTGCGAGACGGCGCTCTTCCGTCGAAGCAGTCTCCCTATGACGT
>JAYUGV010000226.1:0-9953 GCA_043767565.1 Anaerolineales bacterium
GCCGTACAGCGGGCTGTCTATGAGGTGAATTTCACCCTGCGGCTTAAGAGTTTTCATCAAAGCCGATAACAAACCCGGAAGATCTTGAAAATACTGGACCACACTGGCAAGGACAATCACATCGAAATAATTAGAGACAAAGGGAGCAGAATATATATTTGCTGCCAAAAAAAATAATCCAGGCTTCTGCGGAAATACCCGCGCCGCCTGTTTGAGTTCAAGCATGTTTTGATCCATGCCGATCACACGATGCCCTGAGGCATGCAGGTGATTTGAAAGCCATCCGTTCCCGCAGCCCAAGTCAAGGATGGTAAGAGGCTTGGGTTCAGCAGACAGATAACGGGTCAAACATGAAGCGGATGCAGAACGGGTGCGCCATTCATTTGCGAGCGGATGTCCATCAGAAATTAAAGGCAGGCGCGCGACATCATCATCTGAATAAAGACGCCCTTCTTTTTCTCGGACATGCAGATAGAGGTCAACATCCATAATGGAAAGTTTTTCAGTGTTCCCTGTTCTGGTAAGCATGAGTTACCAAACTTTGAGAGCCGTTTGTATATTTTCTGAGCCTCAGCTCGGCGGCAAGCAAGCCAATTAAGTAATATGGTATTCGCAGTGTACGCTGCCAATCACGCTTTCGCCAGACCTGACGCATTCTGAATTCATAATGGACTCGTCCATGCAGGATGCGATAGAACTCGGTTGGGAACGGACCGTGATAAAGCATCGCCAAATCTTCTGAATCAACCCAATTTCGTTTTTCACCCAATTCCAACTTCACGCGCTCAAAGAATTTTGTACCCGGCAGCGGATACGAGACCGAGATGCCGATATCGTCAGGCGCACACTCGCGCACCATTTTCAATGTCTTCTGGACATCGTCCCAGGTCTCGCCGGGATACCCGAACTGCAAAAAGAATCCGACTTCGATTCTGTTTTCACGCAGCAACTTCGCGGCACGATAAATATCTTCCACCTTGTCGCCCTTGTCCATCGCGTCGAGGATCATTTGCGAACCCGACTCCGCGCCGAGCCACACGGTTTTGCAACCCGCCTGCGCCAGTGCAACAGCCGTCTTCTCATTCACCAGGTCTGCGCGCATCAAACATTTAAACGGGATCGTTGCATCCATCTCCTTCAACGACACCGCAAATTTTTCGATCCAATTCGGTTTCAATCCCAAAATATCATCCGCGAACCAGATATGATCGGGCGCAAAATTTTCCTTCAGCCACTTCATCTCCGCCGCTACATTCTCGGGCGAACGCGAGTTATAACGCTGTCCCCAGATCGGCTTGGCGCACCAATTGCAATGGTACGGACAGCCGCGCGTCGTAACCATGTTCATCGAAAAATATCCGCGCTGCTCCAGCCAAAGAGCACGATATTTTTCGACATCCACCAGATCCCACGCGGGGAAGGGAAGAGAGTCGAGGTTGGTTATATCAGGACGACGTGTTGCGTGGAGCGTCCGCTCCGCTACGCTACGGGATAATATGGTTCGTGAGGCGAGTCCGATGACTTGACTCGCGTCTTCCCCCGCCGATAGCTGACTCAGCAATTCGATCAGCGTTTCCTCCCCCTCGCCAAGCAGACAGTAATCCGCGCCGTGTTCGAGATACTCAGTGTAGTGGTCAGTCGCGTCCGCACCGCACAGGATGACGACACAGCCGCGCAACTTCGCCATCGCGATCATTTTGAATGCCGCTTCACGCATCCGCAACAAACACATCTTGGAAAGATAGTTGAAGTTGTCTTCATAGATGATCGCATATTGTGGTTTGTGCAGATCAAGCGCAACAGCCCACTCCTCTTCTGACTCCGCCAGCATGGCATCGAACAACGCGACCTCATATCCATGCTGACGCAGCCAACTCGCGGCATACAACGTCCCCAGCGGCGGATAGGGCTGCATGGCTTCCCAGAGCTTGGGATCGAAGCGTAGAAAATAGGATTGCCCGAGCAGTATCTGGGTCATAATTTGTACGCTCCGCCCGCCGTCCCCGACGAGCGGGTTTCTGTTATCTCGCCGCCGAGGACGGCAGCGAGAGCCGAGAGTTTAATTTCAAACGCTTCCTTCGTCCAACTTCGGTGATGATGAAAGTTCCCCTGGCAGACCTCGGCGTTGAAAACCGTCTCTTCGCCAAAACCAGCCTGTTTTGAGAAACGAGCGGTCTTGCGGTTCATTTCCCAGGCTTCAAATTTATCCCCAGGTTTTCCGCGTAAGGGAAGTTCAAGAAATTTTGGCAACGAGACTTCCGAAGTCTCGAAGACTTCGGAAGTCTGCCAGGCATTCGGTAGAAAATTCTCGACCCACTCGTTAGCTTTCATCAATTTATGGTATACATCCATTCCCGTGATCGGGACCATCTGGCACAACTCACGCGCAGAATACAGATCACGCAGGGGCCACGCCAGCGCGGTCTCTGAGACGATTAAGTTTGGGCAAAGTATATGTCCCTGTCGGCGGGCAATACGCCCGAAAGCCAATGCAAACACGCGCGCTGTCCATACGCGACCGGGAACTGTCACAAGCATATAATCAAAATCGGCGGCTTTGGAAATATTCATCACAGCCAGTGAACCCGTCAACGCCACCATACGGATAAATGGTAAAGCGCCCAGCACACGTCCATACTGCAGGGCGCGTGGCAACAATGAGCGCGACCGTGCTGTGCGTTGTTCGCGAATACCCACGATCTCAGCACGACCAGACAGAAAATAATGATCAGCCTGCTTCTGCACTCGGTTGCCCAACCTATTCAAAGCACTTGAGAGTTGTTCCATTTCCGTACGCATGGGCAGATAGCGGTGTAGTTCCTGCAACCGCAAGGGATACTCGAAAATATCCGAATATGCCAGCGTTTCCAAGACCGCACGTTCAAGGGTATCAGTAAACATATTAACCAAAACTATACATCCCACACTGGCTTCTGTCAAACGTAATGGATAAGCTCATTAAGTTGTCTTAGGAGTTGTGTAAAAGCAACTTCCCGATTCCAGAGTTCGCGAGCAGGATGCAGTTCAACTGCATCCAAAACAAGGAACTTATTTTTACACGAGTGCTTATTAATATTCACATGAGATAATCGTTTAATTCTATGCATCTTGTCATTGTCAGCCCGTTCCCGCCTGCCATTACCGGCATTGGGCAATATGGATATCACATCACGCGCGCCTTGGCGAAGTCAGGTTCGTTTTCACGCGTCACTGTGCTGGCGGGTTCACATAGTAGCGAGAATGCGCCCAATCATCTCGGGGCAACAGAAATTGATTATTGCTGGGCACCCGGTCAATGGAAAGCGCGGACAGCTATTTTGTCACGTGTGAAACGTTTGGATCCGGATGTGGTCTGGTTCAATCTACGGATAGGCATGTTTGGCGAATCGCCCTGGCAGAGTGCTTCAGGTCTGCTGACACCCATGCTCGTGCGCTGGCTGGGATATCCAACCGTTGTCACATTTCATGAAATGGTGGAGCTATCTGACTTTCACATGCTGAATGCCCCGGGTGGACTATTCGCTCCGCTGGGGGCGCGTTTGATCACAGAGTTCGCAACACAAGCTGATGTAGTCTGCCTGACGATGCAAAAGCATATCGACTGGTTTTCAGAACAGCACCCTCAAGTGAATTGTGTTCACATCCCATTGGGAACATATGACGAACCCAGACTCAGCGACGAGACTGGCAGCGCGGAGCTGTTGTTATTCAATATGCTGGCGCCATTCAAAGGCGTGGAACTTTTGCTTGAGGCGCTCCCGCTCCTTCGCACGGAATTTCCAGATCTGCGATTGACCATCGCAGGCGTAGAACATCCCCGGTTCCCGGGATACGCCCGATCCATAAAAGAACACTATGCAGACATGCCAGGAATTCGATGGCTTGGAAAGATCCCGGATGACCGTGTGATCGAACTATTCCGCCGTGCTCAAATTGTCGTACTGCCCTATAAAGCTTCAACAGGCGCTTCAAGCGCATTGTATCAAGCCGCGGCATACGGACGCGCGATCGTGGCATCAGACCTGAGTGAGTTGTGCGCTCTCGCGCAGGAGGGACAGTTTCAGATCGAGTTCTTTGAAAATGGGAATGTCGATGGTCTTAGGAACGCGATCCGCACACTGCTTGCCTCCCCTGAGAAAAGACGCGCGCAAGTGCAAAACAATTACGAAGCGACCCAAAGTGTGCGCCTCGAGATCACCTGCCAGCGCTATCTTCAAGCCTTTAACCACGCACTGGAAAAAAGAAAAAGCGCGAAGCGCATTTCAATTCCCCATAGCGAGATCGAGTTAGCATGATCCCACGGCGCGCGTGGTTGGCGATCCTTATCGCTTTTCTTTGTCATGGAGCCTTCGTCCTAGCCGCGCATTATCGCTTCAGTTACGACGCGTACACCCACATGCTCTTTGCCGATCATTATGCAGAGAACTGGTTTTCCTTATGGGAGTCGCGTTGGTACACTGGCTTCACTGTTGTCTCATACCCGCCGCTGGTACATCAACTGATCGCGTTATTCATTCCAGCGCTTGGTTTTGATAGAGCCTTTGCGCTGATCCTATGGAGCGTTGCAACACTGTACCCTCTTGGCGTATATCTATTTAGCAGAATCTTTACAGGCAAAACCGCGGCGTCCTATGCCGCTTTGGCATCTGCGCTTCTAACACCGATCTATGTAACAGCGCATGTATTTGGACAACTTCCCTTTCTTACCAGCACGCTCATTGCATTATTCGGCGCCGCAAGCCTGGATCATTATTTAAGTAAGGGCCGCTTTTTCGATCTCGCGCTAACTGTCTCGCTCGCCATGACGACCATGGCGGCCCATCACGCCACATTGATCGTTCAGCCATTCCTTGTTTTGGCTGTTGTTGCCACGCAGATCAACAAAACCAATTGGCGCACGCTGCTCGACAGACTCTTACTTTATGGTATCTCAGCCGTCGCTGTGGAATTAATTGTTGTATGGCCCTTTTGGGAATGGGGCACTCATCAAGTCATGCAAGTGCCCATCGACCACTTATCACGCCACAATTTTTTTACAGACCCGCTGGCATTTGCGATCTTCTTTCTCCCGTTATATGGTCCGCTGATCGCAGTGATCCCTTTCGTGTTTCAGAAATGGCCGCGCCGCTTCTGGGGGCTGCTTGTTTCGTTTTTCATATTATTTATACTGGGGCTCGGCGGCACAACGCCCCTGCCACGCTTATTCTTCGGAGAGCACTGGGCCTGGCTCACCTATGATCGTTTTGCATTCTGGGCAAGCCTGACTTTAGCCCCATTCTTTGGGATTCTCTTTATTCGACTGAAGCGCCGCTTCTCATCCAAGCCTGATTCTGCTTCTGTTTCAAGAAGCAGGATCTCAGCCTTTACAGTCTCCATTTTTGCTTTAACCATTCTCATGGTTTGGCTCCAACCTTTGCTCCTCCCCACTCAGCCAGCACCGATCGATATGAAGCCTATCGTCGAGTTCTTGAAGCAGGGAGATCACTCGCAATGGCGCTATCTCACTTTTGGTTTTGGGAATCAATATACGTATCTCAACCTGCTAACAAAAGCCACCACCATTGACGGCAGTTATCACACCGCTCGCACACTCCCCGAATTGCGCGATAGCGGTATCGCTGAAATAGACACAGCTTATTGGTCGTCCGAAGGCGTCGCTGCAACTGGGCCCATATTGCTTAGAGCGGGTGAACATGGTGTGCGCTGGGGATTTGTGAATCGAAGCAACTTCGTCCCCGAATTAGTACGAACCGGCTGGGTATTTGAGAAGACACTTTCAAATGGGATACAGGTTTGGGAGAATCCAAATGCGGTCATTCCAAAAACAATCCAGCCGCCTGCATCAAAGCCGTTTGCTGAATTATCCTGGGGGACCCTGCCCATGTTAGCATTGATTTGTACACTTAGTTTGACGTATGTACGGTTTCAGAATTATGCTCGCCCAATTCGTAAGAAACTGCCCACAGTCCCCACGCCAGCCACTGCCATAAGCGACCCGGCGGGAGCAGCCAGGGATAAATATCAAGAAAGCCAATCAGAGTCATAGCCATCAACAAGATAGAGGCAGTGAGGAGCGTCGGGTTACCTGCAAGCGTTATTTTATTTCTTGCAAGCGCAATCCATGGAAACAGCAATAAACATAAATAAAAGATCAATCCACCGATTCCAGTTTCCATTGCAACAGCCAGCAACACCAGGTGCGGCGGCACAAAACTTCCATGAAAGCCCGGGAAATATTTTTGAATCGCAAGCGCAGATGCACCCAACCCCACCCCGCTAAAAGGCTTATCGAGAAATATCTGAAGTCCCATTTTATCCAACAAGAGACGTTCAACAATAGATCGGTATTCATATGGGTTTTTCTTGAAAGAGGCGTTAGCATCGAACCGGGCACCCACATAACTTGAATAGCTCCAAACTAACGGAGCTAACACGAGCAGACTTATCACTACCAGCCAAAATACAGGTTTTAATTTTTTCCAATCACGGGACAGTACAATGTCTCCCACTAAAACAATTGCTCCACTAAAAAAAGCCAGCCAAGCGGAACGCGAAAATGTCACAAATAAAGCAGGTAGACCTAATAACAGCACAAATGCAACTGTTTTACGCTCATTAAATCTTCCATGCAAGTAGACTGCCAAAAATAAAATCATGCCAAAGGCGAGGCATCCACCCAGAACATTGGGGTGTTCGGTCAAACCATAGGAACGCAATATTCGAGTTACCCCCGTAGACACGATACTAACGCCGCCTACTTTCGGATCCAACTGATGCTCGCCAAACGCACCCAAACCAATCGAGTGTTGCAAAAAGAATTGACCCAGAGCAATCAAAGACTGAACGATCACTTGAACAGCTACTGCAATAATAACCAAAGATCGCGACCGCACTTCATTGACCACGTAAAGATAAAACAGAATTAAAGCCATCAACCTAAGTGTATGATATAAAGAAAGGTCCGTATCTAAACTTGTAAACGACGTGGCTAAACTAGTAAACATAATTCCGACCAACGGAAGCCACACGAAATTCGGACCCAGCCGCACAGGTCGCCACGCAAACAATAACGAGATTCCCCAGAAGGCAAGCAAAGCGAGCACGGCGATATCCGAACCAAACAGATGAAAATCGGTAAAGTCCTTATAAACAGGTACGGCAGGACGTTCAAGCAAAATATAACGAAAGCGAAAAGGAATCAGAATGATTGTCGCACAAAAAAACAGGCGTGCCATCCAGCCCGCTGATTCAGACAACTTGCGAAACTTCGATCTTGATTCATGATTCATATGTCAGGTAATTATAATTGTCATCTTCGAACAATGCTCGATTTCCTATTATTCCAAACCCTTTCCATGTTTAAGGGTCAATCGGCATGACGCATGATATCGTAGTCAATGGACGGTTCCTCTCACGTCGCATCACGGGCGTAGAACGCTACGGGCAAGAAATTGTTCGGTTGTTCAGAGGCAACTACAGAGTAGAAAAGACGCGGCTGAACGGAGCGGCTGGTCACTTATGGGAACAGTTTGTACTCCCCACGAAGTTAACATCCAAATCCGTTTTGTGGTCGCCTGCGAATACGGGACCTTTGATAATCCGCGATCAGGCGCTGACCATTCATGATCTGAGTCCGCTTGAGCACCCTGAATGGTTCAGTAAAAGTTTCGCGGCGTGGTATCGTTTGTTCCTGCCGATATTAGCGAGGCGGGTTCAAGTTGTTTTCACACCGTCTGAATATGGTAAACAAAAAGTGCAGAGACAACTGGGAGTCAAAAACGTGACTGTCACACCCAACGGCGTGGACACTGCGATCTTTCATCCCGAAGCATTTCAGAAAACATATGAGTTCCCCAAAAAATATATTTTATTCGTCGGCTCACTGCAACCGCGCAAAAATTTGACGGGGCTTATGGAAGCCTGGCACGCCATCAAAGACGATCTCAAAGACACCTGGCTGGTGATCGCAGGCGAAGCCGGTTATGTCTTTCGAGGTGTAAAGTTCTTTGGAGATGAGCGAATCCGTTTTATGAATTATGTCAGTGAAAGCGATCTGCCGGGTTTGTATGCGCAGGCTGAGATGTTGGTGTTGCCTTCATTCGATGAAGGCTTCGGGTTACCCGCCATCGAAGCCATGGCATGCGGAACGCCCGTGCTTGTTTCAGATGGCGGCGCATTACCTGAAACTGTTGGCGACGCAGGCTTGATCTTTGAATTATCGAAACCCGGTGAGCTAGCCAGAACAATGCGGGAATGTTTAAGTGATATCAATCTACGCTTGGCATTAAAGGAAAAAGGACTCGCCCGCGCAAAACTTTTTTCATGGCAACACACAACTGACTTGGTCTGGAAAAAATTAAATGAAATCTGAGCCTCGCATTGCTTTTGTAATCGACGCACTGCCTTCCCTCGGCGGCGGCGAGAAAGTGCTCTTCACTGCGCTCGAAGCTTTTCCGAACGCCGATCTTTTTACGCTGGTTTACAACAAACCGGTTTTCACCAACACGCCGATCGCGAATCGCAACGTGCGAACATCCTTCATTGATCGCATCCTATTTGCACACCGACATCATCGCTTGTTCCTGCCCTTGATGCCGTATGCCATCGAGCAAATCAACCTGCGCGATTACGAAACCATTGTCTCATTTAGTTATGCCGTGGCGCATGGCATACAGAACTTCAACGGCGCGCGTCATGTTTCTTACACTTACACCCCCATGCGCTACGCCTGGCTGGATCTCAACATCAACGGGACTCGCTCCCGCAAGAATCCGATCCTTGATCAGTTCATGCAAACCTTTCGCACATGGGATAAAAAAGCCGCTGCGCGCGTCCATCAGTTTGCCGCGATCTCCCAGGCAATATCCAAGCGGATAGCGGATGCCTACCAACGCGAAGCCCTCGTCATTTATCCGCCCGTTGACGTGAATCGCTTCAAGCCCGCTCCACAACGCGAAAATTATTATGTCACAGTCACAAGGCTGGTCGCGCACAAACGAATCGATATTCTAGTGAAAGCATTCTCGCAGCTTAATCTGCCCCTGCTCATCATCGGTGACGGACCAGAATTACCGCGCTTGAAAGCCATGGCAAATTCAAATATTCAATTCCTCGGCTATCAATCAGACGAACAAGTGGCTGACCTGCTTGGTAAAGCACGCGGCTTCGTCTGCGCCACCGAGGAGGATTTCGGCATTGCGATCGTCGAAGCACAAGCCGCTGGTTGCCCCGTTATCGCCTACGGACGAGGCGGTGCGCTGGAAACGGTCGTTGACGGGATAACTGGCATCTTCTTCGGCGAACAATCCCCGGAAAGCCTAGTGAATGCCTTGCAGAGATTCGAGCAAATTCATTCCAATTTCAATGCTCCAGACCTTGTACAGAATTCACAGAAGTTTTCGAAAGAGCGGTTTCTACGCGGATTTAAAGAATTTATTTGTTTACCGTAGACACTCAAAAAAATAACTCCCTCTTGTGAGGGAGTTATAAGCTGGGGAGCCTGGATTCGAACCAAGATACTATCCTCCAGAGAGAGTCTGTCGTACTGTCCATTTACTATTTTTATGTCCATTCTGTCTACTCAACGCAAAAAAAGAGTGGATTTTCATCCACTCAGTACAATGAATCTATTTAGTTATATTGTCTAAGGTGAAGTTGGAGGTGAACTGGGACGCAACATACTATTCAGCTTTTCCGCAGATTCGTCCTGTAGAGAAGGAAACAGGTGAAAGTAAACATCAAGGGTTGTGGAGAGCTGGGCGTGGCCTAACCTCTCTTGTATGGCTTTTACGTGAACTCCAGCGGCAGCCATTAGTGCTACTGAAGTATGCCGAAGATCATGGAAGCGGATTCTGGGAAGTCCTGCTTTTTTACTTTCGTGTTTAAATGCTCTTACAACATTACTTGGATGGACGAAGTTTCCTGTTGAGGAATGGAATATAAGTCCATCTTTT
>JAYUGV010000227.1:0-3999 GCA_043767565.1 Anaerolineales bacterium
TTCGTTTGTTCGTATATCGAATATTCCAATCCGTATTTTTCAAACCTTTTAACCAAGCCAGTGACTTCTTCCGTTCTCGAAAGAATTTGGATTTCATCACTTTGAAGTTCTGCTGGTTGTATTTTCTTAATTTGACCCAGGCGAATGGCGAGATGGAATGCCACTCTTCATGCTGACGATGGAGAATGAAATCGAGATGCTCGCGAAAATCCTCGCGTTCTTCATCGTATAGATGACAGATAACCTCCAAGATGGACCACTTACCGGGGCTGGGCTTGACTTGTGCCTGCTTCTGATCAATATCCGTGATCAACGTCTGAATCATTTCCGTGCTGTTGACAAGTTCCTGATAGAGAGTTTGGAATTCCATATTGCCTCTTTCTATTTACTATTGCCGAACTCCCCGACGATCCTCAAGATATCAAACCCCTCCGCAAATGGACACTCCGCCAGCGCACCGTGTCGGACCATAATGGAACGGGTGAGCTCGCTGTTGAAGTAATAGCGGTCTCGATAGGTCTCGTATTTTGAAAGTGCTTCGATCTTTTTGTTCACATCCTCTTCAGTGACCTGCGCGAGGAAATGCGGAAAGAAGCCGTAGGAGGAGCGTACCACATCAAAACCCAGCACAGTAATGCCGCGAAATGCACGCAGGGCTTCATCCGTCATTGTGTTGTGGTCCTGGTGCACATCCTGCTTCGAGTGGACAAAGATCAGATCGGGTTTGAAGTCCTTGCGGAGTTTGAGAAAATATTCCAAGATCTCCTGCCGCGCATTGGGGAAGACTCTGGTGCTGAAAGGTCCGAGAATGATTTTCTCCTGCGGCACTCCCAGCACCGCCAGCGACTCAAAGTGTTCGCCTTTCACATTTTGCAGATCAGGATTTTTCTGGTTGTCTGATAGGGTGACGCACAACACGTCCGTTTGTTTGACAATGCTGTGCAACAGGGCGCCGCATCCCAACTCGATATCGTCAGGATGCGCACCGAGAAAGAGGACTCGTTTACCGAAGAAGTTCATATTCCGTCTCTGTCATTGCGAGGAGCGAACGAAAGTGAGCGGCGAAGCAATCTCCGTGTTTAGATTGGGGATTGCTTCGGGCTGGCGCCCTCGCAATGACGAACTATTTTGTCGCCAGAATTCCGCCAACGACTTTGGTCATTACCAAACTGCCGTCGCGTTCAAGCCAGTATGTAGCCACATCCGTGATTTTGCCGATGAGCGCCTCGTATTCATCCTTACCATTGAACATGGATGTCCACAAGCGGCGGTCTTCACCCAACGAAGCACGGACGTAGTCAATGAACGGCGCAACCTCGGGGAAGGTGAGGTGATTTTCGAATTTGTGCAACTCAGTCTTGGCGAAGATGCTGTCTATCGTGTTGAAGATGTCGCCCTTGAAGCGTGAAGAACCGGGCATCAGTGGGATGGTGGCGTTTGTCGCTTCTTTGATGATGTCGTAGAACATCTGCTTGTTCTCAGGTAATGGACCGGAGACGAACAAGCGTCTGCCTGGTTTTAACACACGATGCGCTTCGCTGAAAGTGAACTTCAGATCAGAAGCGTAGTAGATCGCGAAGGCTGATGTGCACAAATCGAAGGTGCCGTCGTCAAACTTGAATTTCTCGTTGAAATCCAGAAATTGAAAATCAACCACCGCGCCGACTTTCTGATTCTTTTCGCGTGCTTTGCCGAGCAGTTCTTCAGAAAAATCACCGCCGGTAATTTTTGCGCCGCCTTTGACGTAATCGTTAAACAGGAAGCAGAGTTTTCCTGCGCCGCAACCCACATCGAGAATATTCATGCCTGCCTGCGGTTTGAGCAGGTCGTTGGTCCACTCGTCAATGTTGGCAGAGCCGTATTTTTCGTGGATGTCAATTCGCATTAGCAAATCTTTGCTGGGTTCTTGATAGTCAATTTTCATGAGACACTCCTTGTAAAGTTTGAAATGATTATACCAAAGCTAATTCTAAAATTCAACCACTGAATTTTGAAGAGATAAAAGATAGGTTCGTTAATTCTTATGCCGCAGAGAATCCGAAAAAAATCTTTGAGTTCTCTATAGCTCTGTGGCATAACACCTCATGATAAAATCCCTGCACTGGAGTTGACATGGCAAACAAAATTCAAACCGTAAAAGGTACACGCGAGTTTTACCCTGAAACTATGGCGCTGCGTAATTATCTCTTTGAGAAAGTGCGCGCGGCTTCGCAGGCGTTTGGCTATCAAGAATATGATGGTCCGTTCATCGAGACCATAGATCTTTACGCGGCGAAATCCGGTGAAGAGTTGGTGAAGAAGCAGTCATTCACGTTCGCGGATCGTGGGGGAGATCTGGTAACGCTGCGCCCTGAACTCACCCCGAGTCTGGCACGCATGATCGCTGCGAAGCAGAACGAGTTGACGTATCCTGTCCGCTGGTGGTCGTTCGGTCCGTTCTGGAGATATGAGCAGCCGCAAAAGGGACGCTCGCGCGAATTTTTTCAATGGAACATTGACATGTTGGGAGTCAACTCACCGGAAGCTGATGCGGAGCTTATCGCAGTGGCGGCGACATTCATGCGCTCGGTCGGACTTACCCCGGAGCGGGCTCAGATCTACGTGAATAATCGGCGGCTGATGGAGACTCAGTTCGATGCGTTGGGTATCGCGCCAGAGAAGCGCCTCGATGTTTCGAATCTTGTGGATCGCCGCGCGAAGATGGAATCCGCCAAATGGGACGCGTATGCGCTCGAACTTGGTCTGACTCAAGTTCAACTCGACGGCTTGAAAAATATTTTAGGCAATTTCGATTTATGGAAGAAGAGTGACGAGTTGACTCGTCTCTTTGCCGCGCTGGAAGCATTGGGTGTGAAAGACTATGTCAAGTTCGACCCGAACATCATACGTGGATTGTTGTATTACACCGGCACAGTCTTTGAAGCGTTCGATACATCCGGTTCTTTGAAGCGCGCCATCTTTGGCGGCGGGCGTTACGATAACTTGCTGGCAGATGTTGGTGGTCAGCCGTTATCTGGAGTTGGCTTTGCGATGGGGGACATGGTGATTGGTATTCTTTTGCAAGAAGCGGGATTGTTACCCGAATTTGCACCGAGCCCTGCTCAGGTATTGGTGACTGTGTTTGACGAATCCATGTTGACGAAGTCTTATGCAGTTGCGGCACAGCTGCGTAACGCTGGGTTGAACGTGATGGTTTTTCCTGAACCTGTGAAACTACAAAAGCAGTTCAAGTTTGCGGACAAGATGAAGATGCGGGTCGCTGTGACGGTGGGACCCGATGAAGCGGCACAAGGTCAGGTGGCGGTGAAAAATCTGTCGACTGGCGAGCAGGTCGTGATGAAAGAGAATGAAGCGGCGAACTTCATCCAGAAAATGGTCCGATAAGTATGTCGCTCTCGATCCGTCCTGTTACCAAGGATAATTGGCACGAATTGGTTAAGCTTCAGGTGCGTGAAGATCAAAAGCATTTTGTTGCATCTAATTTGTATTCGGTTGCCGAAGCGCAGTTTGGATATGAAGAGCAGGGTCACTGGGATTTTTATCCTTATGGAATTTACGATGAGGATTTGCCGGTCGGGTTTTTGATGTATTGCTATAATTTTTCGCATCCAGAGAATCAGGCGTTCATCGCGCGTTTGATGGTGGATGTGAAATATCAGGCGCAGGGGTATGGGCGTTTTGGGATGGGGAAGATGCTGGAGATTTTCCGTGCTGATGAGCGTATCAAAGAGGTGGGGATCAGTTATGAGCCCGAAAATGAAGCGGCGCGAAAGCTGTATGCCAGTTTGGGGTTTGTTGAAACGGGAGAGATGTTGGGCGAGGAGGTTTTGGCGGTTTTGAAATTAAGACCCTAAAGGGCTTGTAGACCTTTAAGGCTAATGGTAAAATCTTGTCCGCTTCAAATATGAAGCCCGTAGCTCAACGGCAGAGCGTTACACTGTGGCTGTAGCGTTCATTATGGTGGGCGTAGCTCAATCGGCAGAGCGCATCCCTGTGGAG
>JAYUGV010000228.1:0-9917 GCA_043767565.1 Anaerolineales bacterium
GCATCCCACCACCATGAAGTTGACCAGGAAACTGTCGAAGCTGTCATCGCTGAAGCCGCAGATGCCATCTCTGGTGCGCGCCCCGGCGCCCGCCGTGAAGACCTCGAAGCCTACATCAAGCGTATCCGCAATCTCGAAGAACTCTCGCTCTCCTTCGAGGGTGTGCAGCAAGCCTTCGCCATTCAAGCCGGACGTGAGGTCCGCGTAATCGTCAAACCCGAAAACATTGATGACCTTTCTTCAGCACGGCTCGCACGCGATATCGCCAAAAAGATCGAAGAGACCATGCAGTATCCCGGTCAGATCAAGGTGACGGTCATTCGCGAAACGCGCTCGACAGAATTTGCAAAATAGCATGGCTCTGCACCAGGCAAGGCGTTCCCAAAAGGACGCCCTTTTTATTTCAATCACTTGGTAGTATAAACGGCGATACAAATCTGCAGGAGGCAAATCCAAATGCTCAAGGTGACTGTCATCGGTGGTGGTTCGACGTACACCCCAGAACTCATCAATGGATTTCTTGCGCGTTTGAGTCAATTTCCCATCACTGAACTCTGGTTGATGGATATTGATGAAGAGCGGCTCAACATTGTCGGCAAATTCGCGCAGCGCATGGTGGCAGCCAAAGGCTCGCCGTTCAAAGTGATCCTTTCCACGAATCAGCGTGAGTCGGTGAAAGATGCTTCCTATGTAACGACCCAGCTGCGCGTTGGTCATATGGAAGCGCGCCGCCGCGACGAGTATCTCGGTCTCCGCCACGGCTTGATCGGGCAGGAAACCACCGGCATCGGCGGTATGGCAAAAGCACTGCGCACCATTCCAGTGATTTTGAGTATTGCCCGGGATATCAAAGATGTTGCCAAGCCCGGCACCTTGCTGGTGAACTTTACGAACCCCGCAGGACTCGTCACGCAGGCATTGAGCAAATACGCGCCTGATGTTCCCGCAGTGGGCGTATGCAACGTTCCCATTACGACCAAGATGCACATCATCGAGGGGCTGGAGAAAGCCACAGGGAAAAAGATCGACCCCGATCATACTGAGTTGAAAACACTCGGACTCAATCACCTCTCCTGGCACCGCGGTTTTACGATCGACGGCGAAGATGTGTGGCCCCAAGTCATTGAAGGATTCATCGAAGAGTTGAAAAAAGAAGAAGATCCCGAATGGGATCCGCGTACAATCGAAATCCTGCGCATGATCCCGAATTATTACCTGCAATATTTCTATCACACCGATAAGAAA
Organism: Anaerolineales bacterium; assembly: GCA_043767565.1. Lineage (GTDB taxonomy): Bacteria > Chloroflexota > Anaerolineae > Anaerolineales > Villigracilaceae > Defluviilinea. The sequence continues at coordinate 1,246 of JAYUGV010000228.1, forward strand.
TTGAAAGCCCAAAAAAAGTGGCCGCCTTCGCGCGCTGAGGAAGTAATCGAAATCGAAAAGGATCTGCTGCGCGAATACGCCGACCCGCATCTCAACGAACCACCCGCAGATTTGATGAAACGCGGCGGCGCTTACTACTCGACAGTTGCCACGCAACTATTAAACGCTCATTACAACGACCTCGGTGAAACTCATGTGGTCAACATCAAGAATAATGGCGCAGTTAAAGAATGGCCCGCAGACTGGGTGTTGGAAATTCCATCCACAGTGAGGAAGAACGGTATTACGCCCATCCCCACCGAGCCGTTGCCGCTATCGCAATTCGGATTGATCTCCGCTGTAAAAGCATACGAGTTGTTGACCGTGGAAGCCGCCGTGCATGGTGATCGTGAAGCCGCCTATCAAGCGCTGCTTGCCAACCCGATCGGTCCCAAAGCGGATAAGATCCAGGCAGTGCTCGACGATATGCTTGAAACGCATAAAGAACATCTGCCCCAATTCTGGAAATAACACCTGGCGACATCAGGGGCGACCCAACCGGTCGCCCCTTTTCTTACAATGCCGTCATTCTGAGGGAGCGTTCGATGCGACCGAAGAATCTTTCTCGAAATGTAAGAGATTCTTCGCGGAGTTTATCCTGACGGTTCGTCTTTCGCTCACCGTATCGAAGGGCTCAGAATGACACAAACAAGTAGTAAGTAACCCAAGTTGCCCACCTTGATCATTGATGGTCCCCTCACCCCGTTTAAGACGGTTTTTAATCAGGACGGTTTCCCCCTCTCCCGATGGGAGAGGGCAGGGTGAGGGTTCTCAGTCGGATAACGGCGAGAATCTATGGAAAGGTAGCAACTTGAGTTAAGTACGTATCGAAATCACATCATCCTATGCGATATTTTTTCGGCGCCGACCTCGGCGCAACCAAAACACACACCCTCATCGTAGACGAATCCGGCAGTGCGCTGGGCTTCGGTGAAAGCGGACCCGGCAACAATGAAACCGTCGGCTACGATGGCATGTATGCCGCCATGCGCGATGCGCTCGAACAGGCGCTGCACGCTTCGGGCTTGAAAAAAGCTGATATCGCCGGAGCAGGCTTTGGCGTGGCTGGATACGATTGGACGTCCGAATATGAGATCACAGCCAAAACGATCGACCGTCTCGGTTTGAACGCGCCGTATAAATTCGTCAACGATACCGTGCCCGGATTGATTGCCGGATCAGAAGAAGGCTGGGGCGTGGTCGTGGTTTCAGGGACTGGCTGCAACTGCCGTGGCTGGGACCGTGATCACAAACGCGAGGGGCGCGTCACCGGTCATGGCGTGACGATGGGCGAAGGCGCAGGCGGCACCGAATTGATGCACCGCGCGATGCAATTGGTTGGTTATGCCTGGAGCAAACGCGCATCGGCAACCAAACTGGCTGACGCGCTCATTGAATATGCGGGCGCAAAAAATCTGACCGATCTGATCCGCGGCTATATAACCAACGAATATCAAATTGGCGCAGAAGCCGCACCAATCGTTTTCAAAGAGGCAGAAGCAGGCGATCAAGTTGCGCGTGAACTGATCCACTGGGCGGGCTGTGAAATTGGCGAAATGGTGAATGCGGTCATCCGCCAATTGGAATTTGAAAATTTAGTCTTTGACGTTGTAATGACCGGCAGCATGTTCGAAGGCGGAGCCATGCTGATCGAACCGATGCGCGCGACCATTCATGAACTAGCGCCGCAAGCCCAGCTGGTCCGGCTCACCACACCGCCGGTACTTGGCGCAGCGCTGCTTGGCATGGAAGCAGGTAATTTACAAGTGACATCTGCCATCCGCAAAACAATGGTAAATACCATCTCTTCAATTAGGAACGTTATAGTGAGGCAACCATGACCACGATCGAATTCTCTCTCATCCCCGATGCCGAGTCAGATTATCAAACCGTTGAAAGGTTGATGACTAACTTCAAACGCGAGACCGGCATTGATGTCCATCTCAAAAGGATGGAATGGGGCAATGCCTGGCAGCAGCTCATTGGTATCGCCACCCAAGGACACGGCGTCGATATATCACACGTCGGCTCCACCTGGGTCAGCAGCCTTATGACCATGAACGCCGTGCGCCCGATTCCCAACCATCTCATCTCCAAGATCGGCAGTGAGCAAGCCTTCGTACATTCCACATGGACGAACGTCACATCGGAGGAAGATCGCAATGTCTACGGTATTCCTCTCAGTTCATATGTCTACATCGTAGCGTACCGCAAAGACCTGCTTGCACAAGCGGGTTTGAATCCCAACAATGCCTTCGCAACACCCCGCGCCTTGGAAGAAAGTGTGCAAAAACTGGCTGCTCTCAAAGTGGCTGAAAACGCCTGGCTGATGCCCGTTGTGCCGCATCCCTTCAACGATCTTGTCCATATGGCGGCATCGTGGATCTGGAGCTCGGGTGGTCACATCATGGATAATCGCGGCAAACAGGTGGTTTTCAATTCGCCCGCTGCGCTCGCTGGTTTAAAATCTTTCCTCGGGTTACTACGCAGTGTACCGAACACCGGCTACCTCGGCTCGGATCAATGTATGGACGCCCTGCTCCAGGGCAAAGCCGCGGCAGTCATCACCGCTGCGCCCGAACTCGTTAAAGCAATTCAGAATAAAGCCCCGAATATTGAAAACATCGGCGCCGCCAGCCTCATGAGCATTCCGTGGTCCGGCGGCGGTAGTGTGGTGGTGTGGCGTCATACCCACGGCTACCCTGATCGGCTCGAAGCTTCTTACAAGCTGGCAGAGTTTCTTGCGCGCAAACAAACCATGCTTGAGCTTGCCCACAATTCATCCATCCTACCCTCTCGCACCGATGCGCTTGATGAACTCTTCCCGCCTGATCATGCGCTGCGCCCCGTCATGCTTCAGCTCATTTCCACCGGGCGTTCCTACCGCCCCATTGCACTCTGGCATCGCATTGAACATCAATTCGGCGTTGAACTTGGCGCAGCAGCAAAAGAACTCATGCAAAACCCCAATGCCGATCTGGACTCGACTGTGACGCAAGTCATGGACTCACTCGCTGGCCGCTTGAACTTAACGCTGGGATAAAATGCGCCGCATCTTTCCAAGCCTGTGCCTGCTCGCTGTACTATTAGCCTCGTGCTCAGCCCCAGCGACTCCCAGCATGCCAACCGAAACTAGTACGCCGATCCCTGCCACAATGACACCCGCACCTCCACCCTTTCGCATCATCGCCTATGCCACCGATGGAATCATCGAGAACCTGATCCCATACGAAAAGTTGACCCACATCAATTACTCCTTCCTCACCCCTAAAGATGATGGAACCTTCAACTCCATCAACAATGGCTGGAAGCTGAAAAAGATCGTTGAGAACGGACACAAACATAACGTGCAGGTGCTCATCTCTGTCGGCGGCTGGGGCTGGGATAAACAATTTGAAACTGTAGCCGCCAACCCTGAGTTGAGAAGCGCCTTCGTCCAAAACATCAAAGCCTTCGTAGATAAATACCAACTCGACGGCGCCGATATTGATTGGGAATATCCCGATGCTGGTCAGTCATCGCAAAATTTCCTGGCATTGATTACAGAACTGCGCGCCGCCATGCCCGATAAAGTATTGACCACCGCCGTCGTTTCATATGGCGAGAACAGCACCGGAATTTCATCTGAAGCGATCGCACTTTTGGATTTCGTCAACGTGATGACCTATGACGGACCCGACCACGGCACCATGGATCAATTCAAACAAGGGCTGTCTTTCTGGATCGCGCGCGGCTTGCCCAAAGAAAAGACGGTGATGGGCGTGCCGTTTTATTCACATGTCAAAAACTCTTCGATAGAAGGAGTGACGTATGCCAAGCTGGTTCAAGATGACCCGGCCGCCGCGCAAGTAAATGAATTTCAATACGCCGGTGCAACCCAAATTTACAACGGTATTCCGACGATCCAGGCAAAAACAAAACTCGCCGTGGAACAAGCCAGCGGCATCATGTTCTGGAATCTCGATCAGGATGCCCAAGGTGAGCTTTCGTTGGTGAACGCAATTTATAAAATCGCGCATCCATAACTTTCGATTTACGATCTTAGATTTACGATTGACGATTAATCAATATCTGTAACTCGTATCCCGCATCTCACAACACTGTTCACTGATAACTGATCACTGAACTTCAACGGAGAACTGTATGACAGATTTCACCCTCGGCGTAAACTACTGGCCCCGTAAAAAAGCCATGTACTGGTGGAGCAACTTCGATGCTGGCGAAGTGCGCGAAGAATTCGCGATCATCAAAGAGATCGGCATGAATGTCGTCCGCTTGTTTTTGTTATGGGACGATTTTCAACCCGATCCCACCAGCGTTGCCAAAGACAAACTGGATAACCTGGTCAAGGTCGCTGATATCGCCGCCGAATACGGACTCGGACTCGACGTCACGTTCTTCACCGGTCACATGAGCGGACCGAACTGGAGTCCGCGCTGGCTGCTGGGCGGTCCGCTCCCACCTTCGGCACATCAACACTGGCTGCGTGATGTAGTTAGTGACGGGAAGATTACAAACCAAGGTTATCGCAACATGTTCCATGATGAGACGGCTTTGAATGCGGAACGCTTGTTATTGAGTACGGTTGTCAATACGCTCAAAGATCATCCTGCCATCTGGATGTGGAATCTCGGCAACGAACCCGATTTATTCGCGTGGCCCAATTCATCTGATGAAGGCGCGGCGTGGGTCAAGGAAATGGTCGGGTTGATCAAAGCCATTGACTCAAAACATCCCGTCACTATTGGCTTGCACGGTGATGGCTTGCATCGCGATAACGGCTTGCGTATTGACAAAGTCTACGCTCAAACGGATGTCGCTGTGATGCACTCGTATCCCATGTACACACCCTGGGCGCGCAAACCGCTCGACCCGGATTTTGTCCCATTCACTTGTGCGCTGACTTCGGCATTATCTGGCAAGCCAGTTTTGATGGAAGAGTTCGGCGGCTGCACCGCCCTGCCCGGCGAAGCGACCTATACATGGAAGTGGGTCGAAACCAACGGGCGCGACCATGAACAATTCATGGCAAGCGAAGAAGACTTTGCCGAATTTCTCAGCCTGACGATCCCGAAATTACAACACGGTGGCGCGACCGGCGCGATGCTGTGGTGCTATGCGGATTACGTCCCTGAATTGTGGGATCTGCCGCCCTGCCAGAACGCCCGCCATGAACGCTTCTTTGGGTTGGTCAGACCCGATGGTTCGTTGAAACCGCACGCCAAAGTCATTCAGGAATTTGCGAAGACCAAACCACAAGTTAAGCCGATCCCTGATTACGCCAAACTTACCGTCAACCCGGATGAGTTCTATAAGGAACCACTCGGGTACTTGGTTGATTTGTATCAAACTTATCTAGCCGCTCTCGCCGCCGTCCCTGGCGGCGAGGACGCCGCCTAAAGCACAGGATATAACCATGAAAAAACTCATCATCAATTCTGACGACTACGGACGCACGCCCGATATTTCGCGCGGTATCCGTGAGGCGCACCTCAACGGTGTGGTCACATCCACTACGTGCATGATGAACATCCCTACGACAGCAGAAGATGTCAAAGTGGCAGTGAAGGAAACACCCAGGCTTGGGTTGGGAGTCCATCTTGTTTTGACAATGGGCAAGCCGATCTTAAAGCGTGAAGCGGTCCCGTCCATCGTCGATGCAAACGGCAATCATTTCAAATACGATCCATTCATCGCCAATATCCCCAATCTCAAGATGGAAGAAGTCAAAGCGGAATGGCGCGCGCAGATCGAAGCATTTATCGAAGCCTCCGGGCGCAAACCCGATCATCTCGATTCGCATCACCACTCGTCCTTTTTCTCGCCCGAACTCTTCCGCGGCATGTTGGAACTAGCACAAGAATATGACTGCCCGATCCGCAACCCGATTGCCTATGGCGAAAACCCCACCGCGGGGATGCCTGCTTATGCCGACCCGATGAGCGAACACGCCCCGCGGATGATGCAGGAATTCAACGCCCGCAGCACGGATTCGATCTTCGTCAATTTTTACGATGATGGCGCGACCCATGAGAACCTATTGGGTATCCTCAGCAAAGTAGACGATAAAACCTATGAGCTCATGTGCCATCCCGGCTACGTGGACGATGCCTTCGCCAAAGAATCGGTCTATAACTTTCAGCGCGAAAGAGAATTGAAAATTCTTACCGATCCTGCGATCAGGCAAGCGATCGCAGCACACGGAATTGAATTGATCACATTCGCTGATCTATAAAAATATGGACACACGTAGACACGTCCCAGCCTGTTTACTTGTGTACCTGTATACTTATCTACTTCCCCACCCTTCATCCCTTCGGAGAAACCCATGTCTCGTATTGATGATCTACTCAAAGAAATGACCCTTGATGAAAAAATCTCCATGCTCGCCGGAACCGAACTCTGGTATAGCACCGGCGTCCCGCGCCTGGGCATTCCTGCTTTCCGCATGGCAGATGGACCCAACGGCGTGCGCGGCGTCTGGAGTGAATTATCTCCCACCTCTGCCGCAACGCCGGTAGGCATGGCGCTCGGCGCAACGTGGAATTCTGAACTGGTCGAAAAGATCGGCAATGTCTTGGCAGATGAAGTCAAAGATAAAAGCGCGCAGGTTCTATTGGCACCAACTGTCAATATTCATCGCACACCGATAGCCGGTCGCAACTTTGAATGTTTTTCTGAAGACCCCTACCTCAGCGGTATGCTGGCTTCAGCGTATATCAAGGGACTGCAAGATAAGGGCGTGGGCGCAACCATTAAACACTTTGTTGCCAACGATCAGGAATTTGAGCGCACCACCATCAGTTCGGAAGTGGACGAACGCACCTTGCGCGAGATCTACCTCGAACCGTTCCGCATCGCGATCCGCAATTCCAAACCCTGGGCGGTCATGTCATCCTACAACCGTATCAACGGACGTTACGCCTGCGAAAACGATCACACCCTGCTCGATATCCTCAAAGGCGAATGGGGCTTCGACGGCATTGTGATCTCCGATTGGTTTGGCACCTATGATGAAGAAGCCTCAACCAGCGGGCTTGATCTTGAGATGCCGGGTCCCGCACGCTGGACATCCAACGAAGTCGTCAAGAAAGCCCTCGCCAATGGCACTCTCACTGAACAAGCGCTCGACGATAAAGTCCGCCGCCTGCTTCGTACGCTCGAACGCGCCGGTTCGTTTAACAAAACCGCAGCACAGCCCGATCGCGCCTCCAATAATCCGAAACACCGCAAGATCCTCCGGCAAGCGGCGGGCGAAGCGATTGTGCTTCTCAAGAATAGCAAAGCGCTTCTCCCACTCAAGCAGGTCAAGTCCATTGCGGTCATCGGAGCACATGCCTCCCGCGCCAGCATCTTCGGCGGCGGTAGTTCATCCGGCTTCCGCCCGCATTATGTGGTATCACCGCTTGAGGGCATCCAGAATCGTGCCGGTAAAAACATCAAGGTGGATTTCGCCCCCGGCTGCCGTATCTTTAAATCCCTGCCGGTTCCTGCCTCCGAAACCTTATCCACCGCAGACGGACGCATCGGACTCAGCCTGAGTATGTTCGATGGACCGGAATTTTCCGGAACCCCAGCCTTTACCGATGTCACCCCCTTCTTAGACCACGGCTGGTGGTACATCTCAGCTCCGAACGTCAATCAGGATTCGTTCTCAGTGATCCAGGAGGGCTTCTTCACACCTAAAGAATCCGGCGTGCATCAGCTCTCACTCAAATGCATTGGTAAGGGTAAATTATTCTTCAATAACAATTTGCTCATTAATCATATCGACGAATCAACCATGGGGCACGAACTGTTCGCAGACCTCGAACTCGAGGGCGGTCGGGCATATCCCATTCGCATTGAATTTATCTGGCAGGGTCACCAGCAGTACCGCTCTGTCAAACTTGGGCATTTGCCCCCGCAGTCCCAAGACCTCCTGGGCGACGCCATTAAGCTCGCCAAAAAAGCTGATGTAGTAATTGTCGTCGGCAGTTTGAACGCCGAATGGGAAGCAGAGGGCTTCGACCGCGCAGATATGAAACTCCCCGGCGCGCAGAACGAATTGATCGCGAAAGTTGCCAAAGCGAACAAAAACACCATTGTAGTCATCAATACGGGCTCCGCTGTCGAAATGCCGTGGATCAACGATGTGTCCACGGTGGTTCAACTCTGGTTCAACGGTCAGGAAATGGGCAACGCGCTCGCGGATGTGTTATTCGGTGACGCGAATCCCTCCGGTAAATTGCCCACCACGTTCCCAGTGCGTTTGGAAGATAACCCTGCCTATATCAACTATCCGGGTGAAAATGGCAAAGTCCATTATGGCGAGGGTATCTTTGTTGGGTATCGCTATTACGATAAAAAGAACCTCGCGCCGTTGTTCCCATTCGGTCACGGGCTTTCCTACACATCGTTCAAATACAGCAATTTGCGCTTGAGCAAAAAATCGATCAACCCATCACAGACTCTCGCTGTCAAAGTGGATGTGACAAACACGGGCAAGGCAACCGGCCAGGAAGTGGTACAGTTGTATGTGCATGATGTCAAAGCCACGTTTACACGGCCTGAAAAAGAACTCAAAGCCTTTGCCAAAGTGGAACTCAAACCGAAGCAGACGAAGACAGTTTCGTTCACACTTGATCGTGAAG
>JAYUGV010000229.1:0-3993 GCA_043767565.1 Anaerolineales bacterium
ATCCACTGGCGATGTCTATATCTCGCATCAGGGCGGGATCACAGTTCTTAGCGATACAGATGCGGACGGTAAAGCAGACACTCAGCGGGTGCTCGCTGATAACCTGCCCACCGACCGGCATCAAAATAACAATCTCAAGTTTGGTCCAGATGGCTGGCTATACATGGGACTTGGGTCAACGTGCGATGCCTGCGCAGAGGTAAACCCAAAGAGCGCGTCCATTTTACGTTTCAATGTGGATACCGGTGAAAGTGAGATCTATGCCACCGGGTTACGCAACCCGTATGACATCGCCTTTCATCCGATAACAGGTGAGCTGTTTTCGACAGACAATGGTCGCGATGATCTAGGGATGGATACCCCACATGAGGAATTGAATCATATCGTTCAGGATGGGAATTACGGCTGGCCCAACTGCTGGAATGCACAAGACCAGGCTGGTTGTGAGAACACCATCCCAGCCGCGGCATTTTTCGAGTCCCATTCTTCTGTCGATGGTTTAGATTTTTACAACGGCGAACGTTTCCCAACTGAATATCGCGGCAATGCTTTTGTCTCGGTCTTTGGCTCGTGGCTTAAGCCAGGTGTCCAAACCGGGGTCCAACGAGTGATATTGACCCAAGAGAACGGACACTATGTCGGCGATCCGGTCTGGTTCGTAAAATTCCCCAAGGGTGTAATGCCGCTGCCGTTACTGTTCGGTCCAGATGGCGCGCTGTATGTGGGTGATTACATCAATAGTGTGATCTATCGAATTAGTTATGGGATGCCGTAACAGTCCCTTTTATTCAGGCAGGCTATTCATGCGCTCAACTTCCATTTGAGCACCGAGTTTGGTAAAGATCTCCCGCGCCTCCCGCCATTTCTTTTCCCCGGATGCTTTGTTGCCAGACATGATCTCATAGCGCGCCCACTCGCGCAACGTCCGCGCGCGTTCCGAATCAATGTCAGCATCCGTCAGGATCTGCATACTCTTACTGAAACAGGTTTCAGCGTCGTGATCGGTCTCTTGGCGGGTATCCCAGTCCGAAAACCGGATCGCAGTGTTGATCCCGCTGCCGATCATACCCAGCGTTCGCCAAGCCATACCGATGTATTCTGGCGTCTTATCCTCTTCTGCAAGGACAAGCGCCTGGCGCGCCGAATAAAACGCCTCGTCATATTTTCCCAACCCAAGCAAAGCTTCTGCGCGGTAATTGTACGCGAGCGGCATGCACCATGAGCCAGTGACGCCAGCCAGCGAAATCGCCTGCCGCAGATCTATCTCTGCGGCTTCGTATTTTTTCAACGCAACCTGTGCGCTGCCTCGATTTGTAAGAAACAAAATTTCGCCATCACGGTAGCCCATCTCGCGCGAGATCGTCAGCGCATTATCATAACGCTGGAAGGCGGTCTCGTAATCGCCGCGCGCTTCCGCGATAACGCCGAGATTGCTCGATAGATCCATACCCAGCTGGCGATTTCCGAGCTCCTGAAATATGTTCAGCGCGTTTTCCCAGTAGCGTTGCGCTTCATCGAATCTGCCAGACGTATAATGGATCCCACCGAGCAGGTTCAGCGACAAAGCCATATCATTCCGGCTATCCAGATCTGTGAAAATGGCAAGCGCCTGTTCCGCGAGTGACAATACCATCTGGGCTTCACCAAGCCGGTATCGGGCGCCTCCCTGTGTCGACAGCGCACGGGCAAGCAGTGTTTTGTCATCCGCCAGGCGCGCCAGCGCTTCAGCTCGCACTGCACTATCAAGCGCGGTACGATGATCACCCTGGTACATTTGCGAACTGCCCATGCCCTGCAAGGCACGCGCCTGTTCAACGAGGTCTTCATTTTCCTCTGCATACTTCAACATCAATTTGAAGTTTTCGATCGCCTCGTCGTAACGTGCCTGCCAGTTCAGCACTTCGCTCAAACGCAGGTGCACTTCTAGTTTTCGTTGTACTTGTTGCGAGCCTCCGTGTTCGGTGAAGAATTTGAGCGCTTTCTGATAATAGCTCATCGCGGTATCAGAGGAGTATAGGTTCTGCGCCTGCTGGCCAGCGCGCGTATACCACTCCGCAGCTTTGAGCCATTCCTCAGCATGTTCGTAATGCTCGCCCACGCGTCCGGCATACTCATTGGCGCGCTCGCCGCCCACCTCAACCAATCCTTCAGCGGCTTGCGCGTGGTAGGTGGGTCGAAGTCTCAACAAAACGCTCTCATACGTAACATCATGCAAGATCTGATTCTTGAAGATAAACTCCGTTGCTTCCGCGGAAGCAGATTCTTCATAGCGATATATCATTTCCTTGGTACGGAGCGCGCCCAACCGTTCGGCAATGGGCGCCGAGGCTTCGGCTAGATCAATTTCCGGGTTATGCATGTGCTCGATGATGTCGGTCCAGAAGACCCGCCCAACGACGGAGGCTCTTTGCAGCGTTTCGCGCGCATCGAGTCTGAGGCTGTCTAAACGCGCCTGTAGGAGACCGGTCAACGTTGTAGGAACTTTAAGATCAGACAGCCGATCCAACCGCACCGACCACTGTTCCTGGCCTCTGACAATGGCGCCCCCCTCGATCAACAACTTGATCAATTCTTCCACATAGAACGGACTGCCTTCCGCTTTTTGAACGATCATGTCTGTGATAGCTGGTGGAATCTCAGGCACCTTTTTCAGTATCTCAGCGATGAGCAGGCGGGTATCTGCCTCAGATAAGGGGGACAGGTTCAGGCTTAGGCTTTGAACCGGCGCTGTTCCCCATTCCGGTCTCTGCTCGAAGAGGGCCGCGCGCGTCAAAGCCACGATCAGAAGCGGCAGGTGCGACTGCTTATTCATTAAAGATTCGAAGAAGTCAAGTGAATCTGCATCAGCCCAATGGATGTCTTCCAAAAAGACCACGACTGTTTTTTGGCGCGCGGCGTCGGCAAAAAATTGGGCGCCATATTGGAAGGCAAGGTTTCGAACTTGTTGCGCGTCGCTGAGAATGCCTTTCAGGTGCGGACTCGAGGAATAATCGAGTCCGATCAAATGACCGATAAAATGGGCGTACAGGGTCGCGTTTTGATGATTACCGGTGTAATTCAAAATACCATGTTCAAGTTTCTGACGTGCAATCGAAGCGCGGTCGTTTTCCTGGATCCCAAAAGCGGATGAAAGGATACTGCGTAAAAGTGAGTAGGGGATTCGCGCGGTTTCCTGCGCCGCACGGCCTTTGAAGAGCAATACCGGGCGTTCAAACGCATCAATGTATTTGCCAAACTCGAAGAGTGCGCGCGATTTACCGACACCCGCTTCGGCGATCAGGGTGATCAGGCAGGTATTACTTTGAGAATCGGTTAATTCAAACGCGGCTTTCATTTGAAAGAGTTCAAAATCGCGACCAATCGTGCGCGTTTCAACACCTTCAAGCCCACGTGTGGTATCGCGGAAGGAGCGCGGCTTGACGCCGTTGATCGTATATACCTGGATCGGCTCACGCTTGCCCTTGACCATGATCGGGGCGAGGGCGGTTACTTCGAAGACACCCCTAACAAGCTGATGGGTTTCATGAGAGATCATGATCCCACCCTGCGGTGCGTTGGCTTCCAAGCGCTGGGCAAGATTCACCGTGTCGCCAATTGCGGTGTACTCCCCCACCGTCCCCACCGTTCCCAACAGGGCGGGACCCGTGTTGATACCGATCCGCAATTGGATGTTTTGGATTTGGGTTTTGTAATCGGGAAGTCGCTCTGACTGTTCCCGCTGCCACTCCAGGATCTCAGACTGAATTTGCAGCGCCGAACGAATGGCGCGTTCAGGGTCATCTTCGTGGGCAGTTGGTATGCCAAATAATGCCATGACAACATCTCTGATGTGTTTGTCAACACGCCCGCCCTGATCCTGGATCGCCTTGTCCACACGCGACCACATGGAGTCGATCATCTCATTGACTGTTTCCTGATCCATCGTCTCAAACATGGCGGTGAAGCCGGAAATGTCAGCAAAAAGAATGGTGACAAGTTTACGCTGTTGGGGCA
>JAYUGV010000230.1:0-9866 GCA_043767565.1 Anaerolineales bacterium
AAATATTGCGCAAGCTTTCTGACGGGCGCAAGCGTCTTATCTGTTTTTACACTTTCACTCCCCACCGTAATCGATTCCACGGCGCAGGCAATCGCTTCCATCACAGTAGATTTGCCAGAGCCATTCTCGCCTACAAAGAACGTCACTGGCGACGTGAATTGGATCTCGCGCAAGGACTTGATGATTTCCAAGTCAAATGGAAACGACTCTTTGTCTTGCGAGTTGAACTCTCGAACGGTGATGGATTTGAGATGGAGCATGCAATAAGTTCCGTCATTGCGACGACACCTGCACTTGCGTGCTGGTGCAAGTGAGCAATCCCCTCACTGGATAAGGAGATTGCTTCGGGCTAGCGCCCTCGCAATGACATGACTAACCCTTCTTCCACTTCTTCATCGGCAGGACAAAATCATACGGATACTCTGCCAATTTTTCCATCACGCCATCCGGGCGGACGTACAAAGTATCTTCGATGCGGAAGCCCATGCCTTTTTCGGGATAATACAAGCCCGGCTCGGAGGTGATCACCACACCAGGCGCAAGCCGTTGATCATCGCCCGTGGTCAAGCCGCTAAACGGACGTTCGTGGATATTCAATCCCACGCCATGCCCCAAACTATGGACGTAGCCTTCCACCGGCGATTTTGTATTGAGCGGGGTTTTATGTCCTTTTGACTCGAAATATTCGCATGCCATGTGCTGGTAATTTTTGAAGGGCGCGTTCAAGTCAAAGTTGTCATTCAAGGTATCGTAGATCTCCTTGACTTGATCGTATAATTCCTGCGCTTCGGGCGTGGCATAACCCAAACTCCAGGTACGCGTGAAATCGTAATAATACCCGCCGCCGCCTTCAGCCGGATAAATATCGAACACAATGGTTTGACCCAACTTCATCAATGCATCCGGCTCGCCAGCAGAATGCGGCACACCGGCATCGCGCCCGGTTGCAAAAATAAAACCGGACGGTAATTCCGCACCGCGCTGTGCCACCCACAAACGGATCATGCCATGCACATCGCCCACGGTAAGTGCAGAGCCATCCTCTTTCAATAACACTTCATCATCACGGACTACACACGAGGTGAGAAACTCCGCCACCTGACCAACCACTTCCGTCGTGATCTTCCCCATGCGGCGAATACGTTCCACTTCAACTTCATCCTTGGTTTCCATCGCGCGCATAAAAATCGAATCTTCGCGCGGTTCGCCAACAAACTCAATCGCGGGCATAAGTTTTTGCATATGCGTCAACATCCCAAAGATGGCGCTAATATCATAGGTCCCATATACACCCACGCGTCCGGCACTGACACCAGCCTCTTTAAACATCAATTCACAACGCATGGCATTTGCCAAAAGAGCATCATGATCTGCTTTTTTGAGTAACGCATCATAATCATACGTCGTATAAGGGATGAGTTTCAGTCCGCTCTTCGCCGCTTCATCACGCTCCATATCGGCATGAAAGTAAATCGGTTCTTTGCCGCGCTTTTTGATGATCGTTGCGTGACTCACATGTCCGCCGCCGGTGAAATAATACATTGGCGGGTTATGCTCGGCGTTGCCAAAAATAACGAGCGCATCAAAATTCCTGGCTCTCATGATTCCATCAATATTTGATTTCATTTTTTCTCCACGAGATTTAGTTTCTCAAATTCACGTGCAACTTCATCGTTCTCAAAGGTCAACTTTAAGGATTGCTTATTCTCAGTAAACTTCGCTGAAAGACCGATCACATCTTCTGAGTCATTGAATAAACTCAGAACCGTAAGCGGACGTTTCAACAATAATTGTCCATAGGCGGGCGCAAACATCAACTTCAAAACGAATTCAACCACCGAACCGCCAATGATGCCCGCCATCAAACCGACGAACACGCCCATTGCTGGAGCAAAGCCAAGTGTTTGAGAAGTCGTTCCATCAGGTGTAATTAACCAAACCGGAATAAAAACAATCGCACACACCAAAAGACCGGCAACAAAAAACGGCAGGAGCGTCACATTCGTGAACCGGCGTTCCTTTTTCTCGCACTCCGCACACAAAGGCACAGGGAAATCCATTAGCAGGCCCTGCCCGCGTTTTTGAACACCCATATTCAACTTCATCGGCATGACCACCTGTTTTGGTTTGCCGCAATTCACACAGCGCTCAGGAAACTTCAACACCGGCGGTTTCTTTTTATCAGTAATCGGAATCTCAATGGTAAGCATCCAACACCTGTTTCAACACCTTTAAAAATAAATCGTCTTGCAATACGGTGCGTGGGTCAAATAAGATTTTATCGTTTTCTGTTCTTGCGATGATCGGCGGATTCGCCTCGCGCAGCTTCGCTGAAAACTTATCAGGACTTTTGACTTTCAATGCTAAGACAAACGTGGGCATGGACTCACCCGGCAGGCTGCCTCCGCCCACCGTGGATTCGGACTCAACCACCTCGCCCTGCCCGAGTGCCGCCCGCCACGCCTCAGCCCGACCCCGAACCTGATCCAGCGTTAAGGACATCATCCTCACGATCGGGATCTCGCGCTCCGCCTCATCCTTGAGATAATGCGTCAGTGTGGCAGTGACACCTGCGAGACAAGTCTTATCCGCACGGACAGCGCGCGCCAGCGGATGTTTCTTGATCTTATCGATCAAGGCTTTTTTACTGACAATGATCCCCGCTTGCGGACCACCCAGCAGTTTGTCACTTGAAAAGCAGACCAAGTCCACGCCCGCCGCGAGGGACTCTTGCACCGTCGGCTCGTGAGCGAGTCCGTATTTGGCGGTGTCGATCAAGGCACCTGAGCCGAGATCATCTACGACGATGACATTGGCTTTGTGGGCAAGGTCAACGATTTCTTTGAGTTCGGGTTCTTCGGTAAAACCCACGATCTTGAAGTTACTACGATGCGCGCGCATCACAAGTGCAACCGGATCTTCGAGAGCGGATTGGTAATCGGATAAGCGGACTTTATTTGTCGCACCAATTTCAACGAGCTTCGCGCCAGATTGCTTCATCACATCGGGCACACGGAAACCACCGCCGATTTCAACAAGTTGCGTGCGTGAGATGACCACGCATTTTTTATTCGCTAATGCTGAAAGCACGAGCAAAACTGCTGAGGCATTATTGTTGACAACCAACGCAGCTTCAACGCCCAATAGTTTTTGCAAAATCGCTTCCGCATGAATAAGACGTGAACCGCGCTTGCCGGTTTCCAAGTCAAATTCAAGGTTGGAATAGTTCGCGGCGGCTTCGCTCATCGCGGCGATGGCAGCTTGCGATAACGGCGCGCGTCCAAGATTGGTGTGGAGGATGACGCCCGTTGCGTTGATGACCGGGAGCAGAGTCGGCTTGGTCCACGCACGGAGACGGGCTTCGGATTCAGTGAGGATCAGTTCAGTTGAGGGCAGAGCAGTTTCGGAGTCGGCTTTGAAGCGCGCGCGAGTGTCGTCCAAAGTCAATCGAAGCGAATCTAAAGTCAAAGGACGACCATACATCTCGATGAGATGAGTCGCGTTTTGTAGTAATTGTTCAACGGAGGGAAGGTTACGAAGTTGGCTCATTGGGATCAAGTGGAGGGGTCCAATGTGAACGTTCACGCAGGCGCAGGAAATATTCGATGGCGATCAAACCGCCAGCCAGCCCAAGAATGATATAGACGGTGACGAGACGACCGAGTTGCAGCCAGGCGAGCGTGGCGCCATAGATGCCGAACCACATCGCCTGCCGCACAATGACATTGGCATCGGCGGGCGGGTCATCGGGAAAGCGGCGATGGAAAAAATAGACGATGGGCAGGAACGTGCCGGTGATCGCCATGAGTGCGAGGATGAAGAAGCCCCAACGCGACCAAACGTATGGCAAAGTTTGGGTGATGAGCAGAAATAATCCACCCCAGCCCAGCAGGATCAGCACGAGCGCAGATAGGAGATAGGTTTTATAGTTGGGTGTTTCCACAGGTTGAATTATAACTCGTTGGAAGATCCCTGTATTGATCGTGATCCTATTTGTGTGCACGCAAAGGTTGTTAGCTACCAATGCTCAAGCCGCCGTCCTCGGCGGCGTTTTGCGAAGGAACCCTTGCGCCGAGGACGGCGCAAGGAGCAACTTGCGTTGGAAGATCCCTGTATGGATCGTGATCCTATTTTGGGATTAGCATATTTATTTGCCGCAGAGAACTCAGAGTTTTTCTCAAAGGGCTCAGTGAACTCTGTGGCTTAGAGACTGTTTCTTAAAGCCCTTTTGCTTGTCATGTTGAGGAGCGTTCTCCAGCGACGAAGCATCTCTCACTCTGTGATCGAGACCCTTCGGTCACTGGGAAGCGCTCCCTCAGGGGGACATACTGGTCTGTTGACCACTAGAAATCTATACAAGCCGGTTGAATATAGGGCGGTGAGAAAACACACCCAAAGCGGAAACCATTTTTAAAGTTAATGATAATAAATGGTTCCACTGCTCCATATTCGGCGGCGGGTCGCTGGACAGGCAGAACATCGGGATTTGAGCCGATGATGTAGTTGTATTCTCCATTTGCCTTCTGAATAAACCCATCAACAGATTGTAATGACTTGGGAAGCTCGGCTCGCGTGGTTACCTGCATCCCTTTTTGAAGCAGGGCATCCATTTTGACAAGCGAGACACGCGTCTCTTTGGGGAGCATGGCAAATGACCCGGCAAAGACCATAAATAGAAAAGCGAAGAAGACCGGGATGAGTTTGCGCACGGGCGCAATAGGCTTCGGTGTGGGTTGGTCGAGTTTGTGGATCAGCCAGCGCACCAATCCGCCAAAAGGCATATAAAAGAACATGCGCGGCAAAAAGACCACCATTAGCAAAGTGAAAGCCGCAATTTTGTTCGTTTCGTTAATCAGGATCCAGATCGCAGAGATGACAGAACCAGCCAGCCCCGAAAGCAGAACCCCGGGCAGCGATTCCTCCGTCCACGCCGCTAACAAGCCGAGTACACCAAACATCAAAGCCGTGATCACCGCCAAGCCGAAGGGACCCGGCGGCGGCGCATTCAGCGGGATGCCCGGCAAAACCAGGCGGTTGATCACGTTCACGGTCAGTGCATAACCGGTTCCAAGCACCAGACCGATAATCAATCCGATGCGGCGTCGGTGTGAGTTATAGTCCATTAATAATTTCTCCTGAACAGATACATTATGAGCATGAACCCCTCAAAAAATAGTGTTGGGGATTGCTTCGTCGGGCTGGGTTTCGGTACGCAACGTACGCTACTGAACCACCAGCCCTCCTCGCCATGACGCTCGAATTATATCAGCGCATATTTTACAGTCCGAGTCGGTATAATGCAGAGGTTCCAGAGAACTGTTCCAACAAAAAACTGTGAGGTGACCATGAATGTATCTGATGCCATTCGCTTGAAACGCGCGGTAAGGAAATTCCAGGATAAGCCCTTGCCCGATGATATCGTCCACGCGATCCTGAATGCGGGACGCCGCTCGCAATCCTCCAAGAACGAACAGACGTGGCACTTCATCGCCATCCGCGATAAGTCGATCCTCAAAGCCTTATCCGAATGCGGGCAGTGGGCGGGACATCTCGCAGGCGCGGCATTGGCAGTTGCCATTCTGACGCCAGAACCGGATGGGAAATTCCAGATCATGTTCGACGCAGGTCAAGCCGCAGCGTTCATGCAACTCGCCGCCTGGGAATTGGGAGTCGGGTCAGTGCCCGCTTCGATCTATGACCCGGAGCTGGCTCGCCAAATTTTAGCCTTTCCACCCGAATGGCATTTGCGTATCGCGCTCTCGTTCGGGTATCCACTGGAAGAGGAGAAGTTATCTGCTGCGCCGAAGAAGGGTGGACGGAGATCTTTAGATGAATTGGTACATTGGGACAGGTGGTGATCCATGAATACGAATTCTTCTCGAGGCAAACAATATTGGCTGACCGCTACCATTGTGTTAATTTCATTAGGTTTATTATCTGGCTTTATCTACGTATTAAAAAGCAACGTGGAACCGCCGCCTGAGGTAGTTGCAATTACTGGACCAGCGGAATACATCAATCCAAATGCGAATCCGGTCAATGCTAATATCGGTGTGTATGTGATCAATGTTGGAAATCTCGATTTGACCACTGGTATCTACTTCATGGATTTTTATCTAACGATCTTCTGCGACCGTCCCTGCAGCCCTGATGTTGATATATTGAACGCAGCCTCTGCCCCTGAGATCGAAAAACAGTCTGCGGACACACAAGGTAATACTGTTCACACGTATCGGGTTCGCGCGAATCTGATCACTGATGTAAATTTGGATAACGCGCCTTTTGACGAGCAAACATTGAATCTCTCCATCGGGGATAAACAAACCACAAAAGACGATCTGGTATTCATTGAGGACCCAGCCTTCAGTGGTTGGGATTACGGTCACTTACATGTGCTGGGATGGTTTATCAGACATCAATGGGATGTCTCAGTTGTGGAGGATGCTTATCCAAACCTACCGGGCTTGTATTCACGATTTGGGTTTTCAGTCAAAGTATACAAGCCCTGGCTCTCTTCCTTCATTAACAACATCTTCCCGGTGCTAATTATCGTATTGGTTGGATTTCTGTCATTTCTCCTAAGTCCTGAAGCTGCCGGGGAACGCCTGACATTAACCTCTTCAACTCTAGTAGCGCTCATTCTATTTCATATCAATCTGAATAGCGCTATCCCACCGCACGCAACTCTCACATACGCGGATAAATTCATGGTCGCAAATTACCTGGCAATGTCAGCCTCAATTGTCGTATCCGCTATCATGCTCGTATTACGGGATGGAAAGGATTTTGAATCGGCTATCCGTCTAAATCGCTGGGTAAGATGGGTCGTCCCATTTCTTTGGACTTTGCTCTTGCTCACCATCACAATTTGGCAATTCAACAGCGCGCAGATCATTGCGCGGTTTCAAGGACAATAAAAGTCTAATTGATCGGAGACATTCATGGAACAATACGCGAACATGATCGCGATCCTGCTCCAACACTCGCAGCGTTTCTTCGATATCTGGAACTTCCAAATCTTGATCTCGCTGGCTGTGATCGGATTTGTCCTTTCCAATGAGGGCTTGGTTGCCAACAACAAGGTGCGAGTCAACATCACAGCGGTCTTTCTGTTGATCGCCATCTTCAGTGTGTTCACCCTCTCAGTCCATAACCAGCGCGAGATATTACTTTGGAATGCGCTCGAAGCGCGCGTGAAGCAACCGAGTCACAATTTTTGCCGGAGGAGATCGCTTATTTCGATTCGCTAAAGCCGACTTCATTTGCGATCAAAGCTGGCGCGCTCGTCTTTGCGGACTTGCTGGTAGTGCTGGTGACGTGGATAAACCCAAGGGTACAAAAGGGAACGACAAATTGAATGATCGCTGACTATGCTTCTGGGATCGCATCGGCAACGTGATCGGGAAGATCGATCTCCACGTTGCGGATATGACGATTCAGGAAAGCCGCCACACCTACACCAACAGACAACAGCCCCAACACGGTCATCAAGACGCCAACTCCGTGATTCGCCCCCACCCCAAAGATCGGACCAAGAATTGATGCCAGTGCGCCGCCCTCCGTCATGCCGGGCTTGAAGACGTAATCCACGAGCGGCGCGGCAAGCAGCGGGGCAATGAGTCCGCTGGACTGCGCGATCATGCGGCGGATGGCAAAGACGCGTCCCTGCACATCAGGCGCAACCTTCGACTGCCAAATGGCTTGACTTGACGCGTTAAGCAAAGGCATACAGAACATGAATCCGAAACCAGAAACAGCTATCAGCGGAATCGAGATGCGGAGTCCGACCGTCATCAAAAATATCGAACTGACCAGGCTTGCGCTAAGCAGAGTGTAGATCTTGCGCTTCCCGCCGTCCCAGGCACTCATGACGAGCGTCCCCGCCAACATACCAACACCCATGACCGTGCTGAGATAGCCAAGCACATCGGCTTTCCAATTATCGAGGATGAGGGGCGTAAACAACGGACCAATGATGCCCATCAAAAAATTGGTCGTAAGGAAAAACATCAACAACATCAATAAACCTTTGCGCGCGAGGATGTAATCCCAGCCGTAGCGCATCTCTTTCCACATGGACCCTTTTGCCTGATGCCCATCTTCCGTCGGTTGCGGACGCGGGATACGGACAAAGAGGATCATCAACACGACCGCGATAAGGTACGACGCGAAGTCGAGCAAAGCCATGTTGCCGAGCCGAATGGTGACGTAGAACACACCTGCCAGCGCGGGTCCCGCGATCTGGGTCAGGGCTTCGCCTAATTGCACAAACCCATTGGCGCGTCCATATTGTTCCTTGGGAACCAACAGGGTAATGGAGGCGGTGTATGCGGGCCACATCAACACAGCGAAAGCGGACATCCACAAGTTGATGGGAATCACCATCCACGGCGCGAGAAGGTTATTGATGAACAGAACCGCTGTCACGAGAACACCCAAGCCCGCACCAAAATCGCTGATGATCATGGCGGTGCGCCTGTCCCAGCGGTCTGCCAATACACCCGCGAGTGGTGAAAGAATGATCTGCGGCGCCTGCATGGCAACTTGTGTAATCGCCAGCATCATCACGGAATGGGTCTGGTCGTAGACCCAAACGCCAAGGGCAAAGCCGGTCAGCTGCGAACCAACCAGCGAGATGAGTTGCCCGATCCAGATGATGAAAAAGGAGCGCAGACCGTGGGGAGTAGTTTGATTTGTCATTGGTTCTCTCTTGGATTATTATGGATAAGGTTTTGCGATTGTATCATTTCCAAACTCGGTACTCCAAAAAACCAAGGACAAGGTGAATGAAAATTTTAAATGAATGTTTTTGTCACCACCCAAGTTGAGATTCTTTCTCCCCTAATTGTGATCTTCAGTTGGGGGAGATGCCCAACGGGCAGGGAGTCACATTGCATAAACGCACCACACCCAAAATCTTCGGGCGCGCAAAACAACTTCACCGCAAAATGACACTGGTCGAAGCCAAACTCTGGTCACATTTGCGGGCACATCGTATGGGCAATGTCCATTTTAGAAATCAACATGCTATTGGAAATTACATCGTTGACTTTTGTGCTCCCCGCAAGAAACTCATTATTGAACCGGATGGAAGTCAACATTTGGAACAGGAAGAATACGACGAAGAACGGTCCGCTTTTCTGAAATTTAAAGGGTATCATGTTTTGAGATTTTGGAATAACGATGTGCTAAACAATACAGACTCAGTCTTAACTATGATCTGGGATTCAAAGAACAGAACGTATTGGACTCATCCATCCTCCCCTTTTCAAGTTACAAGAGCAAATACAGAAATGGCAAAAATCTCTGCAAGAGCACATATGATTACCCGCATCGCGACTTCGCTTGTTGCGATTATCGGTTTCATTTGGGGATCATTATTCTTGCAAAAACAGACAAGTGCACCGACGCCTACGATTGAGTCGCATCGTTGGTATGTGATCTTCGAATTGAAATTACCAGCCAATTATTGGGCGGAGGGAGTTCACAGTTTTTTGTTCGATGCCAATTGTCCGCTTGATATTAATGCAACCAATGAAAACGGACCAACCAACTCGTTCTCTGTCGATAGAACAGCGCAGATCCAAAATTCAACTGTATTTATTCGAAGGAGAGGCTTGTATCTTACCGAAATTGAAGGCGATGCATTTGGTCATTTGATTCACCCATCTCAGGAAACTGCAGCAATTTATAGTCTGTTCGCTATATCGTTAGAAGGTGCAAAACGATTGCAGGCCGAATGCAAAGTCTTGATCAAAATTGATAATCAGTAGATCACGAAAACGTAGTAACGACTTTAGTCGTTCGGCTAAAAACGATTACTGGAAGGATGCAGCTACTTTGCTGTGAACGCTTTGAAACGCGAA
>JAYUGV010000231.1:0-9852 GCA_043767565.1 Anaerolineales bacterium
GCCCGCCTGAAAGGAGCTTTTCCGATCAACGAGTACGCTACCCATCTACACTAATCTTTCAAAACAGTTGTCTCATTTCATTGACACATACCGATACTGCTATTCATTAGATACCCACCAAGTTCTTGAGCCAAAATAACAAGGCGTGAATTATCTGGTGTCCAATCAAGTTCTAAAACAAAATATGTTTTCCCAAAGCTCAAATTTCTTTCTTCCCCTGATATCAAATTCCTGACTTTAATTTGGGCAGGAAATTCACCAGGAGAAACAGCTAAAAACGACCCATCGTCAGTAAATGAAAAGGAATATCCAGAATCACTTGGCTTTAACCAAGAATCAAATTGTCCAGTCTCTAAATTCAATCGAGACAAACCATATCCACTCAAGTAGATAAGCCAAGGGCTATCAATGATACATAAACAATGCGGCGTTAAGTATAGATAGCTCCCGTCGTCAGACCACAAATAAGGTAACCAATACCATTCTGGTCCTAGATTAGTCTGATCGTCATCAAGCGCAGGAATATTCCAAACTATTCCATCAGTTGGATTTGAAATTTTTGTGTAAACTCCATCGTCTTTACAAACATAAGCATTCCATTGACCATTTGTAAAATACGTATCCCAAATAAGTTTATCAAACCAGTTTTTCTCACTACCCGCGCAAGACAAAATCTCTGCTTCCTGAGTAAGAAGAATTGGGTTAGGAGTTAATGTCGGGGTTTTTGTGGAAACAGGACGGGGGGTGCTTGAAATTGTTGGGGTAATTAAGGGCTTACTAAAAACGGTATTAGTTGGCACAGGAGAATTGATTGAAGTAACTGATGCTTGGGGTATGATATTTTGTGGTTCTTTGGAGCAACTCACTATAAGCAAAGTAATCACAACCCAACAAACTACCTTATTCATTCAACCTGCTCCTATTTTTTCAATAATCTGGCTATTAAATTTAACAAGATCGTCAACACCACTGACACCAAAATCGAAGTTGTGATCGGGAAATAGAACGAACTATTCTCGCCTTCAATGCGAATATCACCGGGCAAGCGTCCGAGCGGGATGCCGAATTTTACAGCAAGATATACTCCCCCACCGATGAGAAATAAAACAATTCCGCCGATCATGATGTAACGGGCAATATTTTCCATAGAGCGACCAACATAAAGATTCTAGTTTAGGGAGCAAACGCCGCCACATCAAATATGGATAACTGCGGCTCATCTGCACCTGCGGCACGGAACATCAAGATACCCTCAGGTATTTCACGAGAACTTCGCATCTCTTCTAAAGCTTCACGACTTTTCCAAATAGAGAGAATTCTCCAAACTGCTTTATCCGTAGCGCTTTGGATGAGGAAAGTTTGATGCATTTGCGGTGGCAAGTGGGAGAGTCCGTTTTGATAGGCAGCCAAAAGTGCAGGTGCCATATCGGGCTCGATACGCGCTTCTAAATCGTAATAACCATAAAGTTGCCTTTCTATTTATAAAAGCCTTGGTTGTCCATCCTCCGTATCGGTATAAGCCAAACCCAAGTGCTCATATGCAGACTTGGTGGCGACACGTCCTTGTGGGGTGCGATCCAGGAATCCGAGCTGTAGAAGATATGGCTCGACCACATCCATGATCGTATCCTGCTCTTCGCTGATGGAGGCGGCGATCGTATTCAGCCCAACCGGTCCGCCGTTGTATTTTTCGATGATCGTCCGCAACACGCGGCGATCCACATCATCGAGCCCGAGCGGGTCAACCTGCAGCAAGTCCAACGCCTCTTTCGCGACCTTCTGCGTGATCGTCCCATCCGAGCGCACCTGGGCAAAGTCACGGACGCGGCGCAACAGACGCAGCGCGATACGCGGAGTCCCACGTGCGCGCCGCGCCACTTCTTCGATCCCTGATGCATCGGCGGGAACTTTGAGCAGGGATGATGCCCGTTCGACGATCTTGATCATGGCTTCCGGCTCGTAATAATCGAGACGATAGACGGCTCCGAAGCGCGCGCGTAGAGGAGCTGTTACCAGCGCGAGACGCGTCGTCGCCCCGACAACGGTAAAGTGCGGCAGTTTCAAGCGAATCGAGCGCGCTGACGGTCCCTTGCCGATGACAATGTCCAGCGCGAAATCTTCCATGGCGGGATAGAGTACTTCTTCGACAGCCCGTCCCAAGCGATGGACTTCGTCAATGAACAGCACGTCGCCTGCGCGGAGGTTGGTTAAGATAGCAGCCAAGTCCCCAGCTCTTTCGATAACAGGACCAGCTGTCACCTTAATATTGACGCCCATCTCATTCGCAACGACATTTGCAAGAGTCGTTTTGCCCAAGCCCGGAGGTCCATAAAACAGGACATGGTCCAGGGCTTCACCGCGTTTAACCGCTGCAGAGATCAGGATGCCAAGATTCTCTTTGACTTTCTCCTGACCAATGAGGTCATGCAGCTTTTGCGGACGGAGCGCGTTGTCCACGCGGTCATCGGGTTTGGATTCGGGGTCGAGGGGGCGTTGGCGAGAGTTACTCATAGGGAGATTATAGCAAATAAAACATAGCCCAACCCTAGATTAATCAAGAGATAAATTTGACAACTTCAGATTAATTCTCAAACAACCTAAGCAGAGTAACATCTATATCTCTCTCCACAACTTCAATAATAACAATATCTGGGTTTTCGCGCTGAATCCAATCAAGAGACCAGACATCGTTTTCGTAGGTGAAAGGGATTGTTTTCACCCTGCTAAAGTGCGGCTCAATAAAGTGCGCAAGGGAGCCGTAAAACGAGTCACCAAAAACCAGAAGCTTCGGCAATTGTTTGTCAGTATTTATTACCGTACGAATAAAACGTCCATCTGGTAAAGTAATTTTCGATTCTGTTAATTGATTTGCGAAATTCGGGATCAAAACCCAATTTTCTTCCGGGTATTTTGAGAGACCCATTAACAACGGAAGATCACGCACAGAAGTACCCTTATAGGTATACGTGAAATCGGAGATAGGCCGCGGAATCATTACTGGGTAATTCAACTCTAAAGCATGCATGATCCCCACATAGCCATAATAGGCACCAACCTCATTCCAATGCGTATCGGTTTTATAATAAATAGCGTGGGGCTGATTGGCATCCAACAATGTTGGTCTTAGATCGAGAATAAATGTATTACCATGCAACTTCATGTATTTAACAAATTGATCAAGCTGAGATATCTGACCTAAGACAGGAATTTCATCGGGCATGTATTGAGGATATATGGTGCTTTTGTTGGGAGGGATTACTACAAGCAAGGCAACCCCTCTATCTTTCAAGTCTTTATTCAATCGGTCCAATTTCGTTTGAAGTGCAAATAGCTCTTTCTGCTTAAGTGTATCTGCCTTTTGATAATCTGTCATACTGTTATCCCCCGTAAAAAAAAACCAGCCACTTTTGCCGATTACAGCTTTATTATAAACCTTGTCACCAATATTCAACCTCAAGGATGTATACAAACCAATCAAATCTTTTTGCCAATGAAAATTTGTGTTAATTGTAGATAAATTAAACTTCGGCAGGAAAGTAAAGGAAATCAATAAACCCAATACCAACGCTGAGAATATTGATGAATAAATCCTGGCGGTATTGTTCTGTAAAGGGCGGATCTTATCTGGTTTCTTCGTATCCATTTTAGAATGCACCATAAATACTGGGGGTAAACGCCGAACTTGCAGTTGCTGCAATGGATAAGATTAAAAGAAATATCAAACCAAAATCCCTAATGATCCAAACGGCAGAATTTACAACAATTCCATTCTTAGAAGTTTTCTTCAATCGTTCAGCCAACCATTGTCCGACAGGAATCGCAAGCATTAATCCTGCCAGCAGGGCAATTACAAAGGTCGGTTCTATAAATGGTAACGGGCTTGTCAGCTCGAATAGTAGTGGTTTTACTCCTCTCCCATCACCCAATAATCGGCGCAAAAAGACGAGCGCAAAATGTAATGAAGGGGAACGGAAGAACACCCAGCCTACCAAGATCACTCCCAAGGCATATATATGCTGCAAAGGCGCCCAAAAGGTTCGAAGTTTTCGCCCCATAAAAGTTGACTCGAAAACAAGCGCCAAGCCATGGATCAATCCCCAAATTACAAAATTTCTTGAAATACCATGCCACAGCCCTGTTAAAATAAACACAATCAGAATATTAATCGATTGACCAAACCACTTTAGGCGGCGCCTTTCCAATGGATAAAAAACAAAATCGCGGAACCAACTCGAAAGGGAAATATGCCAGCGGCGCCAAAATTCGCCAATGTTCTTCGATATATAGGGGAAGTTGAAATTTTCAACGAAGCGAAAGCCCAGCATACGCCCTATGCCGATCGCCATATCGGTGTAACCTGAAAAGTCAAAATACAATTGCAAAGAATAACTAATAATGACCAGCCACGCGATGAAAGGCGAAACAGCAGGTGATGTAAGATTGAAGATTGGAGTTACCACTTTTGCCAGGGTATCTGCGATCAATGCTTTTTTGGCAAAGCCAACGATGAAGCGACGCAAGCCGTCAGCCACATCCAAAGGTTCAACATGCAGGTTCTGGATCTGATCCCGCAGTTGACTGTATCGCGTAATTGGACCGACCGGGATCTTCGGAAATAAGAGCAGGTAGAAAGAAAAGTTTATGAGGTCTTTCTCGCTCTCCACTTTGTGGTTGTAGACTTCAAAGAGATATGCGATCACCTGAAACGTTACATACGAAAGCCCCAATGGATATTTGACGCCAGCCCAAAGTTTAAATCCAATAAGCAGGGCAATGTTCGCGAGAACACCAACCGATAACAAATATATTGCAAGTCTTTGATCCCTCCACTGGTTAATTCCACGAGCCGTCAGATAAGCAAAGATCACAAGTCCCAGCATCAAGGGGATATAGATCAAATTACCCCAGGCATAGAAAAGGAGACTACCTAAAATTCCAACAACCGGTTTCGCTCGCCTTCCGGCAAGGTGGTAAACAAGGATAAATACCGGCAAAAACAGAAATAGAAAGATTGGGGAGTTGAAATCCATAATGGTGCGGATTATAAGGGATGAACGCTGAACTTGCCGAGCATCAATTTTTCATTTATGCTTGAGCTGCATCAACAAGCATATCTTTCAACACAGGTGACACAATGACAACTCTCATGGCAATTGGCGGCGCGGTGGATTTTGAAGAACCGGTTATTTTCAAGGAATTCATTAAACGCGCAGGCGGAATGAAGGCAAAGATCGTTATTCTGCCGCAGGCTTCGGGTGTGGAAAGTACTGGCAGAGAATATTGCGAGACATTTCAGAAATTGGATGTAAAACAAAAACCAATCTCATTGGAATTTCGGGAGCGCAAAGATGCCGATAAAAAAAAGCATCTGGATGCACTTCGCAGCGCAACTGGAATCTTCATTGCAGGTGGGACTCAGATGCGCATCACTGCGGTCATCGGCGGCACGGACTTTGAACAGGAATTGCTGGCGGCGTATCAGAGAGGTACAGTCATCTGCGGAACCTCCGCAGGGACGGCGGTCATGTCCAAGGTAATGATCGCCTATGGTCGCGGCGGTGCGACTCCGCGCGAAGGGCTGGCGCGGTTTTCTCCGGGCTTGGGCTTCACGGACAAGATCATTTTCGATCAGCACTTCCGTCAACGCGACCGGTTAGGACGGCTGGCATATGCCGTATCTATGCACCCGGGCACACTGGGAGTCGGCGTGGATGAAAACACTTGCGCGATCGTCGAGGATGACCGGCATATTACAGTCCTTGGGAAGAATGCGATCACCATCGTGGATGGGAAAGAAATGATTTCAACAAATGTGGCTGAAGTGGA
Organism: Anaerolineales bacterium; assembly: GCA_043767565.1. Lineage (GTDB taxonomy): Bacteria > Chloroflexota > Anaerolineae > Anaerolineales > Villigracilaceae > Defluviilinea. The sequence goes on from JAYUGV010000231.1 coordinate 5,827, forward strand.
AGGGTCACGTCCCGTTGCGGTGAGCGGATTGAAAATCCATGTGTTGACGCAGGGCTGCTCGTTCGATATGAAAAAACGTCAGGCGCAGATTCCGGGGATCAGGCTTGAGTGAGGGAAAGGCAGTTTAATCAGAATCAACTTCCGGCTAAGCATGAAGCGGGTTTATATCCAAATAAAAAAACAGGGATGACAGATGTCATCCCTGCAAATCTTTCAGTAGTTATCAAATTGCTACGGCAGCGGCTCGAATATCACTTGAACGGTCATGCCCCATTTGAGGCGCGGGTCCACATCATTCGCCTGAATGCGGACGGTGTAGATCACATCGCCGCCCTGCACGAACGATGACTGGCTGATCTCGGTGACGGCGCCGTGCATGGTGACATCGCTCAGCGCATCGGCAGTGAAGGTGACCTTTTGACCGACAGCCACGTTGACAACTTCAAGTTCGGTGATGTCGGTGGTCTCGATCATCCACGCGGAGGGATCGGCGACGGACACGGCTCGGGACTCAGCTGTGACCTGCTCGCCAACTTTGACAGCCACCTCCGCGACGATGCCATCGAACGGCGCAGTGAGCTGATAATTGCTGAGCACATCTTCCGCCGCAGCAACCTGCGCCCTGGCATTCTCCAAACGGGCGGAAAGGAATCCAAGTGTTTCCTTATTGGGACCATCCACAGTAAGTTCAAATTGATATTTCGCTTCGGCTTCGGCGGCTAAGGCAGTATCCAACGCAGCGCGGACACTGTCACCTTCGCGCGCGATCTCTTCCTGTTTGCGAACGGCTTCGTTGTAATCGGTCTGTGCTTTATCAAGACCAGCTTTGGCGGTCTTGCGCTTGGCGTTATCTTTGTCGAGGTCCTTGTACTTATCGAACTCATCCTGGGCATCTTGCAGGTCTTTTTCGCGGTCCTGCACTTCGGCTTTGGCATCTTCGACGCGGTTATCAATATCATCTTCATTGACCGCTTCCCACGCACGTTCCGTCGCAGCACGGACGATCTGCGCATTCATGTAAGCAGTCCACGCATCTGAGCGACCCAACCCTGCGGTGCGCAGGAGTTGGTCATAGGCCTGCTGCGCCTGGAGCAGTTCAAGCTTGGCACCGGTCAATTGCGCCACCGCTACATCAGCATTAGCAAGCCGCGCAAGCACATCGCCCTTCTTGACCTGATCACCAATCTTAACGTTGACTTCTGCCACCAGGCCGCGCACCTGGAATGTCAGGTTCGCCGCCTGAGCAGGTTTGAGCTTTCCTTCAGCAACGACGCCATTTGTCGTAACGGAAACAGGTGCGGCTGATGATAGAGTCGCGCCTGTGGGCCTACTGCCACAGGCAGTCAACAGCAGTGCAAAGATCACGGTCAACATCATTAAGTTATAGATTTTGTTCTTCATCGTATATTCCTTCTTTCTTGATTACTCCGCGTTGAGTAGTTCCAAGCGATAGCGAGGAACGTATCGAAACAAGCGAGTTTCATACAAACATAAAATTTCTTGAACAACAGGTGGTTTCGACACCTGCACTTGCGTGCTGGTGCAGGTGTACGCCCTGCCACGAGCACGCCGGGCTACTCAACCACCGTAATTAACTTTATTCGTACGCCAACACTTCACGGATCGTCAAACGCGCCGCATTACGCGCAGGCAAAATACTTGCAACCGTCGATAACACTAAAACAAGCCCCAGCCAGATCGCATATCCCAAATAGGTGAACGCCACCGTAATGGGAGTTTGAAATACAGCCACACTAACAATATACGAAAGCCCATATGTGAAAGGGATCGAAAGCACAATCGCCATCACGAACGAGATCGAACCGATCACGATCCCTTCGGCGATCACCGTCCGCATGACGGCGCGGTCGTCCGCACCGATGGCACGCATGATCCCGATCTCGCGGGTGCGTTCCAACACGTTCATGCCCATTGTTCCGGCGAGTCCCATGGAGCCGACAACCGCTGTCAAGATCGCCATGATTAGCAGGAATACCACCAATGTATCCAGACTTTCCACGGCAGTATCCAGCGCTGCATTCCCAGCCTGAGTCACACGCACCTTATATCCGTGATCGCGAAAATACCGATCAAGTTCCTGAGCTTTGGCATCTTGATAGGCACGGTCATGCTGCACGGTCACGACCCTGAATGAAGATGAACGATTCGCAAGATGGTTCATCTGCGAAATATATTCATAAGGCGCATACGCCAACACACCTTCGCGATCAATGAACTTAAAGATGCCGACCACTCCCCAAACTTCCTTGCGCCCGTTGATCTTTAAATTCAAATTATCACCCGGCTGAAGATTTGGAAAATACTTCAACGCGCCTTCACTCACAGCCAGCTTACGCACATCATCTGGGCGCATCCAACGCCCCGAAACAAGGATCGGCTGGATCAACGTACTCTGCGCAGGCGGGCTTAACACAAAGACGTTATCGATCAAGTTACCGTTCGTATCCAGCATTTCAGCGCTGGCGAACTGCCAACCCTCCGCCTTGATAACGCCGTCCACTTTCAGCGCGAACTGCTGGATCTCATCCAAACGATACGACTTGTCAAAATCGAGCGTCACATCCGCGCGGAAATATTTCCCGATCTGACCGATATATTCATGCAGCGTCACGCGCACATTGAAGACCGAGATAAAGATCGCACCGCCCATCGTGAGCGTGAACAACGTCAACATCAACCGGCTCTTTCTACGGAACGTATTACGCAGCGAGATCACGAACGGACGCGGGACATGGATGCCGCGCAGCGCAAGCAGACTCGTCACCTTGACCTGCATCCAATCGAACCAGGAAAGCCGCTTCTCTCCACCCGAAACCTGCACCTCATCATCAGCCACATCTCCGCTGAGAGCGCGTAACACCGTGATGCGCGAGCCGTTCAACACCGGCGCCAAACCCGCAACGAGTGGGACAAGCAATCCTACCGCGATCTGAATTGCAAACGCCATCGGCACGATGCGATAACCCAGCAGATTGAAGTTCATTTGGCTTGAAATAAACAATGCCAGCCCATAGGCGCCCTGTCCGCCTAATGGGACTGCGATCAGCAACGCCAAAATACCAAACGCCATAATGAGCGTCAGGTACATACGGAAAACTTGCTTGCGCTGCCCGCCAACCAACTTGATCACACCGATATGCCGCAGGTGTTGATTGAGCAAAGCGTTCAGTGTATTTGCGATCAACGAACTGGACAGGAACACGATCAAGATTCCCAAAGCCATCAAAATACCCAGAATGGCATTGACCGTATCCGCCAGTGGATGTTTATGGGTCAACGCCGAACGCAATCGGACAACTGTCGTTCCATTCTTTTCGAGCTTATCCTTTAATAGCGCGCCTGTTTCACGAACATGCAGGATATCATCGCCGCCAGTTGCAACGGTCACATAGGCACGGTTGTAAAGTTTTGGCTGTCCCAAATATTGCAGGGTATCCATCGTGATATACCCAAAAGGTGAAGCCAGGAAATCTCCCGCACCAGCGGCAGTATCCTGAACAACCCCAACCACAGGCAAAGTCTTGGTTGAACCGTCAGGTAATTGGAATTCCAGCGCTCCGCCCACCCCTACATCCACATGCTGAAGCGCTTTCTGCTCCAACAAGACTTCGCGTTTTTTAGGGATTGTGGCGCCTTCTATCGGGGTCAACAAGTTAATGGCGTTCTTTTCAAAACTCTCAAAGGCGACGATGTCGAGCGTGGTCCATTTTTCGGTGCCGGGCACACGCACACGGACGTTGAACACCCGCCGCCCTTCGGCTTCTTCCACACCATGCTGGTTATGAATGGACGTCAACACATCATCGTTGAAGTTCGCCATCCGCATCTCGATGTTTGCTGGTCGATTGGCGGAATATGAAGCACTCATATCATTCGAGATGATCTGATATGCCCCCGCAATGACTCCAATGGAGAATACACCCACTGCAATGGAAAAGACCACCAGCAATGTGCGGCCCTTGTTATCAATTAGATCGTGTAATACTTTTCGCCAACGAGGTTTCA
>JAYUGV010000232.1:0-9809 GCA_043767565.1 Anaerolineales bacterium
CGCGTTTCAAAGCGTTCACAGCAAAGTAGCTGCATCCTTCCAGTAATCGTTTTTAGCCGAACGACTAAAGTCGTTACTACGTTTTCGTGATCTACTGAGAATGATGAATGTAGAATTTACTATTCTGCATTCATCATTCTGCATTCCTTCCTTATCTCGGCACTTCAACCGAACCCAACACGCGCTGAATCACCGAATCCGGATCAAGTCCCTCGATCTCCGCTTCCGGCTTCAACAAAATTCTATGCCTGTAGACCGGCGGCACGACGAACTTGACATCATCTGGCGTGACATACCCACGTCCCTGCATTGCGGCGAAGGTTTTTGAGGCTAACAAGACATGCGTCGTGGCGCGTGTGCTGGCTCCTAATACCACATCCGGTGACTGTCGGCTTGCCACGCCGATCTTCGCGATGTAATTCAAGATGCCTTCTTCTACAACGATCTGCTTGATGGACTCGCGTATTTCAACAACCTGTTTCGCGGTCAATATAGGATTCAAACTTGCGGCTTGCAGGTTATGTGCGTCGAAGCCTTGATGATAACGGCGCAACACTTCAATCTCATCATCGAGAGAAGAATACGGGACGAGCACCTTGAACATGAACCGATCCAGTTGCGCTTCGGGCAATGGATAGGTTCCCTCATATTCGATTGGGTTTTGCGTGGCGACGACCATGAACGGCGCATCCAATACATGCCGCTCGCCTTCGAGATTGATCTGCTTCTCCTCCATCGCCTCCAGCAACGCAGACTGGGTCTTGGCGGGCGCGCGGTTGATCTCATCAGCCAGGAGCAGTTGTGTGAAGACCGGTCCCTTCTTGAGGTGGAAGGTAGTGGTTGCCATGTCAAATACGCTGGTACCCAAAATATCGGACGGCATCAGGTCCGGCGTAAATTGGATGCGGGTGAACTTCGCCTGCACCATGTGTGCGAGCGTCTTCACCATTAACGTCTTCGCAGTCCCCGGCACACCTTCCAATAAAACATGTCCGCCGGTGAACAGCGCCACCGCGAGAAGCTCGAACGGTTCCTGCAATCCAACCAGGACTTTGTCTGCTTCGGTGCGTAAACTTTCAAACGTATTTTTAAGATCAGTCGGGTTCATAAGTTCTCCTTGAAATCATCCTCATCCCCAGCCCTTCCCCCGCAGGGGAAGGGAGTCCCCTCTCCCTTCGGGAGAGGGTTAGGGTGAGGGAAAGTTTAAGTATCGATCCACTTCGAGGCTACCACGGCGAGATGCACCATTTCGGTTTCGCTTATATTCCTGCGTTTCAAGAGTTTCAATAGATTGAGTAACTCGTTCTTATCAAGCATCGGGTTGTAACCTGCCAATGTGTTCACATATTGTTCATCAGCCATGCCCGGATCGAGCCGGTAACGCTGACCGAGTTTGCGTTTGATCTGACTATGATACTGCATCATCACTGCCGAGCGATGCGCCGCGCGGCGGCTGAGATTCGCAATGCCGATGACATGCTCCAGCGCAGCGCGCCGCTTGAGCTCCTGCGGAAGCGGGATCGGTCTGCCGAAGCCGCGCCCCTGCATGAAGAGTGCGATGAAGACAGCGAAGGTCACGAACAACAGCGCATGCCCAACGGGTGTATGGCGCAGGAATTCTGTCGGACCTGAGACTTGCGCGCCGCTTTGCACGCCGTGGTGCCACTCATCGAACCACACGGTTCCTTTCGTACGCGCCAGGGCAAGGATGTTCAACACCAATTCGGGGTTACCAGCCAGTTTCAGCCCGGCATTGGTCAGGGATCCGGGAACCGTCCCCAAGATCACACGTCCCTTGCCCTGCTCAAAAGAGACCAGCACGGGCTTACCCTGATATGACATCAGCGTCACGTAATCATCCCGCTCTGATGCGAGGGCAATTCGGACGGTGGTATTGCGCGCGTCAAACCCTACAGGCGAAAGCAGCAGCGGCGCAGCAACTGCCGGTGTGCCTGAGTTATCCGGCAGATAGTCGAAGGAGAACTTGTAATGGTCTATCACAGAGAACATGCCGAACTGCTCACCGATCAAGATCAACGTGCCGCCATCCTCAACCCACGTATCAACAGATTTCATTTCGCCGTCTGTGGAGAATTGCGGCTCGAGCATCAAGAGAATGGCTGCATTTTCAGGCGGCTCAAAGTCTGTGAGCACTTGCTCATCCACATCGTATTTCAATTCCTGAACCCACAACTTCAAGGCGCGCGCGCCATCGGGTGCAGAGGAAAGACTCGACAACGCTGGATATTGCTGCTGGGTATTTTTCTGGGTCGCCGCGAACGCCGTGATAACCACCAGCAGAAGCAAAACCCCGATCCCCAATCTGGCATCCCGCGAGAGCGCCTTCATTCTTTGTTCTCCCGCAGATCATCCACATGCTTGACATAGGACTTGTAAGTTTCTTCATCGACCGCATCAAATCCATACCAGACCCGGTCGAACACATCGATCACATCCCGTAATGGGATTGCCAATTCAGGCTTTGAAGAAACACTCCGCAAATATTCGCGGTTCGTGCGCGAACGGTCATAGCGTAAAAGTCCCTGCTCATCGAGGATCAATAAGGATGAAAGATATAAGTAACGGACTGCGGTGCGATAATCTCCCTGACCTGAAAGGGTCTGTGCGCGTTGCATTGCGCCCTTGGAAGTAAGCGTCCCTTCTTCATCGCCGTCCTCCGCCGCGAGTTGGGCGTCGCGCACCAGGTTGCGCGAAAGGCTCCTTGAAATATAGAACAGGCTAAAGACAAAAAGAAGCGCCGCGGCAACGATCAAGGGCACGCGCCCATAATACGTCATATTTGCAACCCCGTATGCCAGGCGCTCCATCAAGTTGAAGAAGCCGTCGAACAATTTCTGGAGCCACGTCGGCGCTTCCAGCGTTTGGGGCTGGCTCCATTGAAACTCTGGTCTGGCAAGGATCGTTCTCAACGAAGCAATATGCTGGATCGTAAAAACTTTTTGGGGATATTGTTCGTGCGCCTGCCATAGCGCATCCATGATTTTTTCGAGCTGTTTGATATCGGGCGGATCCATTTTTAGATCGGCAGCCAGCACTGACGGATCAATCTGCATCAGGCTTTGATCTGGGAATTCCACCACTGTGACCTTTGCCCACTGCGCCGCGAGTCTATCCAACTGCTGGCGGACCGCCGCCTCAGGCAGCGACGCCATCTTCGTGAGAGCCTGCCGCGTGTTCCTGACGAGTTCCCAATACGCTTCAACAGTGACCGGCGTCCCGTCCTGCAGCATACGTGCTGGCTGACCCACTGCTGAAATATTCGTCAGTGACAAGAGCGCGATCAGCAATACCACAAAGATCAAACGCATGCAAAATTATCGGAGTAGAGATGTGAAGAGGAACGCGCCTCCCATGATCACAGAAATCAAAAGGATGTAGATCCCTGCCGCACCAAGCGTCAGGATGGCGAAGTTGCCCAGGTCGGGTCCTGTGATCAGGCGCTCGTTAGCTGGAGGGGCGGGAGCAGCCATCACTTGCGATACATCAGTTGAATCGGAATTCGCCACTGTTAGCAGTGCGAGATCAAATCCCTCTGTGCGCACCCGCAGATCGAAATAGATCAGCGTAAAAGCCGTCATCTGCAACGGATAATAGATCAGGATGAATACCAATGAGACCAGCGATTGCAGGATCGTGGTGATCACCACTTGCGTGGTCGAGTCACCGATGGAAGAAAACATCCCGGTCAAGAAAACATTGATTATCGCTGCGGGACCCTTCACAACGATCCAGCTGAACAAATACAGAACAAAGACGGTTCCCAATACGGGCCAGAAGCGGCGGCGCACCAAACTCCACGCGCGCCGCACAGAAGCGACGATACCCTGCCCCTCCAGCACCACAACCGGCGCCACCATCGGGCTGACCGCCCCTGTAAGGAAGGCGAGCATTCCCAATCCGGTGAACCAGCCAACACATGGAACAATGATCCACCAAAGCATGAGAACAATAGCCACCAAGCCCACAAAGAGGAGCGCGCCTACCAGTGGCAGCCAGGCTTTCCCAATACCACGATAGGCATCCATGATGCTGGTCGTTTTGCCAAGATAATTATCCGCCACCGCGCGGGTCAATGCGCCGGTGGCTATCCCCTGCACAAATATGAATTGCAGGAATCCAATTACAACTGCCGAGAGCATGCCTCCCCAGTAGGCATAGTTTGAAAAAATATTCTCCGGCGAACTGGCAATGTCACCTAGTGAACTGCTCAAAAGAGTGGCGGACGCGGTCTGTAAAATCATCAACGGCACATAGACAACCGCAATGATGCCAATGAAGGTGATGAAATTCCTGCGATACAAACGAATCGCCTGGTCAAGCAACTCACCGAGATGTAATGGGTGAAGTGTGGGAGGGGTCTGTGTTTCCATTGATTCTCCTTTGAGTGTTTCTCCCCCAAGATGGGATGTCTGTATTATACAACTGATGGAAGGTACAGGTTACTTAACAACCTGCACAATGCCCCGCAGATCACAGCCCGCGATCAGATCACGGACGCTTCTCTGTTTGACCGGATGCACAAAATCGGGTGCAATATCCAGCATCGGCAATAACACAAAGCCGCGCTCATGTACATGCGGATGCGGGATTACCAGCGCTGGCGACTCAAGCACCAGGTTATCATAAAATAAAATATCAATGTCGATCAAACGCGGACCATTTTGAAAAGACGCAGTCCGTCCCAGCGCGACCTCGAGACGTTTGAGATGCTTGAGCAACTGCTCAGGCTCAAGATAGGTTTTGACCTTCAGCACCTGGTTGAGAAATTTTTCCTGCTCAGCATAGCCCCAGGGCGGCGTTTCATACACCTTCGACTTCGCCTTCACCTCCATTTGCGGCGGCAAAGCTGCGATCGTCTCTTTTAAATTAGCGACGCGATTCCCCATATTCGTGCCCAACGCGAGGTAAACGACATGATCTTCCATTGTTTTATTCCATCATCGATTTCATAAGATAGTTTCGAAGCGCATCGAAAAGTGAGGGATCTGCCTGCCTAATTACAAGCGGTATTTTACTTCATCTATCAGCACAGAAAGTATCGGTGTGATTGCAAAAAGAAAGCCGGCTGGAAGAAGACATTTTCTCAAGTAAAATTGCGCCTATTCTGAATTCTTCGTTCTCCATTCTACATTTCCAGAGTCCCATGTCCACCCTACGTTCCCTTAAACATCGTTCCTTTGCACTGCTCTGGTCGGGGCAAACACTTTCACGCCTCGGCGATTTTGTGTATGAGATCGCGCTCTCATGGTGGATCCTGCAAAAGACCGGCTCCGCCGAAGCCATGGGCTTGATGTGGGTCTTTGTCGCCACGCCCTCGGTCGTGCTCCTGTTGATCGGCGGCGCAGTCGTGGACCGCTTCCCGCGCGTGCAAGTGATGTTACTCTCCGATATCGGTCGCACCCTCGCGGTATTGATCGTTGCGTTCCTCGCATACTTCGACCAACTACAGCTCTGGCACATCTATGCCACCAGTTTTATCTTTGGCACAGTGGATGCCTTTTTCTCGCCGGCCTACAACGCGCTTGTGCCGCAGGTCGTCCCCGAAGATGACTTGCCCTCTGCCAATGCCTTGACCAGCATCAGCGCTAATTTGGGACGTGTGATCGGACCTTCTCTTGGGGCAGGGATCGTTGCCCTCTTCGGCACTTCACCCGCCTTCTTCATCAACTCAGCATCTTTCTTCGTGTCAGCCTGCTTCTTGGTCCCCTTGCTTTTTTCTAACATCCCGCGCCCTGAACCGTCCGAGAATCATTTCCTCGTTGATATTCGTGAAGGCTTGGGCGTTGTCACATCCACGCCCTGGCTATGGATCAGCATCCTTGTCTTCTCACTCACCAACGTCACCTTGATCGGACCGTACATCGTTGCGATGCCCTTCCTCGTCAGCGACTTCATGAAGCAAGATGTGCAGCGCCTTGGGCTTATCCTTTCCATTTTTCCCATCGGCTACGTTATCGGCGGCTTCTGGTTCGGGCGTTATAACAAACTCCCCCGCCGCGGACTGATGATGAATCTCACGCTTGCCCTTGCCGCGCTCATGCTGGGCATTTACGGCTTGCACCTGCCGTTGTGGGTTTTGATCGTCGCTGCACTCATCAACGGCATCGCCCTCCAAGCTGGTTCACTCGCCTGGACCCATCTCCTGCAAGAAAAAATCCCCAATGAACAACTCGGGCGCATCTCCAGCATCGATCAACTCGGCTCCACCTGCTTGATGCCCGTTGGCATGTATGTCGCGGGCGTCGCTACTCATCTGATCGGTCCATCCCCGGTCTTCCTGATCGGCGGCGCGCTCACCGTTCTCGCCGGTCTGCTTGCGATCACACATCCTGCCATCCGCAATTTAGATTGAGTCCAAGTTATTCCAGCAGTTGCACTGCTGGAATAACTTGGCAATAGAGCCGAGGCTTAAACAAAAAGGTGACTGTCAATTCGCAATTGACAGTCACCTTTGCAATTTATCTCGGAATCGCGTGCCCGTCGTAATGTCCAACCACATCGGCGGCGAGCCAGCTCTCGATATCCCTGTTCAGAAACGCATCCTCGGGCAACTCGGCAACCAGTTCGATCAACACATGCCGTACCGTTTCATAATGCGCGAACAGATCCTCATCAGACCATGTTGAATATTTCTGCGTTAACTCCACATTGAACTTATCCGTTTCGGGGTCGGTCCATATAAAGCCCGGCGTATCCAGGATCCCTGTGATGATGCGCGCGCCCTCCTCCCACCAGCCGGTCACATGCGCCACCAGATCGTGGAAATTATCAAAACCCTGCTTCACCAAAAACTCTTTTTTCTTTCCTGCATCCAGGCTGCTGTAATCATCAATATATTCCGCCCATTCATTCGCAAGCAGATCCAATGTCAAAAAGCGACTCAGTGCCACAAGATGTTCACGCGCGTGGTGGATAAAGACCCCATGGACCCAGTTCCTAACGCGGCGATTCTCGAACACCGCCTCATCCATCGACCCGAGGTCTGCTCCGATTTTCTGACGCGTTCTCTCAAACTGAGCCAGGAACGCGCCTTCATCCCGATCCTTATACTTCGCGACAGCTTCAGCATTGAACACATCAAAGTCATATTTCTTGCGTTCGTACTCGCGGTTCTCCGCAACGGCAAGGATGATATTCATGCCCTCGTCCCACCACGCCAAAATATGCGCCAGCATATCGCGGAACTGTTCATAACCCATCTCTTTGACGCGTTTCGCTTGTTCGTCCTTGGGCAGGCGGATAAATCGTTCGATATACGTTTCCCACTCGTTGTTGACATAAGCCAGTGTGCGTTGTTTGGTGATCGGCATTGAGAACCTCCACAAGTTTGTATTACACGGTGAGCGCTCAAATTTTACACCATGAGCCATCAGAGAGCGCCTGGAATCAATGACAAATATAACTGTCACCTTTGTATCGGAATATTCGGCGCTGCGTCTATTGCTACAATCAAAGACAGCTCATGAAACAGCTTTATCCAAAATACTCTTTTTGCCTCGTTGGATTTCCTTACGCGATCTTCACGATCTGCGGCTTGGCAATGCGTACGTAATCATCTAGCTTCATAAAGATGGACCGATCCAAACGACCGGCATTGAACACCACCTCCTCATTCTGGAGAATAAGCAGATCAGCCAACACTTGAAGCTGGTCATTGAACGAAAAAGGCGGAATCGCCTCGATGACGCATCCGGTCAACGCCTGCGCTTTTTCCTTTGAAACAAATGCGGCGCTATCGGCGTTGAAATATCTTTTGACTCCCTCAAAATCGACACGACAATTTCCGGGCACGTTCGCCAGGCAATAAATGTTTTCCTTACGACTCAACCGCACCTGCAACGTCATCGACTTGATGGATTGTTCGATGCGGTTACCGCGGATCTGCGCGATGAGTTCCGCGCGTCCCTCCGCTTCGTGTTCGATAAACGCGATAGACCGCGCCTTCTTTATCGAGCAAAGTGCGAAGTTGTTCGTGTACATCAATTGTGGGCAGAGACGATCCCATTAACGGGATTATACTTCGTTGAAGTTCCATTCTTCAAAAGGTCATGTGGTACTCGCACGGTCGATCAAACTCATCTTTGATTATATAAGCATGGCACTAAGTAAATCGCCATAAGTTATTAGCCAAATTTGTTCCTTCGGCAGTTGCACTGCCGAAGGCGCGGGCGTCCAGCAGTGCAACTACTGGACCAACTCTGTAAAAACACTTTCGACTGGCTACTTACCTGGCGGTCTGCATTATTTTGACACATTGAAATATACGATACCGATGACGATCACTCCCAGCCCGCCTCCTGTTATTCGCGAACGCTACCAACTTGTTGAGTGGTTGGGAGAAGGCAGCATGGGGGTAGTCTATAAAGCGCACGACCTCATGCTCGACCGTGACGTGGCGGTCAAGTTTTTATCCCCCAAATATTTTTTAGGTCAGGAAGCCACCGCCCGCTTTTTAAGAGAGGCGCGTCTGGTGGCGCGTCTTTCGCATCCCAATATTATGTCCATCTTCGATGTAGGGGAGGATCAGGGTTGGCAATACCTCGTCTTTGAATACATTCCTGGCGATGACCTGCATGCGCTGATCAGCAAACATACTGAACCGTGGTCTATGGCGGAGAGCTTGCCCATTTTGAAAGCGGCGCTCGCGGCTCTGGCTTACGCTCACGAGCAAGGTATTATCCATCGTGATATCAAACCGGAAAATATTATGCTCACGCCCCAGGGACAGGTAAAGGTCGCAGACTTTGGACTCGCGTTCACGCACGAAGATATACGCCTGACACAGGGCGAGGGTATGGTTGGCACGGTCTTGTATATGTCACCCGAAATGATCCAGGGCAATGAGATCGATCTGCGCACCGATCTTTATTCTTTGGGAGTGGTGTTCCATGAAGTGTTGGCAGGCAAACCACCATTCGTGGGTGAACAGGTCGTACAGGTTATATCAAAAATTATTTACACAGACCCGCTTCCGCTGCATGTCAGCAGGCCGGATATTCCCTCTGGGATCGAAGCTGTGCTTGCACGGCTGATGGCTAAGGAACCGGCCCAGCGTTATGCTTCTGCTCATGAAGCTTTGAGTGCACTAGACGCATTCTCCGCAGAGCCAATTCAGGAATCGCCAATTGAAATGGCGTTGCCGCAAACGATAACACCTTCTTTGCTTAAGAGTATTGTGCGTTCGTCCTCTTCTGTGATACGCCGTCCTGAAAATGTTGAACCGCTTGACGGTGAAGAAGATCTTTTATTACCATTGCACGATGACTCCGAGCAGCAGCAGCCATTAACACAGGAATTATTACTTTATGCCTCCACTGAGGATGTAGTCGCAGCCATCGAAAGTGAACGGCGGCGCATGGCGGTCTATTTGAAGAATGATGTGATCGAGCCGTTGAATTTGCTGCTCTCGCAGGCGGGTACCTACGAAAAGACGCTGGGCGCGAATCAAATGGCACACATGGCTGTATCGGTGCTTTCAACTTTGGCGCGTCAGGTGTTGCAGCAAGTCCGTGATCTCGACGATAACTTGCAACCGATCATGTTGGGAACGCTGGGCTTGGAGCCTGCGCTCGAAAACCTTGCTGGTCAAATACGCCGAAAACACGGCTTACAAGTCAACCTTGACCTGGTGCGTTTATCTGTGAGACTTTCGGATCGCATGGAGCTGGCTTTATTCCGGTTGTGTCAGGACTATTTCGAAGCCACCCGATCGCTAAACGCAAGCCGGGTAGAGTTCCGCCTAAAGCAAGAGGCAGAAACTGCGAAGTTCGAGATCACCAATGATGCGC